>LUZN01000015.1 GCA_001603665.1 Bacteroidales bacterium Bact_22
GTATCGAAAAAGTGCGTATATTTGCGAGTTAAAATGATAAAAAATAGGTTTAAAAACTGAAAAAAATTAGAAATTCAATTAACAAATTTATTAACAAAATCATTCAATTATGAGTAAAAAACTTATTCTCTTTTTGATGGTGCTCTTGTTAGGAAGCACAAGCTTCTTAAGAGCAGAAGTACTCACAGTTCACGACGGAACAGCTACCAATAGCTACGTTCCGGTGTACGGCTTTTATGCCGACGCATATCTGAAATGTGAGATGGTGTTTCCAGCTGCAGAATTGGCAGACATGGAAAACGGCACAATCACCGGAATGACGTTCTATGCTGCAACGGCAAGTGCAAGCTGGGGCTCAGCAAACTTCCAGGTGTTCGTATCTGAGGTTTCAGCAGCTACAATCAGCGATTTTGCCGGTCCTGGCACAGTCGTTTATGAAGGCCCATTGAGCATTGCTGACAATGTGATGAACGTTGTGTTTGCTACACCATACGAGTATCAGGGTGGTAACCTGCTCGTTGGTTTCTACAACACAGTTACAGGTTCATACGTGTCATGCTCATGGAATGGTGAAGCAGTTGATGGTTCAAGTGTTCAGGGCTACAGCTACAGCTCACTGTCGTCAGTGTCAGCCACACAGCGTAACTTCCTGCCAAAGACCACCTTCACCTACACTCCAGGTTCAGGTCCAACTCCTCCGACACCTCCAACACCAACAGTAGGCCTCACAGTTACTCCTAACCCATTCGAACTTGGTGACAGACCGAATAACGGATGGATGGAGCCATACACAGTGAGAATCACCAACGGCATGGAAACAGCTACAACAATCGAAGGCTCAATGAGTAACACATCAGGCGATGCTCCATTCGCAGTGAATCCAGCAGTCGGCCAGACTCTCGAACCAGGCGAAAGCCTCGATTTCGTCATTGAGACCAGCACCACAGCTGACGGCGACTACACAGAGGAATTCACATTGTTCTACACAGGTGGTGAAAAGAGCATTGTTACAATACCAACAAGTGCTTTGATTTACCAGGCACAAGAAGCTGATATCGTTGAGACAGCAAAGACATTATCATTGTCATACACAGGTGGTGTTGCTGAATTCTCACATACACCAGCTGAACTTCACGCCAACTACCTCCTCCAGGGTATGACAGAAAAGGTCAACGACGCTGTTTATAAAGTGACTATTGCTAAAGACTCAAAAGTTACTGTTAACTACGACGTTAAGTTCTACACATATGCTACAGGCTTCCAGCCAACAGCAGTTATTGATCCAGCTTTCTCAGCCGGAGCAGATCAAGAGATTACAGTTCTCGCAGGTACATACTACATGATCGCAACTGGCGATATCGCAACAGTTGAAGGCACAATTGAGCAGATTCCTGCTCCAACAGCACTTGAAGCAGTTGCTCCAGAAGATGGCGAAACAGACGTCGAAAGCCCAGTGACACTCACATGGACAGGTGGCGAGAATGCTACACAGTATCAGGTTCTCTTCGGAACATCACCAGTCAACATGCCAGCAGTTTTGGATTGGACAATGGTTGACGACAACTATGGTTCATACACAATTGCCAGCTTAGACGCTAACACACAGTACTTCTGGCAGATCAAAGCCAAGAACTCAAACGGCACAGTCCAGACAGTTCGTCGTGGTTTCACCACAACTTTGACCGCTCCTAACACAGTGACAGCTACTCCAGACGAGATCTTCACTGACGGCAGCACTTTGATTAAGTGGAAACACAACGCCGGCGGCGGTGGAGTCCTCCCAGAGACACAGATTGGTGAAGGTACAACAACAAATGCATACCTCCCGACATACAACCTCTATAACTACTCAATCTCTGAGCAGATTTACACAGGTGACGAAATCGGTGCTGCTGGTACAATCAACAGCATTTCATTCTACTCAGCTGGTACAATCACACGTAACCTCAAGATTTACATGGCCAACACCGACAAGACCAGCTTCACAAGCGGTTCAGACTGGGTTGCTATGTCAGCCGACGACCTCGTTTACGAAGGTAATGTCGCTATGACTACAGACGCATGGATTACAATTCAGCTTACAGAGCCATTTGCCTTCGACGGCAGCAACTTGCTCCTCGCTGTGACAGACCACACAGGCACATGGACATCATCAATCCAGTACAGAGTATTCAATGCCACATCTCAGGCTATCAACGCTTATCAGGATTCAGCTCCTTATAACGCAACAGCTCCATCAGCCTCAGGTACAGTGAGAGCATTCAAGAACCAGATCATCATCAACAAGGATGGTGCTAAGGCTCCTGAGATGAACCGTGGATTCCTCGGATTCAACGTTTACTATGGCGGCACAAAGGCTAACGACGAGCTCATCACTGAAAAACAGTACACTCTCAGCAATCTCCCATACAACATGGCAGGTCACGACATCAACGTCACAGCTGTCTTTGACGAAGGCGAATCAGGTCATTCAACTCCTGAGGTCCTCGTTAAGGTTTCAGGTTATGGAACATTGACAGGTCACGTCAACGAACTCATCAGCGGCGCTCCAGTAGCCGGTGCCACAGTTACATTCTATGGTAAAGATGAATTCCAGAACGATGTTATGTTTGAGGGTACAACCAACTCATCAGGTAAATACACCATTACCGTCAAAGCCGGTAATTATAATAGAGGTGTAGCAACACTCGACGGCATGGAGCCATCTAACATGGCAGATCCTGTCACAGTTGCTTACACAGCTACAGAAACAGTCGACTTCATCATCCATGAAGAATACAAGCCAGTTATGAGCGTTTACGCTGAAGAAATCGATCCTTCAATGTCAAAGGTTCAGTGGTCACTCAACACAGCTATCAGCGGTGGTGGTGTTGGCGGCAATGGCGACACATTCTCAGTGAACTTCGATAACAGCCAGATCCCAGCCGGTTGGACAATGATCGACGCTAACAACGACGGTTACAACTGGGTGCTTGGTTCAGCTATCGGTGGTATTTATCTCGCATCAGGCGCAAGCCTCTCAGGCACAGGTCACAACTCATCAGAAGATATGATCTGCTCGGGTTCATACAGCAACGCAACCAGCCAGGCTATCACACCTGATAACTACCTCGTCACACCTCAGGTGATGCTCGTCCCAGGTTCAACATTCAGCTTCTATGCATGCGCACAGGATGCTTCATACGCAGCTGAACACTACGGCGTGTTCGTTGGTGACAACGCAACAGGTCCTTGGACAATGGTTCAGGAGTGGACAATGACATCAAAGGGCGAAGGTGCTATGAGCATCGGCCGCAACGGTCAGACAAGAGCACAGGGTAACTGGTATCAGAAGTCAGTCGACCTCAGCGCATATGCAGGTCAGAAGTACATCGCTATCCGTCACTTCAACTGCAACGACCAGTTCATCCTCAATGTTGATGATATTGAACTCAGCGTAAGCAGCAAGGGTCGTAGCGTACAAGACTACACCTTAGTAAGAAAAGCTATCCTCAAGGAAAATGCTATCGTTCCGGCTGACTCAGTGACACTCGCTGAGGGTTACACCGACACACTCTATGCTGACTTCACATGGAACAACATGGAGCCAGGTCTCTACCAGTATGGTGTTTCAGCAGTTTACCCATCACCTGCAAAGGGCGGTAACCGCGACCAGATCGTTATCGGTGAAGGTACAAGCACAACATATGTAACTCCATTCAACTCATTGTGGGGCTACTCATTCGTTGAACAGATCTTCACAGCCGACGAAATCGGAACACCTGGTACAATCAACAGCATCGCATTCAACTTGTCAAGCGGTACATCGACAAACGATATCGAAATCTTCATGGTGAACACTGAACAAGAAATATTCCCAGCAACAACAGACTTTGTTCCTGTTACACCTGCTGACAAAGTGTTCCAAGGCAATGTTACATTCAATGAAGGTTGGACAACAATCACACTTGACACTCCATTCCAATATGACGGTACAAGCAACCTTATGATTGGTATGCACGAGTATACATCAGGTTACACAACAAAATACTTCTACTACACAAGCAAAGCTACTTCTGTAGTTACATTCCACAGCGACAGCGCCAACCCAGATCCATACAACATCGGATCGTACACAGGCAACAAGTACACCTCAGCTAATCGTGCTAACATCACTATCGACATCACTCCTGGTGGCGGTGGCGGCGGCAACGACAACCCTGTGACACCTCTCACATGGTCAAATGTCCTTCCAAAGGATATGGAGACAACAGTTACAGTTAACGTGACTCTGCCAATCGGTTCAGTTGAAGGAACAACAGTCGCATTCGTCAACCAGTTTGAGACAGGCACAGACTTCACAGCTGAACTCGATGAAACAGGTACAGTTGTATTCAACAACTTCCGTAAAGGTAGCTACCTCCTGACAGTTGACCTCGAAGGTTACGTCTCAGGTTATGGTGACACACCAGTAACCATCTGGGACGAGACAACATATGACATCGCTTTGAGCGAAATCTTGAAGCCAGTCGACGATATCGCAGTTTCAGGTACAGGTTATGCAAGATGGACTCCAGTTATCCCGGTTGACAGATTACCTGAAAAGTACTTCTTGACATTGAATGGCGCTCTCGTAACAGAGACAACCGACAACTACTATCAGTTTGAGGATCTCGTTGAGGGTACAACTTACACAGCCGGTGTCGCTGTTGTTTACTCAACAGGTATGAGTGCATACAAGACAACCAACTTCACATTCACAGGCTGCGAAGGTGTTGCACAGCAGGTCGAAGACCTCCACGTTGACGAAGAGGCCAGCGCAGACATGAACGTCGTCCTCGTGTGGAACGGTGGCACACCAACCCCAACACCTCCAACACCTCCAACAGGTAACACATTCGACTTCGACGATGGTACATTCCAGGGCTGGACAACAATCGACGGCAATAACGACGGTTATGACTGGGTCCTTGGTTCACAGATCGGTGGTATCTACCTCGTTTCAGGTGCAAGCCTTGCAGGTACAGGCCACAACTCATCAGCTGATATGGTTTGCTCAGGTTCATACAGCAACGCAACAGGTGCTGCTATCACACCTAACAACTTCCTCGTATCACCAGCTAAGGCTGAATACACAGGCATCTCATTCTGGGCATGCGCACAGGATGCAAGCTATGCAGCTGAACACTTCGGTGTTGCAGTTTCAACAGCCGGTAACACAAGTGCATCAGACTTCACAATTGTTCAGGAATGGACAATGACAGCTAAGGGCGAAGGTGCTATGGGCATCGGCCGCGACGGTCAGACCAGAGCACAGGGCAGCTGGTACGAGAAGACAGTTGACCTCAGCGCATACGCAGGCCAGCAGATCTGGGTTGCTATCCGCCACTTCAACTGCAACGACCAGTTCATCCTCAATGTTGACGATATCACATTAGGTGAACCTGAGAAGGCAACAATGGATTCAGATCCTAACGCATTAGCAACTTCAACTCCTTCAAGAGCAATGTGGGATGTTCTCAAGACATTCAATGCCGCTGAAGGTGGTCAGTATGGTGTTGTCACCGATGGTGAGTACATCTACACCAGTAACTGGGGTTACAGCAGTGCAGCTCATAACTTCTATAAGTATGATATGGACGGCAACATGATTGAGGGCTTCGAAATTTCAGGTTGCGGTACACTCCGTGGTATGACATTCGATGGCGATTACATCTATGGTGTTGCTAACTCAAGCACTATCTACTGCGTTGACCTCAACAACCATGCTTTGATCAGCACAACAACATCACCTTACGGTGCAATGCGTGGTATCACCTACGATGCACAGCGTGACGGCTTCTGGGTAATCGGTAACTGGTCAGGCAACTTGACACTTGTCGACCGTTCAGGCGCTATCGTCCAGGTTGGTCCAACTCCACAAAGCGCATCAGACCTTGCTTACTACAAGGATGCTGACGGTGTTGAGCACGTTTACTGCTTCAACAATGGTGACAACGGTGTTTACGATTACAACATCACAACCAACACAATGGCTGGTCAGGTGTTCAACTTCTCATCAGTCTCTGGTGTTTCAAGTGATGCAAGTTCAGGTGGTTGCCATATCGCCAACTACGGTGATAAGCTCGCATTCTACGGCGACATGCAGCAGAGCCCGAACTACATCGTCATCTGCGAACTCGGTGAAGCTCAAGGTGGTGGCGGAACAGCTGGTGCTTGGACTCCTAACAAGTACAACATCTTGGTCGACGGTGAAATCGTTGGTGCAACATCTAACTGCTACTACACATACGAGTGCCCAGACTATGAGAACCACGTTTACACAGTGGTGTTTGTCGACGCCAACTACAACATCTCATGCGAAGCAAGCGTTGAGTACCAGATCGGTCTCGGTGTCAACGAGTACGAACTCGTGAACGCAATCTATCCTAACCCAACAAGCGGAGACCTCCACATCAACGCTCAGGCTATGACACGCATCAGCATCGTCAATGCAATGGGTCAGGTGGTTTACGAACAGAATGTCAACGCCGACGAGGTTGTCCTCGACATGGCCAAGTATGAGGCCGGTGTTTACATGGTCAATATCTTTACTGAAAACGGTTCAAGCGTCAAACGCGTGACAGTTGTCAAGTAATAGAACACCTATTAATAATAATAAGGAACGTCACCCTAAAAAGTGACGCTCCTTATTGGAGTTAAAAATGAAAAATTGAGAAATTAACATAATTATTAACTAAATTTTTCTATTATGAAAAAAGTTTTTCTATTCTTAACGATGCTTTTGTTTGCCTTTGTAGGCACAATGAGAGCTGACGAAGTAATTATTGGTGATCCTACTGCGACAACAACCAATGCTTATCTTCCGGGTTACTCATTGTATGAAAAAGCAATCTCACAGCAGATGTACACAGCCGACGAAATCGGTATGGCTGGTACAATCAACACTCTTTCGATGTGGCTGAAGAACACTTCTTCATACGCACGTAACATTAATGTTTACATGAAGGAAGTTGACGAAACAGAATTCGCAAGTACTTCAGCTTGGGTGAGCATGTCAGATGCTGACCTTGTCGGCTCATTCTCTTTGGCAAATGGTATTAGCGATCCTGTCGAGACAGCTGTTGCACTCACTACTCCTTTTGAGTACACAGGTGCTGGCACTCTGGTGATTTGCCTCAATGATGTTACCGGTTCATGGAGCAGTGGCGCAGGTAGTGTCGTCATGACAACTACTGGATACCAAGCCATGTATGCTTATCGTGACGGTACATCCTATGACCCATCAAATCCAGGTGTTAACGGTACTCGTCTTACAGTAAAGAGCGTTATTAAGCTCGACATCACTCCAGCTGGTCCTGGTGGAGCGCTCACAACAACTCCAGACGTCCTCGACCTCGGTTATCGTCCAAACGGCGCTTGGATGGCTCCATACGTGTTCACAATCAATGGCTCAGGTACAACAGTCAATGCATTGGATTTCAGCGGAAACTACTTCACATACAATGCTGAACTTCCTGCAACACTCACTGCAGCACATCCACTTGAGGTTACTTTGACAACAGGTGAAGCTGAAGAAGGTCCAGTCAACAGCACAATGACAGTTCTCTTTGGCGGCAACAGAGACGCACAGCAGTTCGATGTTACAGCTTACGCTTACGACCCGGTTGAGGGTGATGTTTGGGAAAATGCAATAAATGTTACAAATCTCCCATATTCAGACAACGCTCCGGCAGGTATCTACAAGAACTACGATCTTCCAGTAGCTACAGAAGGTGCCGATGCTATGTACAAACTGGCATTCAACGATGACGTTCTTTTGAGCGCTGGTACAAACGGTGCAAACCGTGTTTCAGCTCTTTATCCGGAAGGCTTTAACGGTGAAGGCGGCCCGATGGCTGACAACAACTACACATACGCTGGTCCGACAATCAACCCAGGCCCAATGAGCATGTGGTTCAGCTACAGCTACACAGGCAGCAACACATTCTTCGGCTCATCAGCAGGTGGCGGAATGATTTTCGGTTACAGAATCACTCCTGCTATGCTTCAGGAACTCGGTCTTGGCAACTGCGCTATCACAACAGTTGAGGCAGCAGCCCGCGAAGGTTCATACTATGACCTCGTGATTTTGAAGGGCGGTGACACACCAGACCTCAACAACATGGTTTACTATCAGTCATTTGAAGATTATACACCATTATATTTCTTCGATCTCAACCTTGATGAACCACAGTTCTTAGGTGATGACGAAAACATCTGGGTGATGTTCTATTCAGACTCACCATATGCAGCATACTGCGGTAAACAGCCAGTTGATGCAGCTAACAGCCAGATTTGGTACACAACAAACCTCACCAACTGGTACAGCAACACAACTTACACTCCTGTGATCTACACTCGTTTCTTAGAGTTACCTACAGGTCGTGAAGTTACAGTTAACCTCGCTGACATGAAGATTAGAGAGAGCAAACCAGCAGCTGGTCAGATTGCAGAAGCTAACGGTAATGTAATGGGTGTTGCAAAAGCACAGATTGCAAAAGCTAACCGTGGCAACCGCGCCAATGTTGATGTTACATTCAACATGGAAGATTCATGGGGTGATGGTTGGAACGGCAGTGCTGGTATCCAGGTTAATGTCAACGGTATGGATTCTGACTTCGTTACATTGGCAAGTGGTTCAGAAGGTACAGAAGTTATCAGTGTTCCAGAAGGTGCACATGTCACTTTGACATGGGTTGCAGGTTCATATGACAGCGAATGCTGGTTTGAAGTTGTAATGGGCGGTGAAACACTCTATACATCAGGTACATTGTCAGCAGGTTTACTGTTCGAATTTGACGTTCCTGCAACAGGCGCAGTTTATCAGATTTCAGAGATGTTTGTCCCAGCAGGTACATACTATCTCGCAGTGGCTTCAACAACAGACAACTTCCCAGTTGACATTATGGTTGAAGACGTTCCTGCTCCAGAACAGGCAGTTATTTACTATCCATATGATGGTGAGACCAACGTTGAGGCTCCATACCTCGCAGAGTGGGGTCTTGGTGACTACACAGTTGAGATGCAGGTTTTGGTTGGTACACAGTATCCTCCACAAACAGCATTGATCGACTGGACAGACTATCTCGTTGAGTCAGCATTCATTACCAACCTTGAGCCTAACCAGAGCTACTTCATGCAGGTCAATGCACGTAACGGCGCAGGTACAACCTACGGTGAAATCATTGCTTTCACAACACCTATCGATCCTGTTGAGGGCTTTGCAGTTGCAGACGATGAACTCTATCCAGGTGATGCAGCAGTGTTCACATGGACAGCTAACAACCGTACACTCAAAGGTTACAACCTCTATAAGGACGGTGTTAAGGTCAACCCAACTCTCATCACCGAGACAACTTACACAGTTGAAGGTCTTGAGTACAACATGGACGGTTATGACTTCCAGGTTACAGCTGTTTACGATGCTGGTGAATCAGCATTATCAGATGTCGTTACTGTTTACATGACAGGTTTCGGTTCAGTTAGCGGTCATGTTTATGACATTGACGTTGAGCATCCAATCGCTGGCGCCACCATCGTGGCTCTCGGTGTTGATGAGCACGGCAACGCACAGACATTTGAATACACAACAGATGAGACCGGTTTGTATGAAGGCGAAATCCTCGCTGGTATCTATGTAATCGGTATCGTCACAGAAGGTTATCAGAACGAAGGTGTCGCTATCACTGTTAACTATGATATGTTGACAGAAGTTGCAGACATCATCACACACGAATTCTACTATCCTCTCCAGCAGATCACAGCTACTGAGGAAGAAGAAGATGTTTTGGTTGAATGGTCATGGACACCTGCACAGTTGGATGTCGACTTTGAGACAGGCGACTTCTCACAGGCCGACTTCGTTTTGCCAACAATATATCCATGGGCAATCACAACAACAAATCCACATGCCGGAACATACTGCATGAAGTCAACATGCGAAGCTCAGGCAAGTGCTTCATCAACAATCGAAATCGTGGTCGACGTACCATACGACGGTTTGATGGGCTTCTGGGTAAAGGTCTCTTCAGAGGCTAGCTACGATAAGTTCCACTTCTATATCGACGGTGTCGAGAAGGGTGCAGCTTTGAGCGGCAATCTTGACTATCAGTACAAAGAGTTCCCAGTAGAAGAGGGTACACACACCTACAAGTTCGAATATGCTAAGGATTCATCAGTGAACAGCAATGATGACTGCGTCTATGTTGACGACGTCACATTGTACAAGCAGGCTGGTCCAGCACCAAGCGGCAACTTCTATGACTTTGATAACAGCACAATGCAGGGCTGGACAACAATCGACGGCAATAACGACGGTTACGATTGGGTGCTCGGTTCAGAAATCGGTGGTATCTATCTGGTTTCAGGTGCAAGCCTTGCCGGTACAGGTCACAACGATTCACAGGATATGGTTTGCTCAGGTTCATACAGCAACGCAACAAGTACTGCTATCACACCTAACAACTTCCTCGTTTCACCTATGAAGCTTTCAGCTCAGGCTGGTGCATTCATCAACTTCTGGGCATGCGCTCAGGATGCAAGCTATGCAGCAGAGCACTTCGGCGTTGCAGTTTCAACAGGCAGCAACACCAATGCTGACGACTTCACAATTGTTCAGGAATGGACAATGACATCAAAAAATGCTCCTGAGGCAGAATCTTACAACAAGGTTCGTGGCACAAGAGCTCAAGGTAACTGGTATGAGAAGACAGTTGACCTCAGCGCATATGCAGGTCAGGAAATCTGGGTTGCTATCCGCCACTTCAACTGCAACGACCAGTTCATCTTGAACGTTGATGATATCATGTTGGGTGATGGTTCAGAAGCTGTTGCTCCACGCAACGACCGCTCATTACAGAGCTACATCCTCTATCGTCGCAACAATGTTGTGAACGAAGAACCGGAAGTTATTGCTGAAGGCATCAACATTGACGTGTTAGAATACACAGACACAGACTGGACAACACTCCCATACGGTGAGTATCAGTGGGGTATCGCAGCCACATACGAAGGCTATGCTCCAACAGAACGCAGCCGTGAGACAGCTACATTCGGTTTCGAAAACGGTAGCTTGGAAGGCTGGACAAATCTTATCGTTAACACAGACGGTGGCGAGTGGATCAACAGTGATGACAACCTCGGTGGTTATGACTACACAGAGCTCGCACACACTGGCACAGGCTTCGCAATGTGCTACTCATATGTTGACTATGTTGGTGCATATGATACAGATGCATACTTCGTATCACCTCAGAAGTACGCAGTTGATGCCAACTCATCAATCGCATTCTGGGCAGACAATGCTAACGACGACTATCCTGAGAACTTCTCAGTTTGCGTTTCAACAGCTGAAACCCCAACAGCAGCAAGCTTCACACAGGTTTGGAGCGGTGGTGCTAAGGGCACAGGCAACGGTGGCGCAGCAGTCCGTCGTTCAGACAACCGTTATGAGAACTGGCGTTCACACGAGATCAGCTTGGCAGCATACGCAGGCCAGGAGATCTGGATTGCATTCCACGATGTGAACTACGACGAATATGAGATTTGGATTGACGACGTAACAATCACTTACGCTGGTTCAGCTCCAACTCCTCCAACACCTCCAGCGCCAACAGGCTCAGGTATCTCAGAAATTCTCTGGTCAAATATGATCGAGAAGGATATGGATGCTACAATCACTGTCAACGTTGCTTTGAGCAATGGTCAGTTCCCAGAGGGTGCTGAAGTAACAGTCGTTGGTGGCGATGAGACACTCACAGCTACTATCGAGGAAGCTGCAACAGTTGAGTTCGATGTCCGCAAGGGTGCCGAATACACAGTATCAGCTACATTAGACGGTTACACAAGTGACAGCGAAGTTGTCTTCGTTGACGAAAACAAGACAGTTTCTCTCACTCTCGTTGAGCAGGTTATCCCAGTTGAGGGATTGTATGTATCACCAACAGGTTTTGCTAAGTGGGAAGGCCAGATCCCTGGTCCAACACCAACACCTCCAACACCACCTACACCTCCAACACCAGGTGAGGGTCAGTGGTATCAGTATGGTGATGAAACAATCGCAACAGCTATTGGCGATGAAGGTCCATTCTGGTGGGCAGTCATGTTCCCAGCCGGTTCATATGAAGGTGAGATGGTGACAAAGGTTGCAACTTATGCAACAGGCTATGAGGAGTTCACTGGCAATGTCACTATCTACAATGATGGTACATCAGCTCCAGCAACAGCAGTCGGTACAATGGACATCACCGTTCCTAACACAACAGGTATGGTTGAATTTGAGTTCCCAACACCAGTTGCTATTGATGCTACAAAGAACCTCTGGATTGTTATGTACAATGCAACAAGTACTAACTATGTAGCAGGTGCCAACTCATATTCAGGCTCGAATGCAGCTTGGGTATCAGAAGACAATACCACATGGTTCACTCTCGGTGAAGCCGGTTTGTCAGGCTATGGTTGGATCCTCAAGGCATACGTTGCACAGGGTGCTAAGGGTGAAGTCCACGAGATTACAGCTCCTACAGGCACACCTAACATGGCTGGTAAGCTCGCAATGGCTCCAGCAGGCAACCGCGCTCCTGTTAGCTACAAGGTCATGCTCGATGGTCAGTACCTCGGCGAGACAACATATCCATTCTATCAGTTCGATGTTGCTGACATGGAAGAAGGTTCAGAGCACGTAGCACAGGTTGCTCCTCTCTACGTATCTGGTATGGGTGAATGGATGAGCTACACATGGACATACACTCCATGCGTTGAGTTCGAAGGCACAGAAGAATTCGGTGCTGAAGTTGTCACAGTTGAAGACCAGCAGCAGAACATCGTTGTTTCATGGACATTGCCAGAGGGTACTAACCCGCCAGGTCCAAATCCTCCAACAGGTGGCTGGACAGAAGGCTTCGAGAGCGGTATGCCAGACGGCTGGACAGTTATCGACGCTAACAACGATGGTTGGACATGGTGCTTGACAAGCGCAATTCCTTCAACATGGACATACTATGCAAGCATGACACTTGACTGGTATCGTACAGGTTCGAATGCTATCTGCAGCGGTTCATACATCAACGGTGTTGGTGCTCTTACACCAAACGAGTACCTCGTGACATCACAGGTGACACCAACCAATGGTTCAACATTCTCATTCTATGCAGCAGCAACTGATGCCAGCTATCCAGCTGATCACTTCGGAGTTGCAGTTTCAACAACTGGCACGAACGCATCAGACTTCACAATGCTCAACGAATGGACATTGACAGCTAAGGAAGGTGCAGTAGCAGGCGGTCGCGAATCACGCGATGGCGACGGTGCTAAACTCGGCACATGGTACCAGTATTCAGTTGACCTCAGCAGCTATGCAGGTCAGAATATCTACCTTGCAATCCGTCACTTCAACTGCAACGACCAGTACATCATGTGCGTTGACGACCTTGAGTTCACAGCAGCTACTAAGGGCGACAGAGCAATGTGGGATCTTGTTTACTCATTCCAGGGCACATCAGGCTACCAGTATGGTGTTGCAACAGATGGTACAAACATCTACACAAGCTCATGGAGCGCAAGCTCAACCTCAATGTTCTACAAGTACGACATGACTGGTAACTTCGTTGAAGAGTTCAATATCAGCGGTTGCGGTCAGCTCCGTGGTATGACATACGACGGTGACTACTTCTATGGTGTTGCCAACTCATCAACAGTTTACTGTGTTGACCTTGCCAACAAGTCACTGGTTTCAACATTCACCACAACCTACGGTGCAATGCGTTGCATCACTTACGATCCAGTAAGAGACGGTTTCTGGGTAGTTGGTAACTGGTCAGGCAACTTGACACTTATCGATCGTACAGGTGCTATTGTCCAAACAGCTTCAGCTCCGACAAGCGCATCAGACATTGCATACTTCAAGGATGACAATGATATCGAACATATCATCTATCTCAAGAACGAATCTGGCAACGGTGAAGTTTACGAGTACAATATCACAACCAACACAATGGGCACATCACCTGTGTACAACTGCTTGAATACAACAGGTGGTGCAGCAGCATGGACTGGTAGTTCAGGCGGATGCTTCGTTGGCACATACGATGGCAAGACTTGCTTGTTTGCTGACGCACAGCAGTCACCACAGCTCATCAACATCTATGAGTTGAGTGCAAGCGCTCCGGTGCCTCCAACACCTCCAACACCAAGTGACATTTATGGTGCAATTCTCTATCGTGGAGAAGACTTCATCGGTATCTTCGATGCCAACACAACTTCATACACAGATGAGAACATGGCTCCAGGCACGTATTCTTACACAATCAGAGTTATCCACGATGGTGACCCAGATGTAACATACTTCGCAATGTCATGCCCAGAGACAATCGATGTGACAGTACATCATCTCGCAATTGCTGAGAACGAGGTTGTCAATTCAATCTATCCTAACCCAACAAGCGGCGATCTCAACATCAATGCTGAAGCAATGACACACGTAACAGTGTTCAACGCAATGGGTCAGATGGTTTACGACCAGGATGTCAACGCCGATTCAATGGTCCTCAACATGGGTCAGTATGAATCAGGTGTCTACATGGTCAGAATCGACACTGAGAACGGCAGCAGCGTGAAGAGAATCACAGTTGTCAAGTAATTAACCATTAAGGTTAAAGAAAAAATAAGGGTTTCCCGCAAGGGAGCCCTTATTTTTTTGGTTATAGGTTATTGAATGGCATGGTTTATTGTCGTTTGGTTTTTAATTGTTTTTTTGTAATTTTGCAGTATGAAAATATTGGTTTGCGATAATATTGAGGAGTTGGGTGAGGATTTTGTGTCGTGGGCTGAGACTGTTCTACCTGACTGGCGGAAGGAGCAGATGCTGGCGATTAAGCATTTGCGGGGACAGGTGCAGTGTGCGGTGGCATGGTTGATGGTTGGTGGTGACAAATGGTTATACAACGATCATGGGAAACCGTATTTTGCAGATAGAAAAGATTTGTTTTTCAGTATCAGTCATTGCAAAGGTGCTGTAGCTGTGGCGATTGATGATGAGGAGGTGGGAATTGATATTGAAGAGATTTCGAGATACAAGGAGAGTCTTGAAAAGCTTGTCCTAAATGAGGAAGAGAGTCCTCGCTGCGCCCGGAATGACAGGGCTGAGGCTTTTATTGAGATTTGGACGCAGAAAGAGGCGGTGTTTAAGCTGTTGGGAACGGGCATCACGCATGAAATCAAGGATGTGTTAAGGAACAATCCTGATGTCAACGTTTATTCGGAAAGAATTGGAGATAAGATTTTGTCGGTGGCGACAAGGAAGAATATCTAGTCGTGTGTTGAACGTTCCTCTCAAAGAACGAACTTTTCAACGTTTTTCACGACAATTTCCAGTCTAAAAAGAAATGCTTCTTTTGTTGCAAATCCTATATGTGGCAGCAACATCGTGTTTGGCGCTGTCAGAATCGGGTTGTCGTTACTCAATGGCGGCTCACCATCGTAGACATCCAATGCGGCGCCTGCGATAACGCCGTTTTTCAACGCTTCGGCAAGGTCAGCAGTGTTAACCACCGGACCTCGTGCTGCGTTAACGATGATTGCCGATGGCTTCATCAATGCAAAGTCTTTGGCAGTCAAGAAGTTACGCGTTTCGTTGTTTAATGCGATATGCAATGCCACGATATCTGATTCCTTGAGCAGCGTCGCCTTGTCGACAAATGTCACTCCAGATACTTGTTTCGGTGTGCGGTTCCAAGCAATCACCTTGCATCCGAAGGCTTGTGCCAAGGCAGCTGTTCTCTGTCCGATGGCTCCCATGCCGATGATGCCGACAGTCTTGCCCGCAATCTCGCGTCCAGGCGCTATCGAAGGACCTTTACAGCTACGCGTAATCTTATCGTTTTCAATGACATGACGATACAATCCTATCATCATGCAGATAGTCTCTTCTGCCACAGCCTCGGTAGAATAGCCGGCAGCATTCATCACCGTGATGCCACGACGCTTGCACTCGTCCATGTCGATATGGTCGAGACCCGTAAATGCTATCGAAAGCATCTTAAGGTTTGGACATGCATCAAAGAAATCCTTGCGCAACGGCATATTACTTTCAAGAACGATGTCGGCTCCTGCCGCACGTTCAATGTTCTCCTCCGGCTTGCGGTCAGGATAAACCACAACCTCATGTCCATGTTTCTTTAAATTGTCACAAGCCTTCTCAATGGCTTCCACAGTGAGTCCTAACGGCTCCAAAAAGACTATCTTCATCGTTTTCAGTGTGTTTGTTTCAAACAACAAAGATAGTCTTTTTTTCAACACAGCGCATTTTTTATTCATGAAGGGACCTTTCCGACATGATCATATTAAAATCTGAGCATCGTAAAACAAAATAAGCAATGTAGTAGTCAAAACAGTAGAAGTGGAGACTTGGGAGCTCCACAGCGGCAGGCCCCTACCATGAATACTACTCGGCAGAATCCTTCGACTCGTCTTCGTTACTCATTTTGTCGATGAGCATAAACTCGTCCATCACAACCTCTGTAACGCGACGTTTGTTCTTGTCCTTGTCATCATACTCCCGAGTCTGTAACTTGCCTTCCAGGGCCATTAAACGGCCTTTCCTAACGATTTTTTCCACAATCTCGGCTGTCCTTCCCCATGCGATGATGTTGTGCCACTCCGTTTCCTGCACGAGCTCCATATTATCATTGTAATGTTTCTCGTTGGTGGCCAATGTAAATTTGGCAAGCTTTCTGTTCTCACCGAATTTCTTAATCTCCGGATCCATGCCCGGACGACCAATCAAATGAACTGAATTTCTCAAGGTTCCCATAGTAAAATGTTTTTTTGTTTATAAAAATGATTACGACGCAAAGTTAAAATGCACAAAAAAAATTAGTCGTACGAAAAACGACTAATCTTATTACATTTTTATAAAACATTGATTATCAGATGTTTAAAACTTTTAAAACCTCCAATTTTGCCTATTTACAATGTTAAAAAATCTTTACAATTCTTTATAACAAATTGATTATCAATGATGTATTCGCAAAATTTTCTAATTATTCATAACATATTCATCATCAATATGTTATAAAACTTCACACTTCAAACTCCAAACTTCAAACTATTTTGTGATTACAATTCCGAGGTCGCGGTTGATTCGGGTGCGGATTTCATCGAGTTTTTTCTTCTTTTGAAGAAGGATGAGTTGTTCGTCGGGATCGGTGCACGACTGCAACTCTTTGACGAGGGCGGTTCGGCGGTCTTCGATAACCATGTCTTTGAAGCGCAAAATCGAGGTGAGGACGGTCTTTTTAAGGACATCGTCTTCGGTGCGTACCACAATGCGGTGGCGTTGCCAGTCGTCGAGCTTATACTGGGTGCTTAAGAGGTTGGCGGCAAGCACGGCTACATCTTCGTCTTCACTTGAGATGAACTCCTGTGCTGTAGGAAGACTGTCGGTGTCGAGTCCGTGGTCGAAAGCGTCGAAAATCTTCTTGTGAGTGGGGTCACGGAACAGTAATCCGTCGTTTTTGAGGTCGTCGACTATGGCTGAGGCTATGGTTGTAGTGTAAACCACCTCGTTGCCGTTTTCGTCTTGATCTTTAATATCTATTGTTTCACTGCCGTGGGCGAGAAGAAGCTTTACCAGTTCCTGTTCCTGGAAGAAGCCGACCGGTGTGGTGTCTTTCGGCTCAGCCTGTTGCTGCTGAGGCTGATAGGTTTGATATTCCTGATATGACAGCTGTTGGTCGAGTTTCGGGTCGAGGCCGAGCTGTTTGCGATATTTTGCGCGCAGAATCTTGTTCACCTCGTTGGTGAGCGTTTGCTCGGGCATCTCGAGGGTGCGGCTACATTCCTTGATATATGTCGCGCGATAGATCGGATCGGGGATGACGGCGATGGTCTCGACGATGTCTTTGATGACTGTGGCACGCTTGATAGGGTCGTTTTTAGCGTCCTTCAGAAGGAGGTTGGTCTTGAAACCGATGAAGTCGCGGGCGTTTTCTTCGAGATATTTGGTGACAACCTCGATAGGGTTGTTCTGTACGAAGCTGTCAGGGTCGTCTTCGGGCGGCAGCACCACTATGCGCACGTTCATGCCTTCTTCGAGTATCATGTTGGTACCACGCAGAGCGGCGTGTATGCCGGCAGCGTCGCCGTCGTATAGCATGGTGACGTTCTTCGTGTAACGGCTTATCATGCGGATCTGCTCGGTTGTTAAGGAAGTTCCCGAGCTTGCCACCACGTTTTCTATGCCCGCCTGGTGCATTGAGAGCACGTCGGCGTAGCCTTCGACGAGGATGCAGTTGTCGAGGCGCGATATCTCGTTACGGGCGAAGAATATGCCGTAGAGTGTCTGACTCTTGTTGTAAATCTCTGATTCAGGCGAGTTTACGTATTTCGCCTTAGTCTTTTCGGAGGTGAGGATACGTCCGCCGAAGCCGATGACTTTTCCCGTTAGGTTATGGATAGGGAAGATGACGCGGCCTTGGTAGCGGTCGTAGAGGCGGTTTTCGTAGCTTCCGGTGAGGCCGACTTTTATCAAGAGGTCTTTGTCGTAGCCATGTTTCATTGCATATTCCGTGAAGGCCGAGCCGCTGTTAGGGCAGTAGCCGAGCTGGAATTTGTTGATGATGGCGTCGCGGAAGCCGCGTTCGTGGAAGTAGGCGAGGCCGACCGATTGACCTTCGTCGGAGGTCATCATGGTGTTGGAGAAGTAGTCTTGCGCGAAGCTGTTGATGTTGAACATACGTTCGCGTTCGTTCTGCGCAGCCAGTTCTTCGGGTGTCTGCTCGCGTTCCTCGATTTTGATTCCGTATTTCTTGGCGAGATAGCGGAGCGCCTCTTGGAACGAGTAATGTTCGTGTTCCATGATGAATCGCACCGAGTCGCCGGCTTTTCCGCATCCGAAGCATTTGAAGATGTTTCGGGCAGGGTTGACGTTGAACGACGGCGTCTTCTCCTTATGGAACGGGCACACTCCGATGAGGTTGGAGCCGCGTTTGCGCAGCGTCACGAATTCGCTCACCACGTCTTCGATGCGTGCTGTCTCGATGATTTGATTTATGGTCTCGCGTGGAATCATATTGCCCAGATTAGAAGTCCGCCGATGATTATTATTCCAGAAACTACAAGGTCGATGAGACAGAATCCCATGATATCCTTGGCGTTAAGCTTCGCTATCGCGAGAGCCGGGAGTGCCCAGAAGGGCTGTATGAGGTTGGTCCACGCGTCGCCCCATGCTATTGCCATTCCTGTTAGGCCGTGGTCGACGTTGAGTGCCTCGCCGGCAGCGAACATGATAGGAGCCTGGATGGCCCAGTGACCGCCGCCTGATGGCACAAACATATTCAAGATGGCCGCACAAAGGAAGGTGTATAATGGATAAGTCGTTGACGTTGAGATGTTTATGAATGCCTGACTCACTACTGTGCCGAGACAGATGCCCGACTCGCCGACGCCTGTGATGATGCCCATGATACCGGCATAGAACGGGAACTGCAGGAGGATGCCGGCCGCGCCGGAGACAGACTTGGCGAAGGCGCGGACATACGCGATCGGTGTCTTATGCAGGACTATTCCGAGGAAAAGGAAGAGCAATATCACCGAGCCGAGGTCGAAGGCTTTTCCTTTTATAAACAGGCTGATTACCAGAAAGGCAAAGCCCAAGAGTGATAAGATTCCGCTGAGGATTCGGCTGTTTTCGAGTTTTGCAGCGGGTGTCGAAGCGGGCGAATTTTGATTTGCCTCTACAACATCGTCTTCTTTAAGCAATGCAGGGTCGATGGCTACGATATTTTCGCCTTTGGGGTGCATCGCCGAATTTATTGCCACGAGGGCGATGGTGACGAGCACCACCATGACGATGTTATGCCAGTCGAGGATGGTATTTCCGATAGGAATCACTGATGTTATGACGCCGTTGGTGTCTTTCACCAGCTCGTCGACGTCGGAGGCCATCTTCAGCGGGATGGAGCCAGAGATGCCGGCGTGCCATACCACGAAGCCGCTGTAGGCCGAGGCGATGAGCAGTCGGTAGTCGACGCCTTTGAGTTTTTTAGCTATCTCTTTGGCGAAGATGGCGCCCACGATGAGTCCGAAGCCCCAGTTGAGCCAGCATGCCACGGCCGAGATGCCGGTGACGAGAGCGATAGCTCCTGCTGGTGTTTTCGGCAATGATGCGAGCTTGTTGATGCTTTTTTTGATGGTAGGAGCTGCTGCCAACGTGGCACCTGTCACGAGGACGAGGGCCATCTGCATTGAGAATCCGAGGAGGTTCCACACGCCGCCGCCCCAGTTGCTTACCACTTCGGCTATGCTCTGGTGGCAGACGGGGATGGCTACCGCGATGGCGACAAAGGTGAGGATTATTGCAAAAATGAACGGCTCAGGCAGATATTTCTGCATGAAACCTACACAACCATTTATTATTTTATGGAAGAATTTCATTCTACAATAACTTTACTTGTATTTGTCAGTCCGTCGGCGTTTGTTATCTTCAGGAAATAAAGGCCTTTCGGAAGATTATCGACATTGATGACATGCTCAGTGAGGCAGTCGTCGATGAAGATGTCACTGGAATAGACCATTTGTCCTAAAGTGTTGAATAACAATATTTTAGCTTTACCTAAATTATCTTGAAAGAATCGGATGTTGATGTTATCCGAGGCCGGGTTAGGGAAGATGTCGAAGTTCAGTACGTTTTCGGGGTATTCGTTGACGCCGATGTTGTACTGGACAAGGAGTTCCATGGTTACCGGGATGTGGTCGGAGTTGTGGAACAGAGCGTCGGCCACCTCTTGCGAGACGGCGAAGTTCATCGGGTTGTTGATGCTTTTGTTGAAATGGTATCCGTCGTTGCCGAGGGCGTTGTAGCTGTTGCCGATATAACGTATGCCTTCGCGGCCGCCGTAGACGTTTTCCGACATCAGGATGAAGTCGAAGCGGTCGTCCATGCCGCCCGATGAGTGGCAGTCGCTGTCGCTGTCTTTATGTGTCGACTGTGTGTGATAATCCTCGTAGTAGCCGTTGTTGTTCCATTCACCCACGCCGTAGGGGTAGAGCGGGTCGATGAAATATGAATTAGGGTAGGACGACTGGTTGGTGAATGCCTGATAGGCGCCTTCCGTCGAGGTATAGAGGTTGAAATCGCCCATGATGAGGACGTTTTTCTCACGATAGTTGGCCTCGAGGTAGTTCATGGTGTTTTCGGCCATGATCTTACGTTTGTTGACGTTGTCGGAGCCTGTTCCGGCTTTGAGGTGGGCGATGACGCATGTCAGAGCCAGTTTACCCGAGTCGTCGTTTTTGAATTTGAAGTCGTAGACGTCGATGTCGCGGGTGTAGGTCTGGGCTGTATGGTGTCCGGCGAGCGTCAGTTTGGTGGAGTTGTAGAAGATGCAGTTGGTGAGCGACGAATTGTTGCCGGTGTTTGAGCCGGCGCTTGTCATCCAGTAGTTTAACCCATTGATATTCAATACATTATTAAGTAATTCATTGGGTAATGTTGCATTTCTTCCCATCTCGCAGACGGTAAAGATGTCGGGGTAATAGGCTGTCAGGATAGTACGGAGATATCCGTTTTTGTCGTTAGTATTGTTATTTGTTGTTGTGCAATAGCTGGTATAATTTCCGTAGTTAAGGAGATTATACTGCATCACTCTCAGCGTGTCGTTTTGGGCGTAAGCTACTGATAATGTGACAATTAACAATAATATTAAAGACAGCTTTTTCATGACTATTCTATTCTTTTGAGCATGCTTATCTCGGCGCTGGTGAGGAAACGCCAGTGTCCGCGCGGCAGGTTCTGTTTGGTGAGTCCTGCGAGCATCACGCGGTCGAGTTTCATCACTTCGTAGCCGAGGCTTTCGAAGATACGGCGGACGATGTGGTTACGGCCGGAGTGGATCTCCACGCCGACTTCGCGCATTGTCGGGTCGTCGGCGACGTAGTCGATCTTATCGACGGTGATTGGTCCGTCTTCGAGCATGAGACCTTTCTCGATTTGCGCGAAGTCGGCGGCTGTCAGAGGCTTGTTGAGCGTGACATGGTATAGTTTCTTCACCTCGTGGCTCGGGTGTGTGAGCGTCTTGGCCAGTTCGCCGTCGTTGGTGAGCAGCAGCAGTCCGATGGTGTTACGGTCGAGGCGGCCGACGGGGTAGATACGCTCCTGGCATGCGCCTTCGACGAGGTCCATCACGGTGTGGCGCTCATACGGGTCGTCGCTGGTGGTGATGACGCCTTTAGGCTTGTTTAAAAGGACATAACGAAGCTTTTCGCGGTTGAGGGTCTGTCCACCGTACACTACTTTATCGGTGGTTTTCACCTTGGTGCCGAGTTCTGTCACCACTTCGCCGTTGACTGTCACAGCGCCGGCGAGGATGAGGTCGTCGGCTTCGCGGCGTGAGCAGATGCCTGAGTCGGCGAGGTATTTGTTGAGACGGATCTCGCCAGTGGCGCGCGGACGGTCGAACTCAGGGTCTTTCTCTCTGCGGTAACCCCGGCGGCCGCCTCTCGGACGCTCGTCGTCATGGTCGAAACGCTTTCCGAACGGCTTTTTGTCGCCAAAAGACTTTCTGGCGCCGCGGCCAAAAGGCTTCTTTTCGTCTCTTTCGTCATCGTTTCTTCTCGAAAAACCGCGTCTTGCCGGTTTCTCATCATCTTCAAATCTTCTTCCAAAAGATTTTCTTGCGGCACCTCTTGTACCACGTTCTTCACGACCGAATGATCTTTTTTCACTTCTCTCGTCATCACGACGACCGAAGCTTCTCTTTTCGCCGAAAGGTTTTCTCTCACGGCGTTCTCCATCGCCCTCACGGCGAGCTTTTTCTCTCTCAAACTGCTCTAATCTCTCGTCACTGAATCTCCTGACTTCGGCAGTTTTTCTTCTGGCAACGTGCTGACGCTTGCCACTTCTTTCTTCGTTATTCATCTTTCAAAAAAATAATTAATTATTGGGACTGCAAAATTACAAAAAAGTTTGGAGTTTGAAGTTTGGAGTTTGAAGTTTTTTTATATTTGCAAAAAATTTCGATTACTATGAGAAAATTATCATTCTTAGTTTCTTTACTAATTTGCACTGTTATCGCTCAGGCGCAAATTGCTTCAAACATCTACTGGGTACAGTTTACCGACAAGGCCAATTCGCCTTATTCTATTGATAATCCGGAGGCATTTTTAAGTCAGAGAGCTTTGGAACGTCGTGCTCGCCTGAACATCGCTATCGACGAGTATGACATCCCTGTCAATCCCCAGTATTTGCAGGCTGTTGAGGCTTGTGGAGCTCAGCTTTTGAATCCTTCGAAATGGTTGAACGGCGTATCGGTTTACACCAACAGTCAGGCTGTGGTCGATGCCATCAATGCTTTAGAGTTTGTCGAAGTGGTGCGTAACTGCCCCGATTTTCCTGAAGCTCAGCGTGACAAGGACATCTGGCTTGCCAACGAGATGAAGGGAACTGCTAAATCGGAGGTTTCGAGAGGCTACTACGGTGGTGCTGAAACACAGGTTTATCAGTTGAGAATCAATGAGTTGCATGATATGGGCTATAACGGAACAGGTGTTCACATCGCTGTGTTGGACGGCGGTTTTGTTGGTACTGACATCCATCACGCTTTTGATAATATGCGTGATGAAGGCCGTCTGCTTGGCGTTAAGGATTTCGTTTATGGTTCAACATCTGTATATTCGCAGAGCACACACGGCACTTCGTGTCTTAGCACCATGGGAGCTTACGACCCGAACAATATGGTTGGAACAGCTCCAAAGGCTTCGTATTATCTGTTCCATACTGAAGATGGAAATGGTGAGAATATCGTTGAGGAATACAACTGGGTGTCGGGCGCGGAACTTGCCGATTCGCTTGGCGTTGACGTGTGCTCGACATCGTTGGGATATATCGATTTCGACATGCCTCAGTGGGATCATCCTGTTGAGCATTTCGACGGTCACACTGCTCCAATGACGATAGGTGCTGAGATTGCTGCAAGTCGTGGTATCATTTGCACAAACTCTGCTGGTAACGAATATGCGGGATACTGCACCTTGGGCATTCCGGCAGACGCTGAGCATATCATCACTGTGGGTGCTGTCGACGATCAAGGCGATCGTGCTGATTTCAGCTCGACGGGACCGACTTACGACGGACGTATCAAACCCGACGTGATGGCTATGGGTGAGGGCACTTATGTGGCTTCGGGCTATCCTGGCGGCTGGTATGGCGACTACTACAACGGCAATGGCACATCGTTCTCCAACCCAGTGTTGGCAGGCGCTGTGGCATGTCTGCGTCAGGCAAGACCAGAGGCATCGGTACAGGAGATCTGCGATGCTTTGAGAGCGGCAGGCAACAACGGAAACAGTCCTGACAACTATAACGGCTATGGTATTCCTGATTTCGTTCTAGCCTTGCAAATCCTTGATATTGAAGAAATTACAATTGGCGAAAACGAGATTTTCAGCGTTTATCCTAATCCGAGTTCCGACAAGGTGCAGATTTCTGTTAAAGAAAATGTAAATATCACCGACGCGACAGTTTATGACATTACAGGTCGAGTGATGTTTAGCTCAATGAATATCAATGAGTTGGAAAATTATTTAAACAACCTTGACTCGGGTATTTATCAAGTTAAGATGGATACTGAAAATGGCAGTCAGACGCTGAAAGTGGTTTTGACGAAGTAAAAATTTTTAAAAAAGACTTGAAATTATTAAATAATTCATATCTTTGTAGATTGAAAATTTAAAATTATGAATTTAGCTACATCATACCTTGGATTGAAACTGAAAAATCCTATCATTGTTGGAAGTTCGACTTTTACGGGAACCGTTGATGGTATTGTGAAATGCGCAAAGGCAGGTGCCGGCGCGGTGGTGTTGAAATCGCTCTTCGAGGAGCAGATTTTGTCGGATATCAAGAAAGAGGAAGGCTTAACCGATATTTATACTTCGAATGTCGATGCCGACCTTTACATGAAGACGTTTCTGCGCGGCAATGAGATTGCGATTTACACCAACCTCATCCGTGAAGCCAAGAAAAACGTGGACATCCCGATTATCGCGAGCATCAACTGTGCCGATAAAGGCGAGTGGACTAGCTTTGCAAAGGAGCTTCAGGAGGCAGGTGCCGACGCATTGGAGCTGAACATAGCGGTGTCGCCTTTCGACAAGGATGTGGTTTCGAAAGATATTGAGGATGAAGTGGTTAACATCTTTAAAGAAGTGAAAAAGACGGTGACCATTCCTGTCTCGGTGAAGCTTGGCGACCATTTTACAAATATCGGCAACCTGGCATTCCGTCTCAGCATGGCGGGCGCGGCCGGGCTGGTGCTTTTCAACCGTTTTTACAACCCGACTATCGACATCGAGAACATGAAAGTCGTTCCTGGATCGGCACTTTCGGTGGAAGAAGAGAACGGCAGCACCCTGAGATGGATCTCGTTACTTGCGGCACAGGGCATTCCTTGCAGCTTATCGGCTTCGACAGGTGTCCATTCGGCGGAAGATGTTGTGCGTCAGATACTTGCAGGCGCCACTTCGGTGCAGGTGTGCAGCGTTTTGTATCGCAAAGGCATCGATTTCATTGCAAATATGCTTGAAGGCATGGAGAAATGGATGCAGAAGCATAACTTCAACAGTATCAACGACTTCAAAGGCAAATGCAGTGCCTCAGCCGATGTGAAAGTGTTCGAGAGATTGCAGTATTTGAGAAGAAATAACGATTTGAATTAACATAAAAATTAAAACTATGGCAAAATACGTTTGTGACGTCTGCGGTTATGAATATGACCCGGCGGTTGGCGATCCTGACAATGGCATCGCTCCAGGTACTCCTTTCGACAAATTACCGGAAAGCTGGTCATGCCCACTTTGCGGCGTCGGAAAAGAACATTTTGAAATGAAATAGTTGACAATTGACAATTGATAATTGACAATTTGAAATTATGGACACAAAATCGTTATCAAAGATAGGATACGGTCTTTATGTCCTGACGACGAATTACGACAACATCGACAACGGCTGCATCATCAACACGGTGCAACAGGTGACGGGCGATCCGTTGCGTCTGTCGATTGTCGTGAACAAGAAAAACTACACGCACGACCTGATTTTGGACTCGTGCGTGTTCAATATCAATGTGTTGACAACGGAGACGCCGTTTAAGGTGTTCGAACATTTTGGTTTTCAGTCGGGAAGGGACGTAAACAAATTCGCGGATTGCGAGCAGGAGCTGCGTGCCGTGAACCATGTGCTGTATCTGCCGAAGCATATCAACGCCTATTTTGCCTGCCGTGTGATGAAGTCGATCGACCTCGGAACGCACACCATGTTTATTGCCGACGTGCTCGATGCTGTGCAGGTAAACGATTTAGACTCAGTGACTTACGATTATTATCAGAAAAATATTAAGCCGAAGAAAAAAGTGTCGAAAGGCTGCTGGGTTTGCAAAGTTTGCGGATGGGTGTACGAAGGCGACCCGTTGCCCGATGATATCGTTTGTCCGATCTGCAAGCACGGAAAGGACGATTTTGAGTATGTGGAGCCGACATGAAAGGAAGAGGAGTTAAAAGATAAAAGTGAAAAATTAAAAAATAATAAAGTTGAGATTATTGATAATCAAGAAATTATGAAAACACAATTAGCTGAAAATATTTATTACGTCGGGGTGAATGACCGAAAGACGGAGATGTTTGAGAACCATATGGAGCTGCCGAATGGTGTTTCATACAACTCGTATCTCATTGTGGATGAACATGTTGCGTTGATCGACCCGGTTGAGCCGGAGTTTATGGCGCAGTATATGTTCCAGATTAAGCATATCCTTGGCGACAGAAAAGTCGATTATCTCATTGTGAACCACGATGAGCCTGACCATAGCGGCTCGGTGGGGGCTGTTTTGAGAGAATGGCCGGATGTGACAGTTGTCGGCAATGCCAAGACCTTCGCGCCTTTGGAGAATTTCTACGGTGAGATAAAAAATAAAAAGATCGTGGCTGAAGGCGAGACTTTGAGTCTTGGAAAGCACACGTTGCAGTTTTTCATGGCCCCGATGTGCCACTGGCCGGAGTCGATGGTTTCGTACGAGCAGACATCGAAGATCATCTTCTCGAACGACGCTTTCGGAGGCTTCGGCGCCTTGAACGGCGGCATCTTCGACGACGAGGTGAACCTCGATTTTTATGAAGACGACATGCGCCGTTACTATTCGAACATCATCGGAAAGGTGGCGATGATGGCGACGAAGGCTATCCAGAAGGTGCAGACTTTAGACATCAAGATGATTGCTCCTTCTCATGGTTTGATTTGGAGAAGCAACCTGCAGTGGGTCATCGACAGATACACTGCCTGGAGCGCTCAGCAGAGCAAGGAAGGCGTGGTGATCGTCTACGGCTCGATGTACGGAAACACCGGCAGGATGGCCGACATCGTGGCTCGCGGCGTGGCAGAGGCCGGAGTGAAGGAGATTAAGGTTTACGACGTGTCGAAGACGGAATTGTCGTTCATTTTCAGCGATATCTGGAAATACAAAGGCGTGATTTTGGGCGCCTGCTCGCATTACGGCAGCATATTCCCGAATATGGTTGGTTTGCTTCATGAGATTGGCGAATACAAGCCACAAAACAAGGTCTTCGGACTGTTTGGTGGTGCTTCATGGAGCGGCGGCGGACTCAAGACGTTGAAAGAGAACGCTGAGGACTGCAAGTGGAACATCGTGGGTGAGCCGGTCGAGGTGAAGGGAGCACCGATTAGAGAAGAGGATATTGGGAAGTTGTATAATCTCGGGCTTGAAATTGGCAAGGCAGTTAAAAGTTAATCTGTTTACAGTTTACAGTAGAGACGGTCGGTCGACCGTATAAAATCAAATAATAAAAATTATATAACAATTAAAAAATTAAGATTATGATTGAATTACCAAAATTACCGTATGAGATGAATGCGCTGGAGCCGCACATCTCGCAGAAGACGTTGGAGTTTCACTATGGCAAGCATCACAATGGCTATGTGAACAACCTCAACAAGCTCATTGCCGGCACTCCGTTTGAAGGCAAAACCCTGGAAGAGATCGTCATGACATCGCAGGGTGGCATCTTCAACAACGCCGCGCAGATATGGAACCACACTTTCTACTGGAACTGCATGACTCCAAACCCGAAATCCGCGCCCGCTGGCAAGCTGATGGACGCTATAACACGCGACTTCGGCAGCTTTGACGCTTTCAAAGAGAAGTTTGTCAACGCCTGCGTGACTTTGTTCGGCTCGGGATGGGCTTGGCTCGTCGCTGACAAGGCCGGCAAGCTGTCGATAGTGCAGACTGGCAATGCGCAGACGCCTCTGACAGAAGGTCTGAAGCCGCTGCTGGTGTGCGATGTGTGGGAACACGCATATTACCTCGATTACCAGAACCTTCGCGCAAACTACGTCAACGAGTTCTGGGCGATTATTAATTGGAATTTTGTAGAGAAAAATTATTAATTTTTTTATCTCGATTCCACAGTTTCCAACTCCTGGTAGTAGATCTGCGGTATCTCGTCTTTGTAGTCCTTGCTGTAGTAATCGGCAGGTTTTAACAGTTTTCCGAACACAAAATCCTGAATGAGCACGAATTCGTTGCCCTCGCTGAGGAGTGCGTATTGGTGGTCAGGGTCTTTTATCATCTCCTCGAATTCCTCGAGGTCTTCCTGACTGTATTCGTAGATGTCGGCGTTGGCCATGAGTTTGAAAGTGGTGACGCTGATGGTGCGGCCGTCTTTCGTCGTGAGTGTCAGTCTTTGCTGGAAGGGCGAGTTGATGATGGAGTCGCGGCGAGCCGGTTCAACATCATTGAGGAAAGCCTCGAAACGCACGTCTTTGAACGCCATCATCAGGGTGAGGACCTTGTTGTCGCTGAAGTCAACCGGCTCGCCGTCGAGACGGGTCATGGTGAACTGTGCACGACTTATAGTGTTGATGATAAAGCTGTTATGCAGGTCGCCGTTGATCTCGAACATCACCGATGCGATATCGTCCATCTTCTCGGAAAAGACGTGATGGTCGCGCCAGTCGATAGGGTCGGCCGTGAAGCGTGGGCTGAGGGTGCCTCTCAGTCCCGGGAGATGCGCGATATACACCTTGTCGCCGCCTTCTTTAAGGACGTAGGTGCCCTGGTTGTCCTGGGTCACGCCGCCGATGTAAAACACCTTGCTGCGGGTCTCGTGGTTGAACATTTTCAGCTTGTTGAAGAAGTTGATTCTCGGCAGAATCTGGTACACTTCGACCTTGGTGTTGCTGCTCGACAGTTGTGCAATGATATTATCGCTTTTCTTAACAGACACTGGCATCTTGATGCGTATGCGGTTGAGCGTGTAGAGCATCTCGTTGACCATACCTTGGTTGGCGGCGTATTCGTTGTCGACGATCCATCCGTTGGCGTCGCGTTGCAGCAGCACCTGGTGACCGCTCTTGTCAGCGAAGAACAGCTTGGTGATGGAGGCGGTGTCGTAGACGGTGAAGTCGTAGGCCTCGCTACGCAGCGAGCTGAGGTAACGGTTGTTGCCAATGAGGATGCCGGCGATTATTACTAAAACCGCGATTATGACTATTAAGATGTAGTTTTTCTTTTTCATGATGTTTTTGTTTAAACGGGTTGAAATCCGTTATTATTGTCTTTCACCGCTACGCGGTTTTTTGGTATTTCTTTTTGCGTAAAACAGCTAACACTATTCCTAAAATTATCATCAGTGCCGATGGCAACACCACGTTGATGATTTGCCAAAGTATCGGGTTGCTGTTGATTTTATTCATGTCGAGGAGACGGAGTTTCAATTCGCGCGAGCGGATGTTGATAATACCTTCACCTTCAATGAGATACGATACGGCGTTTTCGATAAACTGTTTGTTGCCGTAGGTGATGTTGGTGTATTGGTCGTAGCCCAGCGGCAGAGGCGAGCCTATACGTTTGTTGTTTTTCTTAGCGTAGTCGAGCTGAGCGAGCTGGTTGCGTACGATGTCGCCGTCGCCGATGACGATCATCGAGGTCTTGACGCTGCTGGCTTTGAATCCCATCTCGGCCGACTCGGTGATGGCCTCAGGCAGACGGTATTCGTAGAGCGAGGTGAACTTTCCGTTGAGGAGATATGCCGTCGTCATGCCTTTTTGCGGGAACATACTCGCGTTTGGACGTTCGTTGAGGATGTCGAGTGAGATGAACACCGGCGCGCTTGCCACCTTGGTGTAGTCGGATGTCTTGAGAAGCGGAATCTTTGTTATCTCAGGCGCGGAAGTCGTTGGTTCTAAAGAACTTACGAAGTCGGCCTTCACTGCCTCGAGGTTTCTCACTATTGGATGTTCCGACGCAGGGCTCAGCAGCGGGAAGTAATACCATGGCAGCAGCACGCTCTGCAGGTTGTTGCCTTGTCCGGTGACGAGTCCGATCTGCGCGCAAGGATAGGCGAGGAGCAGGTTTTTGTTGAGACGCAGACCGTAGTTGAACAGCATGTCGTCGAGGTTGAGGTTCTGCGCCAGTCCCATCGTCGACTCGGCGCTTTGCAGGCTGTCCATCGACGCGTTGACGGGGTCGAGTAGCCACATCACCTTGCCGCCGTACATGATGTACTGGTCGATGATGAACTTATCTTTTTCGGAGAACGGCTGTGTAGGCTTTGCTATGATGAGGGCGTCGTAGGCCGGCTTGATGACGATGCTGCTGTCGCGGTCGAAGTCTCTCTTCAGCAGGGCATTGAGCTGTCCGTTAAGTGTAGCGCGCTTGATGTTGTATTTCTTAGCTAAGGTGTTGGCGATATCGTAAACGTCAATGTCTTCCAGTTCGCCATGACCATCGCTGAAGGCGATGGTGCGACGGTTTACCGTCGAGACCTCCTTTATCGCGCTGATGAGCTTATATTCAAGGTCTTGAGCCGAGTTGTTGAGAACAGTTTCCTGGCTCTGTCCCGACTGTCCGGAAAGGAGGTCTATGGCGACCTCGTTCTCGCGGTAGCTCATGATGACTCCAGGCCAAACCATGATCTGCTGCACGCCGTTGTTGGTCTGCACTGTCTCGGTGTAATAGTTCAAGCCACTCTGCCAGAGAATCTTATACGTCTCGTTGCGTTCAGTCTGATCGGAGCTCTCCGAAGGGTTAATAAATTCATAATCAATGAATTTGGAGTAGGCGCGGAACTCGTCGAGCATCTCTTTCGTCTCCTTGCGGAGCTTCTTGAATCCGGCAGGGAAGTCGCCTTCGAGGTAAACGCGGAAGTATACGTAGTCGTCGAGGCCTTTTAGAATCTCTTTCGAGGTATCCGAAAGGGTATAACGTTTTTCGGAGGTAAGATCGAAACGGGTGTAGACGAACGACCCGATGATATTAACTAACACGATGATTATCAATATGATAATCAAAGAAGTGATCTCGTTGCGTTTGATGTTTTTTCTCTTGTTTTCCATAAGCCCTCCTACCATTTTCTGCTCGACAAAGTGAGTTTTGTCAGGCTTAAGAATAATACAATAACGCTAAGAAAATATATCAGGTCGCGGGTGTCGATGACTCCACGGCTCATCGAGCTGTAGTGTGCTGCCATGCCGAGCTGTTGGATGAACAGGTCGACTTTTCCGAACAGCGACATCGAGTAAATCAGTTCGAAGCCGATGTAAAGGAACCCGCAGAGGAACACTGCGAGGATGAATGCCAGAATCTGGTTGTTGGTCACGGAGCTGCAGAACACGCCTATCGAGACGAAGGCTGCGCTGAGGAAGAAGAGTCCTATGTACGAGCCCCAGATCCCGCCGGCGTCGACGTTACCTACAGGCACGGCGAGGCGCGAGACCGAGATGTAATAAATCAATGTCGGGATGAGCGCGAGTAACACCAAGGCGACGCCGGCGAGGTATTTCGCGCCCACAATCTGCCAGTCGGACAGCGGCTTGGTGAGCAGCATCTCGATGGTGCCGGTACGTTTTTCTTCGGCGAAGAAACGCATCGTCACGGCAGGCACAAGAAACAAAAACACCCACGGAGCGATGATAAACAGGCTGTCGAGGTTGGCATAGCCGTACGTCGTGATGTTGAAATCGCTTTGAAACACCCAAAGGAACAATCCGGTGATGAGCAGAAACACCACCACCACCATAATGCCGATGAGCGAGCTTAAAAAGTTGTTTATTTCTTTCTTAAAAAGAGCGTACATAGTCAATATTCATTATTCGCCTTCAAACGACACCGCGCTGAACACCGGATAACCCTTGAGTCGGTCGCGTCCCTTGAGGTCGGGCAGCTCGATGAACACACATGCTCCAACGACGATGCCGCCTTGTTTCTCAACCAGCTTAATCATGGCTTCAAGAGTGCCGCCGGTAGCCAACAGGTCGTCGACCACGAGCACCTTTGTGCCTGGTTTGAAGCTGTCGACGTGCATCTCGATAGTGGCACTGCCATATTCAAGGTCGAAGTCTTGCGAGACGACTTTTCCCGGCAACTTGCCTTTCTTGCGGATGAGCACGAGCGACTTATTCTGGTTGTAAGCCATTGGCGCGCTGAACACGAAGCCGCGCGACTCGGCACCGATGATCACATCATAGTCGAGATGCTTCACCATGTCGCACATCTTATCGATGGCAAGATGAAAGCCTTCGGCGTTCTGAATCAGGGTTGTGATGTCGCGAAACTGTATTCCTTTTATTGGAAAATCGGGTATTGTGCGGATATAGTCTTTTAAATCTTTCATAACTTAATTTTTAAAAAGCAAAAATACTAAAAAATTTAATGTGAAATAAGGAAGTTTTTTTTATAAATTTGCGATGATAATAATTGATTGACAAAAAATGTCCGGAAAACGCCATATTTTTCTGCTTATTTGTCTGCTTCCGACCCTCTTTTTGAACGCTCAGGAGGTCAAGAAACACGATATCTCGGCAGATTTCATGGCTCAGGGTGTTGCAGGCTATAACCACACTTACCGATGGTATGGCGGCACCGACCTGAAAGGCGTGCTGCATGTCGATAACACCGACGTTACACTTAATCTCGAAGGACTTAGCGTGCAGACTTACGCGATGGGGCTGAGTGTCAGTCCGTCGTTCCAGGTTTGTAAGACTGGCTTTGTCTTTGCTGAAGGAACGTTGAGTTCGCGAATCTTTGAAAAATATAAGATTTTTGAGTTTGTCTACGCCGGCAGCGTAGGTTATAAGATGCGCCATTTTTCGGCACAAGTTGGATTATTCTCCCGCACAATTGATGATTTGAATCGCGACTGGCACTCGACCGACAGTCCGGTTACCGAGCCGTTTAACCTGCTTTATAAGGTGAAAGTGAGCATCATGGGCTTCGACCATCCTTGGGATATCTATCTCGTGGGCGGCAACTTCAACGATTACGAATATGAGCGTATGTGGGAGCCTATTTTTGCCCTTGGCGGAAGATGGGATTACAAGTCGCGGTGGAGCGCCTTGGCTGAAGTCACGATGCAGTCGGCTGGACTGTTTCACGGCACAGTGAAGTTTTATGAAATGACGGTGAGGGCAGGAGTAATGTTTAAGTTGAAATGAAAGCGGTTTATACATATTGTGTTTTAGCGTTGCTTTTCCTAGCTTCTTGCGGGAAAAACATCGATTATGCCGGCTTGTTTTATACCATAAATGAGTCGCCTGATGAGCGTTTTGCCCAGTCGATGTCGTACAATGCCGAGCATGGTTACGATAAGATTACTGGCGTTCCCGACGATTATGAGGTTTATGTGATGAGCGACATCCACGTCGACTTCTCGACCGATAACCTCGACCGTTTTGTATCGGATTATCTCGCCGATTCGGTAGCTGCCCCGTTTGCCATTTGCCTCGGCGACCTTATCAATGCTACCGACCATTGGGATTATTTTGACGAGCACGTGAAGCCCGTCGGCGATGCGGGACGAAAGATTTATTACACCGTGGGCAACCATGACCTCTATTTCGACCAATGGCCAGAGTTTAGGTCGAGATATCACACTTCGACGTATTGGTTTGAAGTTCAGACAGTTAGCAATTTTAAAGATTTGTATATTTCAATCGATTCGGGCAACGGAACACTTGGCGTCGACCAAAGAGATTGGCTTGAAGATGTCTTAAGAGAAAAGAAAAGTCAGGGATATCGGCATACCATAGTATATACTCATACTCATTTCTTTAAAAAAGACACTTCGCAAGGCCATACGAGTAATTTCAACCTTGAGGAAACCTACGATTTGCTTGATTTATTTGACAGATACGACGTTTCGCTGGTGCTTCAAGGACATTCGCATTCGCGCGACCTGACGACGTTTAAGGATGTGGTTTATCTGCGTGTCGATTCGCTTGAAGACCATTATCCTGATGCATATTACACGATTTTAAATGTCGGAAATCATATAAATTTTGAATTTATTAAGGTTAATTAAAACTATACTATTATGAAATCAAATGGCAATTACGATTGGAAGTTTTCGACTGTCGGTGGTGTCACTCGCGTGAACATCGAGTCGGGACAGGACATCCTGCATTTGGATGAGCTTGACAGAAAGCTCTGGACGACTTTGAGCTGCCCGCTGAAAGGTCTGGAAATCGACGAAAAGACCATGACGATGCTCGACACCAACGGTGACGGCAAGATCCACATCGAAGAGATCGTGGCTGCATCGAAATGGCTCACCTCGATCATCAACGACCCTGAATTATTATTGAAACGCTCGAGTGTGCTGCCGTTCTCGGCATTCAACACCGCCAACGAGGAAGGCGCTCATCTGCTTGAGACATCGAAGCAAATCCTTGAGAATCTTGGACTTGAGAAAAACGAGATCTCTGTTGCCGACGTGTCGGACAGCATCGCTATCTTCGCCAAGACACGCTTCAACGGCGACGGCATCATCACCGAGAACTCAGCCGACGACGAGGCCATCAAGGCGCTCATCAAGAACATCTTAGACTGCATGGGCAACGTCACCGACCGTAGCGGCGACCCGGGCATCAACACCGACCACATCGAGGCATTCTATCAGGCTCTGGCCGACTACACAGCATGGAAAGAGGCTGGCGACGCCGACAAAGACAACGTGTTCCCTTACGGCGACGATACCGCCAACGCCCTCGCAGCCGTGATGGCAGTGAAAGACAAGGTCGACGACTTCTTCATGCGCTGCAAACTCGCATCATTCAACGCCGACAGCGCAGCAGTGTTGGACGTCTCATCAGCAAAGATAGGTGAAATCAGCGGCAACAACCTCGCTGCAAGCACCGACGAGATTGCCACATACCCGTTGGCACGCGTCAACGCCGAACATCAGTTGCCATTAGGCAAAGAAGTCAACCCGGCATGGGCTGGCGCCATGGCAACATTGAAGGCATTGGTCATCGACAAAGAATTTAAGAAAGCTGAATATATCACTGAAGATCAATGGTTTGGCATCTTGGCCAAGTTCAATGCTTACAACGCTTGGATGGGTGCCAAGGCAGGTGCCGCCGTCGAACCTCTTGGCTACGACGCAGCAAAGGCAATCCTCGCCGAGAACAAGAAAGACGTGCTTCTCGACCTCGTGGCACAAGACCAGGCCCTCGAGAGCAAGTCGAACGCCATCGACCAGGTCGACAAGCTGTTGCATTACTACAGAGACTTCTACACCTTACTCACTAACTTCGTGACATTCAGTGACTTCTATTCACCCGAGAAGAGAGCTATCTTCCAGGCCGGTACGCTCTACATCGATGAGCGCGCCTGTGACCTCTGCGTGAAGGTGAATGACATGGGTGCACAAGGCGCGATGGCACCGCTCAGCAACATGTACATCCTCTATTGCGACTGCACATGCAAGAGCAAGCCAGGCACCTTGAACATTGCCGCTGTGGTTACCGATGGTGACGTGGGCGATATCATGGTGGGCAAACACGCTGTGTTCTACGACAATGAAGGTATTGGCTGGAATGCCGTAGTGACAAAGATCATTGATAATCCTATCAGCATCCGTCAGGCCTTCTGGTCGCCTTACCGCAAGATGGCAAAGTCGGTTGAAGACATGATCAACAAACGCGCTGCCGAGAAAGACGCCAAGGTGATGGCCGACGCCAACTCGAAAATCAACAACGCTGAGATTCCTGCCGACGGCAAGAAACCTGAGGTGAAACCTCCGTTCGACATCGCCAAGTTCGCAGGTATCTTCGCAGCAATAGGCTTGGCATTAGGCTTGGTAGCTTCCGCTCTCGGCGGATTGTTCAGCTGGCTTGGACTCCACTGGTACAATATCGTTATATTCTTCCTGATTATCATCGCGATTATCTCTGGTCCGAGCATGATTATGGCATGGCTGAAGTTGCGCAAACGTAACCTCGCGCCTATCTTGAACGCCAATGGCTGGGCATTGAACCAGAGAATCCTGGTCAACACCAAGTTCGGCGCCACATTAACAGGCATCGCCAAGTACCCGGTGGTCAAGACTAAAGACCCGTTCACAACGAGAGCTCCATGGTGGAAGAGAATGCTGAGATGGCTCTGCTTACTCATCTGCATCTGCGTAGCGGTTTACTTCATCCTTCCGAAAGACATGCGTCCATGGTGGCCAAAGGCACAGGAAGAGCAGGTTGAAGTGGTTGTTGAAGAAACAGTCGAAACACCGGCTGAGGCTCCGGCGGAATAGCTTAGAAGCTAATAAGCTTAGGAGATTAGAGAAAAATGCCGTGGAATTCCGCGGCATTTTTTTACATTTTTTGAGCCTTCACCCATTCGAAAAGTTCCAGTGGCAGATGGCAATATCCGTCGGGATTTTTTTCCAAATAATCCTGATGATAATCTTCGGCGGTGTAGAAATTCTGCAGAGGCATAACCTCGACGGCGATTTTGCCTTCGATTTTGGCCTGTTGCTCCGTCATGACTTTGTTAATGGTCTGTAAATCAGCGACATCGGTGTAATAAATGCCAGTGCGATACTGCAAACCCACATCGTGACCCTGCTGGTTGATGCTCGTCGGGTCGATGGCATGGAAATACATATTTAGAAGGAACTCGAGGCTGACTTTCGACGGGTCGAATTCCACCTTGACAGTCTCGGCAGCCTTGGTTTCGCCGCTGCAGACCTCTTTGTATGTCGGGTTTTCCTTGATGCTGTTGGCATAGCCGACTTTCGTCTCCACCACACCTTTTATCATCTTAAAATAATGCTCGGTGCCCCAGAAGCAGCCGCCGGCAAGAAATATTTGTTTTGTCATAGTCATATTTTTTCGCAAATGTACGTCTTTTTTCTTTACTTTTGTGAATCGAAATTTTAATCGCTATGAAAAAGATTTTTCCAATAATTATTTTGGCTATTTTATTGAGTTCGTGCAACTCTGATGTGAAGCAAAATGTTAATCCTGAAAATGATTACACACAATTTGTCAACCCATTCATCGGAACTCAGACCGACGAGACAGGAGCGTTGAGCGGAAGCACTTTCCCCGGCGCCACTATGCCACAAGGCATGGTTCAGCTGAGTCCTGAGACCGAGTTGATGGTCACCTGGGATCCTTGCTCGGGCTATGATTACAACAAAGACGTGATCTACGGATTCTGTCATACCCACCTCAGCGGAACGGGTTGCACCGACCTCATCGACGTGAGTTTTATGCCTGTCAGCGACGAAGTGACGCCCGACCAGCTGAAGGCAGCCGACTTCGGACAGCATTACAGTCATGAAAATGAGGCGGCTTGTCCGGGTTATTATCAGGTTTTGCTGGAAGAAAGCGATGTTAACGCGGAGTTCACGACTACCGTCAGGACGGGCATACATCGTTATACTTTCCCTGAAGGGAAGCCGCAGACCATCGTCCTTGACATGGACCGTGGCGTCTACCGTAAGGACGCGTACTACTCAGGCCGCCGTTTTTACGATATCATACAAGGCCAGATCCGCATTGTTGACGACCACACCGTGGAAGGCTACCGCGTCGTGTGCGGATGGGCCAAGCTGCGTAAGATTTATTTCCGTGCTGAGTTCTCGAAGCCTATCGTCGGCCACCTCTTGATGAACGGCGGCCTGAATGTAGGCAACAGCGACGTGGTGAACGGACGTACGCCTCGCGCTGCCCTGAGCTTCGATCCAAATGATAATCAAGAGCTTATAGTGAAAGTCGCCATCTCGCCTGTCGACAATGACGGTGCACGTAAAAACATGCTTGCCGAGGCTCAGGGTTGGGACTTCGACCGCTATGCACAGACTGCCCACGATGTTTGGCAGCGCGAACTCGGCCGCATCGACGTGGAAGGCACCGACGAGCAGAAAACTATATTCTACACAGGTTTATATCACGTCCTGATGCAGCCTAACACCATGAGTGATGTCGACGGACGTTATATGGACACCAACTATGAGATCAAGCAGATGCCGGAAGGCCAGACCTATCACAGCACATTCAGTCTGTGGGACACCTTCCGCGCAGCGCATCCGCTCTACACCCTCCTCGACCCGAAAAGCGCCGCACAGTTTGTCAATGATATGATAATCCACCATAAGACCTACGGCTACCTGCCGATTTGGGACCTCTGGGGACAAGACAACTACTGCATGATAGGCAACCACGCTATTCCGGTGCTGGCCGACGCCATAATGTGCGAGATTCCTGGCATCGATGTGGAAGAGGCATACCAGGCGATGGTCGAGAGCAGCACGCGCAGTCACTATAACTCGCCTTTTGAGATCTGGGAGAAATATGAATATCTGCCGCAAACTCTGCAAGACGAGAGCGTGAGTATCACCATGGAACAGGCCTTCGACGACGCCTGCGTGGCTTTGGTGGCGAAAAAGCTTGGAAAGACTGACGATTACGAGCGTTTCTATCGTCGCAGCATGTTCTATAAGAACCTCTTCGACCCTGAGACGGGTTTCTTCCGTCCGAAGGACGAAAACGGCAACTGGATCGAGGGTTTCGACCCGCTCAGCTACGAGCAGCCATGCTTCGTTGAGGGCAACGCCTGGCAGTATATGTGGTTTGTGCCACAGGATCCGCAAGGTTTGATAGACCTGTTCGGAAGTAAAGAGGCGTTTTTACAAAAACTTGACGAAAACTTCAGTCTGACCGCCACTTCGGGTGAGGTTGACGGCAACGCCAGCGGCTTCATCGGACAGTATGCCCACGGCAACGAGCCGAGTCATCACACCGTTTATCTTTACAATTTCGCAGGGAAACCTGAACGTACCCAAGAGTTGGTGGAGCAGGTGAGGAGCGAGTTTTACCGTGCCACGCCATGCGGATATGCTGGCAACGACGACTGCGGACAGATGTCGGCATGGTACATCTTCTCGAGCTTAGGATTCTATCCGTTCCACGCGGGCTCAGCGGAATATGTCATCGGCACTCCTTTGTTTAAAAAGGCGGTTTTACATCTCGAAAACGGCAAGGATTTCACCATCTTGGCGCCGAACAAGACACCTGATAAGATTCATGTCGAGAGTGTGAGACTCAACGGCAACCCGATAAAAGACTGGAAGATCACCAACCAGCAGATTATGGAAGGTGGCACTTTGGAATTTGAGATGAAATAAAATATCATGGAAAAATTTAACACCAAAAAACTTATTATTGCAGCAGTTATCTTATTGATAACCACAATGTTATGGGTTTTGCCGACAGCCGATTTGGGTATCGACGGGATGAATGTGATGCAGCAGCGCACGCTGGCAATCTTCGTCTTCGCCGCCCTGATGTGGCTCTTTGAAGTCATCCCGGCTTGGGCGACCTCGGTGACGACCATAGTGGCGCTTTTATTTGCCGTCTCCGACAAAGGTTTCGTGCTCGAGGAACATGGCGCAGCCGTGAGTTATCGTGAGATTATGGCATCTTTTGCCGACCCTGTCATCATGCTGTTTTTGGGCGGCTTCGTGCTGGCGATAGCGGCAAATAAAGTCGGTTTGGACGCCTATCTTGCAAGGACTCTGCTCCGCGTCTTCGGCAGCAAGCCGAAGTTTGTGCTTCTCGGACTGTTGCTGGTGCCGGGAACGTTCTCTATGTTCATGTCGAACACCGCCACCGCCGCCATGATGCTGGCGTTTATGGCTCCGGTTTTGAAGAACTTGCCGAAAGACAGCGCCGCTCCTGCTGCTTTGACACTCGCCATCCCTATTGCGGCTAACTTCGGAGGCTTGGGAACGCCTATCGGCACGCCGCCTAACGCCATCGCACTCGGTGCTTTGACGAAGGTTGGCATCGACATCAGCTTCGGCTCGTGGGTGGTGCACATGGTGCCCTATGTGCTGGTTTTACTGCTGATAGCATGGGTTGTGCTGATGCTTTTCTTCCCGATGAAAATGGAAAAACTGGAGATTGAGATAGAATCGACAAGCAAGTTCGACCGCGATTTCTGGATTGTGGCAATCACCATGCCTGTCACGATATTGCTGTGGGTGACCGAAGGCTGGACACATTTCGACGCTAACATCGTGGCTTTGGTGCCGTTTGCGGTGTTCTCGATAACGGGAGTCTTCAAGGCCGACGATTTCTCAAAAATCGAATGGCATATCCTGTGGATGGTAGCCGGCGGCTTCGCTTTGGGTACCTGCCTGAATGGAACCGGCTTGGCGACTGTTCTTATCAACGCCATCCCATTCACTACATGGCCGGCAGTGCTGGTGATCATAGGCGCGGGCTTTGTCATGTACCTGCTCTCGACCTTCATCTCCAACTCGTCGGCAGCGAGCCTGCTTATGCCGGTCCTTGCTGTCGTCTCCACCGCCATCAAGGGAGAGCTTACAGCTCTCGGAGGCGCCGCCTCACTGATAGTCTACGTCGCCATCTGCTGTTCTCTCGCCATGACCTTGCCGATCTCCACCCCACCTAACGCCATCGCCGCCTCTACCGGCATGATTAAAACATCACAGATGGTTAAAGTCGGCCTGATATTAGGAATCGTTGGCGGAATTTTGGGGTATTTGTTGTTAAGGATATTCCCATTCTAATTGGAATATGATATTACAATTGTTGAGACGTCATATTATGGCGTCTCAACAATCATTTTTTACATTTCTCTGATAGAAACCGCAAACCCACCGCACGGGGCCATCCTCATTTTCAACACACTCTTCGATGTTACCTTCTTCTTCGTGATGGTGTATGCCTGCGGGTTGTAACCGTCGCCAGGAATACCGCTGGCATCTTTTGCGTCAGTATAAATTATCGCTTCGTATTTCACACCGGGTTTCAGGAAATCTAATTTCACCTTGACATCACGGGCGTTTTCGTCGGTGATGCCGCCAACATACCAAACATCGCGAGGTTCAGCGTTTTTCAAATCATCGGCGTTGGCATCATCAGGCAAGGCGTAAACGAAACGTGTGACACTATTAACCACGCCTTTCTTGCCGTCAGCCAGTTTGCCAACGCCTTCTGCGGCCTTGTTCAACGAAGAAATCTTCGGATGACGTGCTGTCACGATGTATGCGCCGGGTTCGGCCTCGAGATAGATGGATTTATCCCAGTCGACGGCCACGTCTTTGATGAACTGGAACGCATCCATAAACTGCGCGTAATGCTCAGGGAAATCAGCAGCCATCTGCAATGGCGAATAAAACGTCACGTACAATCCCAACTGATTGCAGATAGTGATGTTCATCTTGCCGCCCCAAGGCACAATCTTACCCATGTCGGTCACGAAGATGCCTGGAGTATAGTCCATCGGACCGCCTTGCAGGCGTGTGAACGGCAAAATAGTGGTGTGTCCTGGCTTAATTCTATTCTGAAACTCAGTTCCCATCGCGCTCTCGTTGCCAATCATATTGGGCCAGGTGCGACACAAACCTGTCGGACGCACCGCCTCATGCGCGTTGACCATGATATGATGTTTCGCCGCCTCGGTGATGCAATAATGATAGTGGTTGTTGATGGGCTGACTGTAATGTCCTTCGCCGTAAGGGATGATCTTGCCCACATAGCCGCTCTTCACAGCATCGTAGCCGTATTGGTTCATCAAAGTGTATGCCTGCTCAAGCCAATGTTCGTAATTGATTGTGGATGAAGAACTTTCGTGATGCATAATCAAGCGAATTCCCTTCTCGTGAGCGTATTTGTTCAAAGCCGGCAGGTCGAAATCGGGGTAGGGTGTGAGAAAGTCGAAGACATAGTCTTTCTGCTTGCCGTACCAGTCTTCCCAGCCGATGTTCCAGCCTTCGATCAACAAGGCGTCGAAGCCGTTTTCGGCAGCAAAATCGATGTATCGGCGCACGTTTTCATTGTTGGCGGCATGACGGCCATGAGGTTTGGCGTGTTCATAGTCGGTCTCGCCCAGCTTCACCGAAGGATATTCGTCGGTATAACTCCAAGTGTTCTTGCCTGAAATCATTTCCCACCAAACCCCCATATATTTCACAGGGTGAATCCAACTCACATCGTCCAAAACGCAAGGATCGTTGAGGTTCAGGATCAGTCGGGAAGCCAACACATCGGTGGCCTTTTCGCAGACCATCACGGTGCGCCAAGGGGTGTGACAGGGTGTCTGGATGCGGCCTTTGTAACCTGTGGCATCAGGCGACAGATGCGCTTGAAAAACGAATGTTTCATCGTTCAAATCGAGGTGCATTGTCGGGAAATCAAGGGTCGCCGCTTCATGGATATTCAAATACAAGCCGTCTGCCGTTTTCATCTGCAAAGCAGTCTGAACACCGGTAGGCGAGAAGCTCTTCCAGGGCCATCCGTTGCCGGTATGCGCAGCGTCGTAAAGTCCTCTAATTTCTGATAGTTTCGACTCGGTGTAGTTATATTCCTGCGTGTCATAATCGCCAGGAATCCACCATGCGGTATGGTCGCCGGTCATCGCAAACTCAGTCAATTCCTCTTTAATCCAGAAATAAACCAAGGCGTTTTCCATCGGGAACTCATATCTGAAGCCCAAACCGTCGTCGTAAAGCCTGAATCGTATCTGCATCACGGTGGTTTTCGTCTCGGTCGAATGGTCCATACTTTCCACCGAACCTGCCGGCTGTTCGAGCGTCACCAGCATCTCGTTGTAATGGTTGCGAATCTGCGACTCTTCACCCCAAACGGGCTCCCAAATCTCATCAAAAGTGTCGAATTTCACATCTTTCAGCACAAAAGCATGTGCCAAATCGTCGCGCCATTCGAGCGTAAAGCCCATCTTCGAAGGCAAAATAATAGGTTTCCCTTCCTTATTCAAAGAATAATAAGGTACGCCGTCCTTAACTTCGAAAGTGAGTTCCAATTTTCCGTCAGGACTAGTGACTTTTTCCTGTCCTGAAAGCGTCTGCCAACCGAAGGCAAATATGATTAAAGCAAAAAAAGTTAATTTTAAATGTTTCATTGCACGAATAATTTATCATGCAAATATAAAACATTTTTGAATAATATCATTCTTTAATCAATACTGCATACTCAGCTGCTCAAATAGTACCGGAAGAAATGCGCAGCCGTTGTTTGATCGGCCCATTCTCACTATTACAAGGTTTTTATACGGGTTGACGTAAATTGTTTGGGCACAGATACCATATGCGTAATAGCCGGAATTTTCTGGTCTGGTATAACCCTCATAGCTTATGTTATACCAGTTGTAATTATAGCCGTGACTATTCTCGTCAAAGGTTATAGTCTGACGAATCCATTCTTCGCTTACTATGCGTTTGCCCTCCCATAAGCCATAGTTGAGATACAGTTGTCCGATCTTGGCCAAGTCTCTCAATGTCATCGTGATACCGCCAAAGGCGTGCGCCATGTCGTGTTTACGGCTGTCGATGTTAATCAACGCGTAATGCTCCATTCCGAGCGGCTGCCACACTTTCTCGCTGAGATAGTCGGCGAAACGTTTGCCCGAGGCATTCTCTATGACAACACCAAGAATCGCCGATGTCATGCTCTCGTAACGTAGTTGGGTACCTGGCTCACAACGGAATTTCAGACCTTTTATTTGTTTTCTGATGTCGTGTCCGTAATTCAGTTTTGACATCGCATTAAGCATTTTTATGTCTTTCCACGAGGTGAACTCATACGTGTCTTCGAAATCCAGACCGCTCTTCATGTCAAGCAGATGACGGATGGTGAGCTTCTGCCACATCGGGTCTTTTTTCTTCAGCTCCGGCAGATAGTCGGTGACAGGGTCGTCGATGCTGTGGATGTAGCCGTCGTCAACAGCGATGCCGCACATCAGCGATGTTATTGATTTTGAAACGGAGAAGATTGTTGCGTAAGTGTCGGCGTTGAAATCGCCCCAATATCTTTCATAAACGATGCTGTCGTCGTGGATAATGAGCAAGCCTTGTGTGTTGCTTTTCCGATTCATTGCCTCAAGGAAAGTCATACTATCGCAGCCATGTGCCTTGTGGTAGAAATAAAAGCTGTCGATCCAATCGGCACGCTGGCCGACGGGAAACACAAACACCTCCTCGCCGTTGGCGATGGTGTCAACCTCACGTTTCTGGTAACTGAAGACATTCGGACCGTCTTTGCCATCAGTCCGCAATGCCCTGATTATCGAGCACGACGTAAACGCTAAGCCGCAAAGGGCAAATAATAAAAGTTTTTTCATTCAACTATCTGCATTGGCATGTCGTAATCTTCAATCTCTTCGAGGTATTTCTCGATTTCTTTTTTATAAACCGACTCGACGGTCATGGTTTCGACAACTTCTTTTAAAACCATCGGATCGAAATCCTTTTTCTTTCTGCTCAGATCATATTGGCAAATGATATCATTTGAATGCTGCTTGTAATATTCAAACAATATGGCGTTGTACTCTTCCATACTTGCCTCAGCTTTCCTGTATAGCTCATTACCTCTGACGGTGTCGTTTTCATCGTATGCTGCATACATATCATAAACGATGGCCATTGTGGCGTTTTCCAAAGGTAAAATTTCACGGCTGAATGCGAAGTAAGCATCCATCGCAGGTGTGCCTGTAGCTTCCCAATGATAGATTTCATTGTAGTCGCCGGTAATCGTCACGTCGTGATTTTCCGGGAAGAAAGGAAATACATTGCATAACTCATTTTTGTCGAATTTGACTATGTATTTGGTCTGCGGGTCGTCGCAAATAACTGTCATAACGGCCTTGTTACCTTCAAAAACGGCTGAGTCGATGCACATCTCCACCAGTCCGAAGTCTTTGTGCAGATAGACGGTCTGTCCGTCGGCATTGTCGATGTTAAGAGTTACAATAAATTGCTTTGATTTGTTGCAGCCGCATAAAATAAGCAATGCCGCCACAATTGGTAATAATAGTTTTTTCATAGGTTTTACAATAATAATTAAATGGTATATTTTGAACGGCAAAAATAAGAATTATTTTAGAATAACAAAGTGAAATTTATAATATTTTATCTCCTAAAATACTATTTTAAAACAAAAAAAGGATGCCGTTTTTCGACATCCTTTAATTATCAATTGTCAACTATCAATTGTCA
>LUZN01000003.1 GCA_001603665.1 Bacteroidales bacterium Bact_22
AATGTGACCTACCACAGTGTACTGAGAGTAATTCGAAAATGGCATTAAAATGACAACAAAATGTCTTTAAAAACTTTATAAACTTTGAAACTTTATGAACTTTTTTTGTATTTTTGCAAAAATTTTTGATAATGTTCGACGACGACAATTTCCTTGACGACGAGTATGACATCAACGACCTGGTTGACCGCTTCGAAAAGATGGTCAAGCAGCATCAGTCGTGCTATTTCGACGCCGACGAACTGAACGTCCTTCTGGAGCATTATCTTCAGGAAAATAACATCAAAAAAGCTAATCTGGCAGCAGATATCGCCGTAAAATATCATCCCAACAATCCTCTTATCAGCATCATAAAAGCCAAGCAATTGCTGGCAAACTCGCACGCTCAGGAGGCCCTCTCAACGCTTAAGAATTCCGATTTCGACCATAACGATGCCGACTATCAGCTTACCTTGGGTGCCTGCTATTCCGACCTTGGCGAACACGAGAAAGCCATCAAAGCCTATATGAAAGCCGCTAAAGAATTCGATTTCAAGGATTGCGAAGACATCTACAACTTCATCGCTGCTGAATACGAGAGCATGGGCGACATGGAAAACGCGCTCAAGTTTTTCGTTTTAGGATTAGATAAGGCGGAAGATATTGATAATCAATATTTTGAGATAAGAAACTGTTATTCACATCTTGGAAAAATCGAAGATGGAATGACATTTTTCCGCAAGGAAATCGATAAAAACCCTTACAGCGTGCCGGCCTGGATGGCGCTTGGCAACTGCTATGTGCGCATGGGAAACCTCAAGAACGCCGTCGAGCAGTTCGAATATGCCATCTCCATCGACCCGCATTATAAAAAAGGATATATCGACATCGCGACAGCTTATAACGAACTCGACAGATTTCAGGAAACCATAGAGATTGTTGAGGAAGCCAAGCGTTATGGTGCCGAGACAGCTCTCCTGCTCTGCCTTTACGGTGAGGCTCATGCCAAACTCGGCGACAACAAGACGGCTCTCGAGATCTACCAGAAGGCCATGAAACTCGACGACAAACTCCCGGAAGCCTACGCTGGCATCGGCTTCGTGCTCAGCGACGAAGGCAACCCCGAGTCGGCGATAAAATTCCTCCGTCATGCGCACACGCTATCGCCTTACAACACCGACTACATGTACGTAATCGTCGAGGAATACAACAAACTCGAGCAATACGACAACGCGCTGAAGTTTGTGAACGAGATCCTCGACCTCAACCCTTACGACGAGAACGTCTACATCTCGATGATGGAATGCTACGTGCTGAAAGACGACCCCGAAAAGGCAATGGAGTCGCTCGAACGTGGACTGCTCATCCTCCCGAACAACGCGGCCCTGCTCTATCGCAAGGCGTTCATCTACTTTGTGATGGAACGCAACGAGTCGGGACTGCTCACGCTAGAGATGGCGCTGCAGTCGAACTACGACGGACATATCGAGTTCCTGAACTTCGACGCCGAAAACCTCACGAGCAACCCTAACATCATGGATCTGATTGAAGAATACCGACGTAAAAACTCATGAAAAACTATATCTACATATTTCTCATAGCGATGGTGCCGCTCATCGAGCTGCGTGGCGCGATTCCGGTGGCCTATGCCATCAACACCGCTGATCCTGAATTCAGCCTGCTATGGAGCTACGTAATCATCGCCATCGGCAACATACTGCCCGTCCCGTTCATCTATCTCTTTGCGCGAAAAGTGCTCGAATGGGGCAAAGACAAACGCTATATCGGCGGTTTCTTCACCTGGTGCCTCGAGAAAGGCGAAAAAGGTGGTCAGAAACTGCAAGCCAAGGCCGGTCGCGGTCTCTACTGGGCACTTGTGCTGTTTGTCGGCATACCTCTGCCGGGCACAGGCGCTTGGACAGGCACCCTGGCAGCGAGCTTCCTCGACATGGACTTCAAAAAAAGCGTTCTTGCCGTCATCGGAGGCGTAGCATTGGCTAGCATTATCGTAGGTTTGGTATGCACACTGGGATTTGGAGCAATTTTTGGAATAAATTAGCACAATGCGATATTACGGACTCATCGGACATCCTTTAAGTCATTCATTTTCAATGGCTTATTTTAATAATAAGTTTAAAAATGAGAACTTAGACTGTTTTTTTGTCAATTTCGATATAGAAAAGCTCGAAAGCATAAAAGACATTCTCATCCAATACCCTGATTTACAAGGATTTACGATTACTCATCCTTATAAAAAAGCCATTTTTCAGTATCTAGATAATATTGATGAAAATGCGAAGCAGATTGGGGCTGTCAATGTGGTGAAAATCGACAACGACAGAAAACTTGCCGGTTATAACACCGATTATATAGGTTTTCAAGGACTTTTGGAAGAGTCCATCGATAACATGTGCATAAAATCGGCACATGTTTGCGGTACTGGCGGCGCTTCTGATGCTGTGGTGTATGTCTTGAAAAACAAAGGCATAGATTTTGATGTTCTTTCGCGTAAAAACGATTCATATCAAAGGCTGAAAAACGAAGGATTTCATTCCAACGAATTGATTATCAACGCCACTCCTGTCGGGATGTATCCTAACAGCGAGGGCTTGCTCGACTTGCCTTATGCCACGGCGAATGAGACAAATGTCTTTATTGATTTGATTTACAATCCGGAAGAGACGATGTTTATGAAAGAAGCGAAAAAACATGGGGCTAAGACGTTCAACGGGTTGAAGATGTTGCAGTTACAAGCCGAAGCTGCATGGCGTATATGGAGTTTGTAATTGACAATTGAGAATTGAAAAATGAATTTTGTTCAAAAAATATCTCAGGAATTTAATGTCAGCACGAGAGTAGCCGAGAATGTAATAAAACTGCTCGGCGAAGGTGCCACCGTGCCTTTCATCGCCCGTTATCGTAAGGAGATGACCAACACGATGAACGAGGAGACCGTGGCGGAAGTGAAGAAACGCTTGGAACAACTCGACGAGCTCGAGAAACGCAAGGAGTTTGTGCTGAAATCGATAGCTGAACAGGAGAAGCTGACACCTGAACTCGAGAAACAGATAGCAAACGCTGAAACTTTGCAGGATGTCGAGGACCTTTACCTCCCCTACAAGCCGAAACGTCGCACCAAGGCTGAGATTGCCCGACAGAAAGGTCTGGAGCCACTTGCCAAGATGATAATGGCACAAAACAGCGATGACGTCAACGGAATGGCGCATCGCTTTGTCAACAAGGAGAAAGACGTCAACAACGAAGACGAGGCCTTGAAGGGCGCTTGCGACATCATCGCCGAGTGGATCTCCGAAAACATCAACGGGCGCAACAGAATCCGAAAGATTTACCATCGCGACGGCATCATATCGTCATCGTTGGTGAAAGGCAAAGAAGCCGAGGCGCAGACATATAAGCAGTACTTCGACTTCAACGAGCCTATCGCCAAGGCGCCGTCGCACAGGATATTAGCGTTGTTCCGCGCCGAGGCTGAAGGTTTGCTCAAATTGAAACTCAGCATCAACGACGACGACGCGCTCAACGTGCTCGACAGCATCTTTCTCAGAAACGACAACGCCTCCACCGACTTGGTACAAGACGCCATCGACGACGCCTGGAAACGCCTTCTGGAGCCGTCGCTGGAGACCGAGATACGTTCTCTTTACAAAGAAAAGGCCGACGAGGTGGCAGTGAAGGTGTTTGCCGAGAACCTGCGGCAGCTTTTATTGGCCGCTCCGCTGGGCAAGAAACGCGTCCTCGCCCTCGACCCTGGCTTCCGCACCGGCTGTAAGGTCGTGATATTAAATGAGTTAGGAGCTCTGCTGCATAACGAGACCATCTACCCTCACCCGCCGCAAAACGAACACGGAAAAGCTGCCGCAAAGATTGCGCATCTGGTGCAGGCATATAAGATCGATGTCATAGCTATCGGCAACGGCACCGCGGGCCGTGAGACCGAAGACTTCATCAAGACCATACGATTCGACCGCGACATCACCGCTGTGATGGTCAACGAGAGCGGAGCATCGATATATTCGGCGAGTAAGGTAGCCCGCGAAGAGTTCCCCGACTATGACATCACGGTCCGCGGTGCCGTGAGCATCGGTAGACGGCTGATGGACCCGCTGGCGGAGTTGGTGAAGATCGACCCGAAGTCAATCGGCGTGGGACAATATCAGCACGACGTGAACCAGAAGATGCTTGGCGACGAGCTCAACACCGTGGTGGAGAGCTGCGTGAATGCCGTTGGCGTGGAACTCAACTCTGCCAGCGAACAGCTTCTCTCTTACGTGAGCGGCGTCGGACCTCAGCTGGCGAGCTCTATCGTCAAATACCGCAACGAAAACGGTGGCTTCAGCAGCCGCAAACAGCTCCTTGAAGTGCCTCGTCTGGGGGCCAAGGCCTTCGAACAGTGTGCAGGATTCCTCCGCATCCACGATGCCAAACAGCCGCTCGACGCGAGCGCAGTGCACCCCGAGAGCTATCATATCGTTGAAAAAATGGCGAAGAAACTCAGTGTCAATGTGTCAGAACTCATTGGTAATGAAGAACTTATCGCAAAGATAAATCCCAAAGAGTTCATCGAGAAAGACTTCGGCATCGAGACCATCAACGATATCATCGACGAGCTCAAGAAGCCGGGACGCGACCCTCGTAAGACGTTCGAAGTGTTTGAATTCGACAAGAACATCCGCACCATCAACGACCTGCGACAAGGCATGCAACTCGTCGGAATCGTCACAAATATCACGGCATTCGGATGTTTCGTCGACATCGGAGTGCATCAGGACGGACTCGTGCATATCAGTCAGATGTCGAACAGCTACATCAGCGACCCTAACCAGGTGGTGAAGCTCAACCAGAAGGTGAAAGTCACCGTCACCGACGTCGACATCGCGAGAAAACGCATCAGTTTGAGCATGAAATAAAATAAAAAGATGTTTTTTACGTTGTAAAAGCATGAAAAAATACTTTTTGATCGGATTATTTGTCGTTTTCGCCACCTTGACGAATAGCATGAAAGCCCAGTCATTCTTGGGTGAAGCGTTCGTCGGCTACAACCTTAGTCAGGTCAGTGGCGACCACTGGGGCATCATGGAATACCATCGTTCGGGTGTCCAGGTCGGCGTCGGTGTGATTCATCCGGTATGGAAAAAAGACAAGTTCAGCATCGACATGTCGCTCGAGGTTTTATTCAATCAGAAAGGCTCCTATCAAGGTAAGAAATTCAACGATTCAATCGTTACCGGCGAATATGATCTTCGTCTGAATTACGGCGAGGTGCCGCTTATGGTCTATTTCACCGACAAACACTTCGCTTCGGTTGGTATCGGCGTGTCGTATGGACGTCTGACTTACGTGAGGTTGAAAGAGCAAGGCATCGACATCACAAAGGAAAAGAGAGACGAGTTTAACAAAGACGAGTTCAACATCCTTGCCGATGTCAAGATTAGGGTTTGGAAGCGTTTAAAGCTAGGATTCAGGTATTCCTATTCGCTAACGCCAATCAGGACTATCCCTTACAGCGAATACAACCCGAGCTACTCAGGTGAGATCTATGCCAACGATAAGATCAAGCAGCGCAACGACCTCTTCACTTTGAGGCTGACATACGTGTTCAACGAGAACCTCGACGACCTGCAACGCGAGGAATATCACTACAAAGGCGACAATCCGAAGTTCCACAACAAAGCTCTTGAGCGCCAACGCCGCAAACTCGAGCGCCAGCGTGCCCGCGAAGAGCGAAGGAAAAACAGATAATAAAAAAAAGGACGCCATCATCGACGTCCCTTTTTTATAGCCAATGGGCAAAAGCCAACAGCCAAAGTCTATTCCACCACTGTCACCAGCTTTTCAAGCTCCTTCATTGTCTCGTCGTGACCTTTCTTGTCGACGTAGCCGAGACCTGAAACCAAAAGTTCGATGTTGTGTCCTGCGTTGAGGAACTCCATCAAGGTGTTCTTGACACAATATTCGGTAGCTATACCGCTGATAACCAAGTCTTTACCGACACACTGTGAGAGCAGTCTGCCATCAGGACCGACCGACTCGAAGCCAGAATATTGCTCGGTGTCGACCTGTTCGCCCTTGCGGAAGATGTTACGCTCAGGGTCAGGACGGTTAGCCGGGTTGATGACGTCGGTGTAGAACGCCTCGTGGATGGCGCCGCCGTGTGTGCCCTGCACGCAGTGAACCGGCCAGATGCCGCCGTTTTCAGCGAATGAGCTGTGGTTTGCCGGATGATAGTCGGTGATGTAGATCACACGCTGATCAGGATGTGCGTTGATGTATTTCACAACCTCATGCACAGCGTTTTCGGCGTTACCGCAAGCCAAGGTGCCATCGATGAAGTCGTAAAGCATGTCGACGACGAGATGCTCAGGAGCATCGTGGTTTTCCTCGACGAAGCTGTATTTCTTGCCGTAATCGAGATGCTGCTGCAAGAAGTCGCATGGGTAATTGACTTGATAATCAACAACTTTGCCGCCTTTCACCACAGGAACGATGTCAGGGTTGATGAATCCGCCGTATGGCTTCAGTCCGAGGGCGTTGTAACGATCTTTCACCTCTTTGTGAAGCTCAGGGTCGATATTCACAGCGTAAGTCTCGATGAGACGCTTGCCTTCTTCGTAGTCGCCTTCCGACTTAACACGCTGAATCTCAGCGAGAAGCTCGCCAAACAAGCCACGGAGTTTCTCGTAGTCGTTGATGACGAAGTAGGTCTTGCCGTCGCGCACCTTCTTCTCGATGACGTTGTCGTTCAGACCTTTTTCATAGCACCACCAGCTGATGAGAGCACGGTCCTGCATGTGCGACTCGGTGATGGTCTTACCAAGCTCGATACGAGCAAGCTGGCTCATCAAGCCGTTGCGAATAAAGTCGCAGTACTGAGCCTTGTAGCATTCCATGTTAGGAAGGATGCCGAGCTCCACCATCTTAGGATCGGCGCAGTAGTACAGACCAAAGAGGTCGGCGCGGGCTTCTTCGAGAGCCGAACTGTATTCCTTAAGCGCGTTCTGAGGTGTTGTTGGCAGCAGCTGTCCCGAGCCGTGGCCGAGGCATTCGTGCAAGTCGGTGTGCAACACATCGGCTATGCTGCTGTATTGTTTGCAGAGGTCGATTTCTTCCTGTGAATAAGCGAACTCAGCCAAAACACTCTTCGGCGATTCGTTGGCGGCCTTGTCGTAAGCATCCATTAAGTTGGTGATAGTCACCGACTTAGAACCATAATCCTTACGAATCCAATCAGCATTCGGCAGGTTGATTCCGATTGGAGGTGCCGGGAAGCAGTCGCCAGCCAAGGTGGTGACGATGATGCCTTTCGCGCTCACGCCCTTGCATTCTTTCTTCTTGAAGCGAGGGTCAACTGGCGAGTTATCCTCAAACCACTGGGCGTTCGCGCTGATGATCTCCGAACGTTTGGTAGCTTCCATGTCTTTGTAGTCGACGATGGCTTCCCAGGTGGCCTTCATGCCCATCGGGTCGTTGTAGTCCTCGATGAAGCCGTTCACGAAGTCGATATTCGAAATCGAATCCTGCACCCATGCGATGTTGTATTCGTCCCAAGTCTTGAGGCAACCTGTTGTGTAGTAATCGATTAACAAGTTGGTGTAGTTACGCTGACTGTCGTTTTCAGCCACCTCGTTGGCTTTCTTAAGCCAATAGATAATCTGATCGATAGCTTTTCCGTAAAGGCCGTCAACTTTGTACACATCCTCGTGAAGCTTGCCGTTTTCCTTGACGAGCTTTGAATTCAGACCGTAAGAGATAGGCTGAGCGTCGTTAGGCTTGCGCTGTGCATCGTAAAATGCCTCGACCTCACCTTTATTAATATCGCCTTTATAGAAATTGACGCATGAGTTTTTGATGATATCCTCTTCCCCACTGCGGCGCATCTTATACAAGTCCTTGTCAAAGATGACCGGAGTGATGAAATTGATGAAAGCATCAACGGTTTCGCCTTCGGCCAAAGGAAGATACTGAACATCTGAATTCTTCACCAGGTTGGCGAAATATTCCTCTGAAATCTCAGGAAACATCTTATCTTCGGCATAATGATGATGGATGCCATTGCTGAAGAACACGCGCTTTGCATAGACCACAAAGTTCTGATAATCAGCGCATTCCTTATCACCATCGTATGAATTCAGGATAGCCTCGAGGGTCTTACGCACGGTGAGGTTATACTTGAAATTCTGGTCGGCAAGGATGTCGCGGCCGCATTTTGCAGCTTCACCGAGATAATAGACATACTCTTTCTGTTGAAGCGTCAGTTCGTCCCATCCAGGAATCTGATAACGCATCACTTTAATGTCGGCAAACTCGTCGACGAGATACTTGAATTCTTCGTTTTGAGACTTCTTTTCGCTTGGCGCACAAGCAGTTAGAAGACCAGCAATACCTAGAAACATAATAATTCTCTTCATTATTCGTTATTTTTAAACATATTTTAAATATGGTGCAAAATTATTGAAATTTTTATTATCTTTGCAGAAATTAACAAATTAAATTTTTCAGATATGGAATACACACAACACAATGATTATCAACAGAATAAGCCATCAAACAATAAGAAATACGGTCCGATAGTATTGATTGGCGCCATCATTTTACTGCTCATCATTTTCTGGAGTCGCATCACGGTGACGATTCCGGCAGGTCACGGCGGCGTGCTTTACCGTCTGTTTGGCGGTGGTATCGACACATCGCGCACCTACGAGGAAGGTTTCCATTTCATCGCCCCTTGGAACAGCATGGAGCTCTACGAAGTGCGTCAGCAGGTGGCTGATGAGGAGATGAGCGCTCTTTCGTCGAACGGTTTGGAAATCAAGATCGAGTTTTCGACATGGTATCAGCCAAAGTGGGACGAGCTTGGACTCCTCCACGCCTCCATCGGTACGCAATATCTGACGAGAACGGTTTATCCTGCTATGCGTTCCGCGGCCAGAAGCGTGCTCGGACGTTACACTCCAGAGCAGATTTATTCGACCAAGCGTGACGCCATCCAGGAAGAGATTTTTGAAGAGACTAAAAACCTTCTCGAAGGCAAGCATATACAGCTCAACCAAGTGCTCATCCGTTCAGTCACCCTGCCTCCTACCATCAAATCGGCCATCGAGAGCAAGTTGAAGCAGGAACAAGAGGCTTTGGAGTATGAGTTTAAGCTTGAGAAGGCATCGCAAGAGGCTGAGCGTCAACGTGTTGAGGCTGAAGGTAAGGCAAGAGCGAATAACATCGTGAGCGCTAGTATCAACGATAAGATTTTGCGTGAGAAAGGCATCGAGGCAACGCTGAAGCTGGCTGAGTCGCCAAATTCGAAGATTGTCATCGTGGGCAACAGCAAAGACGGCATGCCGTTGATTTTGGGAGATATTAAATAATGGCAAATAAGGTCAAACAGGTAAAGATAAGCATCAAGAACAAGCGGGCTTCTTTCGAGTATTTCCTCATCGACAGATACACCGCCGGCATCGTCCTGACAGGCACGGAGATCAAGAGCATTCGCGAAGGCAAAGCAAGCCTAGCCGACTCTTACTGCACCTTCATCAAGGACGAACTGTTCGTCGTGGGCATGCACATAGCGGAATACGCCTTCGGGACGTATAACAACCACGTGCCGAAACGCGACCGCAAGCTCCTGTTGACCATGAAAGAACTGCGCAAACTCAAAGCAAAAAGCGCCGAAAAAGGCTTTACAATAGTGCCTATCGAGGTGTTTGTCAACGAGAGAGGACTGGCGAAGATGGAGATTGCGTTGGCGAAGGGTAAGCATTTCTACGATAAGAGGGATAGCTTGAAGGAGAAGGATTCGAAAAAGGAGATTAGGGAGTTTTAATGGTTATTGGTTATTGAAGTATGAAGAGATTACTGATAGTTTTGATGGTTTTTATGTCGTTGCCGATGGTTGGTAACGCCCAGAAAATCAATTGGATGACGTTTCAGGAGGCCGTGAAGCTCAACGAGACGGCACCTAAGAAGATTTTCATCGACGTTTACACCGATTGGTGCGGATGGTGCAAGAAAATGGATAAGACCACGTTTCTCGACCCTGCGGTGGTGGAATATATGAACGAAAATTATTATGCAGTGAAGTTCGACGCCGAGATGAACGACACCATCAATTTCGCCGGTTACACCTTCATCAACGAAGGCGGCATGGGTGGCAGAAAAGGCACTCACCAGCTCGCAGCGGCATTGCTCCAGGGGCGCCTCTCATATCCTTCGTACGTGTTCATGGACGAGAAAAATCAGCTCCTGACCGTGGCTCCAGGCTATATGGAACCGAAGGATTTATTGCCGATTTTGAAGTATTTTGGCACCGATTCATACCTAAATCAAACCTTCAAGGAATACTTTAAGTAAGGATGCGTAATTATTTGTATATCATATTGTTATCGTTGGCCGTTTTGACTGTTTCATGTCGTAAGGAGCTGAAATATTCCGACGGTCCGTCGAAAGACATCAGCCTGTCGACCGACACCATAGCTTTCGACACGGTGTTCACCAGCGTGGGCTCTTCGACGAGGGTCTTGATGATATACAACAATAACGCCGAGAACCTGAAAATCAACTCCATCCGACTCGAGCAAGGCAGCCACTCGCCTTACAGCATCAACGTCGACGGAGAGTCGGGAACGCTGTTCAAAGACAAGGAAATCTACGCTAAAGACAGTCTTTACGTGTTTGTAAAGGTCACAATCAACCCTAACGACAACAACAACCCGTTTTTCGTTGAGGACCGCTTGATTTTCAACACCAACGGCAATGAAAACGTGGTGCATCTGACGGCTTACGGTCAGAATGCCAACTATATCATCGGCCGAATCGGCATATTTCCTGACGAGAACGGCCATTACACCAACTACTACTACCCTCTCACCGACTCAGTCAACAAGGACGTGCATTGGACTGCCGAGAGGCCGTATGTCATTTATAATGTGGCACTTATCGACTCCGATGGCACCTTGACCATAGAGCCTGGTACGCATGTCTACTTCCATGGTGGCGCGGGCCTGTGGGCCTGGAGTGAGGGACAGCTGATAGTGAACGGCACAGCAGAGAATCCCGTTGTGTTTCAAGGAGATAGACTTGAGTCGTTCTACGCCGACCAGCCGGGACAATGGGACAGAATTTGGCTTATGGAATCTCGTGCAGGTCACGGACATATCATCGACCACGCAATCATACGAAATGGCTTCATTGGCCTTCAAATACAGCGAATGCTGAAGGATAACATGGAGGTTGCTCAGATTTCCAACACCATCATCGAAAACCATACCGGGATGGGCCTCTATGCCAACTGTTACAGTATTTTGATGAAGAATTTCGTGATAAACAACTGCGGAAACTACTGCGTAGCGCTGACAGGCGGTGGCGATTATTTATTCACCCACGGCACCATTGCCAACTACTGGACAAGCTCGACAAGAAAGGCTGAGGCATTGTTTTTCAATAACTTATACACCAACCCGACCGACGGTCAGATCTACCATGTGCCGTTTGAATGCGACATCATCAACAGCATAGTCTACGGAAACCGTAACAACGAGTTTGCCACCGACTTCTACCCTGTCGCCGACACCCTGTATAAGTTCAAAAATTCCTTGATTTGCACGCAAAGACCGCAGCTGTCGCTGCTTTACGAGTCATGCCAGTTCAATAAAGCGCCGAAATTCAAGAATCCGGAAGAGTTCGACTTCCACCTCGATACGCTGTCACCCGCAATAGGCATTGGCAATCCGTGCTACGTGATTGGCGACTTGCAGTACGACCTCGACGGTGTCGACAGAGGCCATACCCCCGATGCCGGAGCTTACCAGTACGTCCCTACTTTTTAGGCTTTTCGCGAATTAAAGTGTAACTTTGACGGGTCTCGTTGCCAACAGCATCGGTGACGACGATTTCAATCTTATTTTTACCCATTTTCAGGTTCTCGTCGACATCGTAATACAAGAGGTTATTCTTCGCGTCATAGGCCCCGATAACCCATTTCCCGTTAAGGTAAATATCATATTTGTCTATACCCGAATCCTTATCTAAAATTTTGATTTTCAATCGTTTACATTTAATAATTTTGGTATTGTTGCCAAAATTCTGAGGCGTAACTATAGGTTTGGTAGTATCGACAGCCAAAGCGAAAGTACCCAGTGTACGGATGTTCGCACACATCATCCCGTCTTCCATCTTACCGCCTTGAGCCACGAAATTGCCCTTTTTGCCTATGGAAACCACATATAATTGCTTTGAATCGGCATATTGCTCGGCCGGACGAATCATAATCTTGATGTTTTTCTGCACCGGAATGTCGTCAGTGCCAAGAATATAAGCATAATCCGAGGCGATATTCGGAATCGTGTCAAGCTGACGGGCTAAGACATATTCAAAACGATAGAAGGCCTTTTCAGGAATCTGAGCCGTAAAACCATCGAGATTCACCTCCACTTCACTCTTGCCATCGACGCGATAATAAGCCCTACTATATTGATTATCAGCGAATTCCTCTAACGGCTTATCGCCAACAAGAGTGAAATTCACCATCGAACTATTGCCCCAATAATCCTTCACGACATACAGCATATTGACCCTCTCGCCCTCTTCCAATGTGATTCCATCGGTCTTTTCCTCGTATAAATCAAGGATATTGTACTCATCTATTGCAGTCCTGACGTAACAAACCTTATCGTCGGCAAACTTCTTATAATCGATCAGACTGTTGACATAACGCGTCTCATCATAAGAAAATTCATCAAATACTATATTGAAAATCAATCGTTTATCGGCATAAAGGGCGATCGAATAAACGCCGTTTTTATTATCCGAATCATCGGCACGGTCGAAAACAGAAATTCCGAAATGAACCGTCCCATTGACCTTAATCTCGCCATTTTTTACCTTATAATTGCCATTATTATTCGTAAGTTCGAAAAATTCAGCGTTTTCCGAGCCGTTAACCGACGATTTCTCCCCCGGATATATCGCAATACCATTTATGGCCGGTTTCACCTTATCGCTTATTTTAAGGCCAAAAAAGAAGGGATTCAACGGATGTTGGTTGGCGTCGCGAAGCTCATAATGCAAATGAGGACCGCCCGAACTGCCGCTGTTACCGCTCAAACCAAGCAAATCGCCAGCTTTTACTGGTATTTCATCTTTTTCAAGAAACAAACTTTGCCTAAACGACTTATTTGCAAACTGCTTATTTCTGACATATTTTGCAATCTTACTGTTAAAACTCTCAAGATGAGCATAAACCGACATAAATCCATCATTATGAGTGACATACACCACATTGCCATAGCCCCAAGGCGACACTCCTATGCGACTCACATAGCCGTCGGCCACAGCATACACCTTCTTCCCTGTCTCACCGCCGGTTTTGATATCCACACCGGCATGGAACGAATTGTTGCGAAGCTCGCCGAAAGTAGCCGAAAGATAAATCGGGAACTTGACAGGATTGGGATAAACAGGGTATTTCGGATTATTCTGCGCGCATAACACATTGGCAATCAATGCGATAAAAATTAAAAACTTAAATCTCATCTTCAATAAATTTAATGTACAAAGATACAAAATTATTCTTAAATTTGCAAAAAAATAATTAATGTTTACGAAAAAGGAACTGCCATTGTGGAAAGTGTTCGTCGTGCGACTCAGCGCGATGCTGCTTTTGCTGGCCCTCAGCCGCTGGCTGCTGTTCCTTTTCAACATTAGCAACTTCCCTGGCGTGGATGTCGGAGAGCAGTTCAGACTGTTCTTCATCGGGATGCGGTTCGACATCTGGGCACTCATAATAGCCAACCTCCCGTTCCTCGTTTTTTACGGAATTCCGCTTGAATTTAAATACAATAAAGTGTATCGGCAAGTTGTTGATATTCTTTTTGTTATAACGAATACTTTAAGTATTACTTTAAATCTTATCGACGTCATTTATTATCGCTATATCGACAAGAGAATGACCTCCGAGCTCTTCGGTTTTGCCCAACATACCGACGATAATCAAGGCGGTTTGATCAAACAGTTTCTGGTCGACTTCTGGTTTATGGTGGTGATATTCGCGGTCTTTTTATTCCTTATTATTTTATTGACGAAAAAGACGAAAGTAAAGCCAATTGAGATAAAAAACCGTGGTCGCTGGTACTTCTCGCGCACACTGATATTCCTCGCTCTCGTGGCAGCATCGATTATCGGGCTGCGCGGCGGACTACAAAACAAGCCGATAAGCATCATCACTGCGGCAAACTACACGAAAACACAGAACATTCCGCTGGTTTTGAACACTCCGTTCACCATCGGTCGCGGCGCTTCAGGTGAGGTGCTTAAGCCTCTTCATTTTTATAATGACGAGGAACTCGAGCAGCTATACTCTCCTGTCCATAACAACTTGACAGTCAATCGCTTCATCGATAAAAACATCCCTGGATACAACATCTTTATCATCATTTTGGAGAGCCATGGACAGGAGATGGTGAAGTTTTATAACCAGCGCCGCGACACGTCGATCACGCCATTCCTCGACTCACTTCTTGAACAGAGCCTCGTCTTCGACGGCATGGCTAACGGTCGCCAGTCGATAGAGGCCTTGACCAGCATTCTCTCGGGATTGCCTTCGCTGATGTCGAAAGACTACGTGGAGTCGCGCTACGCAGCAAACCGTCTCGACGGAATAGGCAGTATTTTAAAGCAACACGGCTACTCCACCGCTTTCTTCCATGGCGGAAACAACGGCACCATGAACTTCAACGCATCGGCCACTTCTGCCGGCTTTGACAGCTACTACGGACGCAACGAATATGGCAACGACGACGATTACGACGGCGTCTGGGGCATCTCCGACATGCCTTTCCTGCAATTCACTGCCCAGAAGGTCAACGAGATGAAAAAGCCTTTCGCTGCCGGCGTTTTCACACTTTCGTCACACCATCCGTTCAAGCTCCCGAAGAGCTACGATCTGCCTGAAGGCGACTATAAGACCGACTTCGAGAAGACCATGCGCTACACCGACGACGCCATGCGCCATTTCTTCGAAACCATGAGCAATTACAGCTGGTTCGACAGCACCGTCTTCGTCATCGTAGGCGACCACGTCAACCCGGAACATCGCTTCGACAACTACCTCAACGGCTACGGACAATATCAGATTGTGACGGCATTTTACGCGCCGAGCGTCATTAAGCCGTTGAATACCAATATTTTGGCACAACAAACCGATATCGGAATAAGTCTGCTGGCAGCTCTCGGCTACAACGACACCATGTTCAGCTTCGGCCGCAACGTGTTCGACAGTCTGCAAGAGCCTTGTTTTGCTAGCTATCTCAACAATATCTACGAGTATTCCGACGGCCGCTACATGCTTCAGTCCGACGGCCAGAACATCACCTCGGTGTTCGACATCAAGGAAGACCCATGTCTGACCGATAACCTTTACAAAGAAGGCGACGACAACGCTTGGGACGAGCTCAACAGCAAGTTCAGAATGCGTCTGCAACAATATACTAACCGAATGATTAACAATAAGTTATACATAAAATGAAAGAGAAGATTTTGTTTATTGTCAACCCTATCTCAGGTCATCACGACAAGTCGAAGTTCCCTTCGATAGTCGACAACCTGATTGACAAGGACAAATACGACTACACCATAAAGCTCACCGAATATGGCGGTCACGCTGCCGAGCTCACAAAGCAAGCCATCGCTGACGATTACGATATCATCGTGGCTGTGGGCGGCGACGGCACCATCAACGAGGTGGCCACCAACATGATCGGAGCGCGTCAGACCTTCGCGATAGTGCCTTACGGCTCAGGAAACGGCCTGGCGCGGCATCTGCATCTGCCTTTAAAAGCTAAGAAAGTCATCACTGAGGTGATAAATAAAGGTATTAAAGCTAAGATCGACACCGCCACAGTGAATGGCGTGCCTTACGTGAGCATCGCGGGCGTGGGCTTCGACGCCATCATCGCCGATTACTTCGCCAGAGACCCCAACAGAGGTTTCAAGACCTATTTTAAGCTCATCACAGAGAAATATTTCAAGTTTAAACCCGAGAAATACCACATCATCCTTGACGATAAGGAGGAATTCGACTGCGAGCCGCTGTTCATCTCTTTTGCCAACAGCAACCAGTTTGGCTTCAACGCTGCGGTCTCCCCTCACGCCTCGCTTAACGACGGTCTGCTCGACGTATGCATCTTTAAGAAGCCGAAACTTGTGGCCGTCCCGTACGTCGCCGAGCGCCTGATGACACAGCATATCGACAGAACAAAATACGTTGACATTCATAGAGCAAAGAAAATCAATGTGATACGACCAAAAGAAGACTACGCCAACATCGACGGCGAAGCCATTATGATGACAAAAGACGTCACGGTCGAAATAAACCCATTAAGTTTGAATATTTTATTACCGGAAAATAAAAATAAATAAACCATAACACTATGATTACCAAATATTTACAAATTTTAGAAAAGCTGTTTTTAGGCATGCGTCTGAGTGAAGAATGGGCTAGTAACTTTTCACAAGGAATCGGAATTATAACGCTTTTGGCCGTATCGTTTGGCCTGTTTTTCCTTGCAAAATGGATACTCAAGAGATTTGTCGGCGGATTTTTCAAAAAAACTAAAACCAAGTATGATGATTTCTTCTTGGGCAAGAAATTGGAGAAAAGGATAGCATTCCTCATTCCGGTCTATATGATTCAGGGCCTGATTTATGCGGTCGCTCCTGATTTGGATATGTTGGATGGGTTTATTTTTGCTTTAGCAAGAATTGGAGAAATCACCACGTTCACTGGCATTATTATTTCGATAACAGATTCAGTATCAGACATTTATAATTCATTTGACGTGTCTAAAAACAAGCCAATGAAAGGCTTTATGCAGGTGGCAAAGATAATTGCCATCATGATTTGCATTTTGCTGGTCATCGGTGTAATCATCAACAAAGACATGAAGGACCTGTTGATCGGACTAGGTACTCTTTCGGCAGTGCTGATGCTCGTATTCAAAGATCCTATTCTGGGCTTTGTGGGTGGTATCCAATTGACTTCCAACGACATGGTGCGTATCGGCGACTGGATTGTGAAAGGCGAAGCCGACGGTAATGTGATCGATGTCGGCCTGACAACCGTGAAAGTCAAAAACTGGGACAATACCATTGCCACCATCCCTACCTACACCCTCATTTCCGATCCTTTCATCAACTGGCGCGGAATGACCGAGTCGGGCGGCCGCCGTATCTCGCGTTCGATCATCATCGACCTCGACACCATCAAGTTCTGCACGCCTGAAATGCTTGAAAAATATAAGAAATTCCAGCTTGTATCGAAATATATCGATAAAAAAGAAGCCGAGATTGCCGAATATAACAAGAAGAATGGCATCGACACTTCCAACCTCGTCAACGGACGTCGTCAGACCAATATCGGTATCTTCAGAGCTTATCTTACGGAGTATATCAAACAAAATCCTAATCTGAATCACAATCTGACGATGCTTGTCCGCCAGAAGGACCCGACAGAGTTTGGTGTGCCGCTGCAGGTTTACTGCTTCAGCGCGAAGACCGACTGGATCTCGTACGAGGCGATTCAGAACGATATCTTCGATCACATCTACGCTGTTATCAATCAGTTCGACCTGAAGATCTATCAAAGACCTTCGTCGTACTCGATTAACATGCTGAACGACAAATAGTTAGATTATTTTTTGTTCCAGAAAGTCGGAGTGAAAATCAGCAGCACTGTGTAGATTTCCAGACGACCGATGAGCATCAGGAACGACATCACCCATTTTGCTGTGACGGTGAGGTCGGAGAATGTCGTGGCAGGACCTGTCGACTTATAGCCAGGTCCCATGTTACTTAAGGCTGTGACGACGTTAAACACGCTCTCTTCGAACTCGCATCCGCTGATCGACAGCACGACGACGCTGATGATGCATATTATCACGTAGAAGAACAGGAAATTCAAGGTTCTTAGAAGAATTTCGTTCGACACCACCTCTTTCGACACTTTTACCGAAAAGACAGCGCTTGGATGCAGGAACTGCTTGATAGTGATACGAATAGACTTCAGGCACACCATCCATCGGATGACTTTAATACCACCCGATGTTGATCCCGCGCAGGAACCGCTGAGCATCAACAGCAATGTCGGGAAGAGGAATAATCCGCCCCAAAGCGTGTAATCGTAATACGAGCCCTGGTAACCCGTCGATGAGAAAATCGTCACCACGTGGAACAAAGCCGCGCGGAACTTCGACTCGAACGTAGGCTCAGGATATGCTGAGGTATTGGTAGCGATAGTCTCAACCGTTGGAGCATAGTAGAACAATGCCGTCATGACCGCCACCATTATCACTATAACACCGAAAAACCAGCGTAATTCCTCGTTTTTCAAGAAATATTTCACATCGCCTCTCGCGAGGAAATAATAAAGCGAGAAATTGATGCCCGACATTATCATAAACAATACGCAGAAATACTCGACATAACTTGAGTTGAAATACCCAATGCTCGACTGGTGCGTACTGAAACCGCCGCTCGACATTGTCGTAAGTGCGTGACACACAGCGTCGTAGAAGTTCATCGGACCCGCCCAGTAAACCAAGGCGCACACTATCGTCAAGAACATGTAAATCAAATAAAGATGACGTGCTGTGACAGCCATTTTTGGGTGTAACTTCTTGACGCTCAAGCCCGACATCTCAGCCGCATACAGCGTGGTTTTGTTTGAATTCTTGTTCAACGCAGGGATGATGGCGAGGAACAAAACGATGATACCCAAGCCGCCTAACCATTGTATCACGCTACGCCAGAATAAGATGCCATGTGGCTGAGAATCAATGTTATTCATGATTGTGGCGCCCGTGGTGGTGAAACCCGACATCGACTCGAAGAAGGCGTCGGTGACGTTGTCGATGGCGCCGGTGAAGATAAACGGCAGCATGCCGAACACCGCAAAGAGCACCCATGCCACAGTGACGAGCACGAAAGAGTCTTTCATCGTGAGGCTTTCGAACTTCTGCACACGACCGCCTCCTTTCCTCGCCCTTTCGCGGCCTGCGGAGAGCAGGATGAAGCCGAAGATACCGGTAATCATAGTGGCTGCCAGCAACGACACCACGTCTTTCTCACCGCTGTGTACGTTGTAGTAAAGCGCCACCATCGAGGCAACTCCCATAAAGAACGCCTCAACGAGAATAAAGACACCGTAGATCTTCGCTTTCATTTTTAAATCGTTGTTCGGTTGCAAAAATATATATTTTTTAAATACAAACAAAAAAATGTTTTTGGGCGTCAAGTGCGAAATGACTTTTACCATATCTGAAATGGCAAAAATAGCGGTTGAAAAGTCAGCTTTCTTTTAAAATCATGTCGGAGAAATCCGTATTTTTGCGACCTGTTATTAATAGGTAGAAAAAGAATAAAAAATAAGATAAAATGTCAAGATTTAAAAGTGTTTTTACGACGGTTTCATGCCTCTTGTTACTGATGTCGGGCAGCATCGCGAATGCCCAGCAGGCTCAGGACTCGCTCATCATCAGTCTCGACCAGGCCATTGAGATCGCTCTTGAGGAGAGTAACAGCGTGAAGATCGCCAACCTCACCATCGAGAAGTCGGGATATTCAAAGAAAGGCACCTACGCCGCTTTATATCCTAACATCACGGCATCGGGAAGCTACCAGCGCACCATCAAAAAGCAAAGGATGGCCATGGATTTCGGCGGTCAGGCGATGGAAATCGAAGTAGGTAAATGGAATAACGTCAACGCAGGCATCAGCGCTACCATGCCGCTCATCAACGCACAGCTGTGGCAGTCACTGAAGCTGTCGGCTTTGGACGTGGAACTCGCCGTGGAGCAGGCCCGCTCATCGAAGATATCAATGATTTCGCAAGTAAAACAGGCATTTTACGCTGTTTTGCTCGCTCAGCAGGTGTGCGATGTCTACCAAGATGTTTACGACAACGCAGCCGAGAACCTCGAGCATACCGAGCAGCTCTACAACGCTGGCAAAACCTCTGAGTATGAATATCTTAGAGCTCAAGTCAACGTGAAAAACGCCGAGCCTAACCTCTACAGCTCGATGATGGCCATCGACCTCGCCATCTGGCAGCTCAAGGCAGTGATGGGTGTCGACCTCGACGCAAAAATCGGCGTGGCAGGCGACCTCGATCAATACAAAGACGATCTTCTTGCTTATAACCTGTTGGATGAGAACACCGACCTTGAGAATAACAGCTCGATTGTTCAGTTTAAATTACAACAACAACAGATAGAGCGCACCATCAAGATGACGAAGTATCAGTACATCCCTACTCTATCTGCTTCATTTGCATACAATTACATGGCAATGGGCGATGATTTCGACTTCAAATGGTTCCCATATTCGGTGGCCGGATTGAGTCTCAACATCCCGCTTTTCAGCGGATTCTCGAAACATAACACCATCCGCCAGTACAAGGCTACGCAGGACATCATGCAGCTCAACCTTGAAGATACCGAGCGCAACCTTCAAATCGCCTATAAAAACTACGAAAACCAGATTGCGACATACATGAAGAACTATTCGGCAGCCGAGTCGACACTCGAGATGGCTCAGAGAAGCTACGACATCGCCGAGAGGATGTATCAGCTTGGAAAAGCCACGCTGCTGGAGCTCAACGACGCCCAGCTGGCGTTAGTGCAGGCACAACTCACCATGAGTCAGGCCATCTACAACTTCATGAAGACAAAAGCCGCAATGGATGAATTAGCAGGAAAAGAAGAATAAATAACACATAATATGAAAGCATTAAATACATTATTAATCGCCGCTTCCGCCATCGTGATGATGTCGTGCGGAGAGCAAAACCAGAACAATCAGCAGTTCGTGGAGGAAAACCCGAAAGTGACGGTAACCACAGTAAACGCCGAGTATGTCTCACAACTTCAGGTCTACCCTACGACCATCGAAGCCGACATCGTGAACAACATCGCGCCGCAGTCGGCAGCACGTATCAGCAAGATTTACGTTGAAGTCGGTGACAAAGTCAATGCAGGACAGACACTTGCACTCATGGACGAGGTAAACCTCGAGAAAGCACGTCTGCAGCTCATCAACGACTCCATCGAGTTCGGCCGTATCGAACAGCTGCACGAGATCGGAGCCACTTCGCAGTCGGACTACGAGGCGATGACGCTGAAATACGACGTCTCGAAGAAGACTTATAAGAATCTTCTTGAAAACACAGTGCTGAAGAGCCCTATCAGCGGCGTCGTGACAGCCCGTAACTATGACGAAGGAGACATGTACGCCATGGCACAACCGTTGTTCGTGATCCAGAAGATCAACCCGGTGAAGATGCTCATCAACATCTCGGAAAGCAAGTATTCGCAGATAAAGAAAGGCATGGAAGTCGACATCACCACCGACGCTTACGGCGACCAAGTGTTCAAAGGCACCGTCGACCTCATCTACCCTACCATCAATGCTATGACGCACACCTTCCCTGTCGAGGTGAAGTTCGCCAACAAAGACTTGACACTCCGTCCAGGAATGTTTGCACGCGTCACCGTCAACTACGGCGATAACTTCCGCGTGGTGGTGCCCGACAGAGCCGTCCTGAAGCAGGTTGGCTCAGGCGAGCAGTATGTGTACATCCTCAACGCTGACGGCACCGTGACATACACCACCGTCGAGCTCGGACGTAGGATGGGCAACAGATACGAGGTGATCAGCGGCATCGACGACAACGCCACCGTCGTGCTGACAGGACAGACCAAATTGAAAAACGGCATAACCGTCGACGTAGTGAAATAACCATGTAAAACACTGATAATCATGAGTTTATATAGAACATCAGTAAATCACCCGGTTACGGTATCGTTGGTCTTCATCACGGTAGCGATTCTGGGTATCTTCGCGCTGACAAAGCTGTCGACAAACCTCTTCCCCGACATGGGAACCAACGCCATCATGGTGATGACGTCGTATTCGGGAGCCAGCGCGGAGGATATTGAGACGAACATCACGAAAACCCTTGAAAACACTCTTAATGGCGTGAGCGACCTCAAGCACCTCTCGTCGTCATCGAAAGAGAACGTCTCGGTCATCACATTGCAGTTTGAATACGGAATAGATATCGAAGACGCCACCAACAACGTGCGCGACAAGCTCGACATGGTGCGGCAATACCTCCCCGACGGGGCCGGAAACCCTACCATCTTCAAGTTCAGCATGGAGGACATCCCGATCATGTTCCTCTCAGTCACCGCTGAAGAGAGTCTGTCGGGTCTCGACAAGATTCTCGATGACAAGGTGGCAACGCCTCTGGCACGTGTCTCGGGCGTGGGAACGGTATCTGTGTCAGGAGCCCCGAAACGTGAGATTCAGGTCTTCGTCGACCCTAACAAACTCGAGGCTTACAACCTCACGGTGGAGCAGATTTCACAGGCTCTGGCATACGAAAACCGTAACACCCCTGCCGGAAACATCGACATCGGCTCAAACACCTACGCTGTGCGCGTGGAGAAAGAGTTTAAGTCGGCCAAAGAGATGCTCGACGTGGTTGTCGGCACCTTCCAAGGCACCCCGGTGTATCTGAAAGACGTTGCAAGAGTCAACGACGGCGAGCAGGAACGTCTGCAAAAGGTGTTTTCCAACGGCATCCAGGGTGCCATGATCACCATACAGAAGCAGACCGACGCTAACTCGGTACAGGTGTCTAAAGGTGTTAAGAAAGAACTCGCAAAGATAGAAAAGACGCTGCCTTCCGACATCACCATCAACATGATCAACGACACCAGCGACAGCATCGTCAACACCATCGACTCGTTGAAAGAGACCATCTTAATCACCTTTATGGTGGTTATGCTGGTGGTGTTTATCTTCCTCGGCCGATGGAGAGCGACAATCATCATCGTGCTGTCGATTCCGATCTCGTTGGTAGCATCTGTCGTTTACCTCTTTGCAACAGGTAACACATTGAATATCATATCGATGAGTGCTCTCACCATCGCCATCGGCATGGTCGTCGACGACGCCATCGTGGTGTTGGAGAACATCACTTCGCATATCGACAGAGGCGCGAAGCCGAAAGAAGCTGCCGTGCACGCTACACAGGAGGTGTCAATCTCCGTTATCGCCTCTACCCTCACCATGTTGGCGGTGTTCCTCCCTCTTACCATGGTCAACGGCGCCGTCGGCGTGTTCTTCCATCAGCTTGGCTGGATCGTGAGTATCATTATGATAGTCTCGACATCGGCCGCCTTGACGCTGGTCCCGATGATGTGCTCACGACTCCTCAAGAAAAACCCGAGGACGCACGCTTGGCATAGGATAGTATTCACACCTATTAATAAAGGTCTCGACGCGCTTAGCCGCGGCTACGGAAGGCTCATCAACTGGGCTGTGACACACCGCGCCATTACGCTAACCATCGCAATCGTGGTATTTGTGGTGACACTCTTGACAACCTTACCGGGCTTGAAGACCGAATACCTGCCGAGCATGGACCAGGGCCGTCTGACAATCAACATCGAGTTACCTGTTGGTACTCAAGAAGATATCACCGGTCAGCTGGGTGCTGAGCTCGCAGAGAAATATGTGAAGGCGATTCCTGAGATCCGCGTGATGAACTACCGTTACGGCGTGGCTGACGAAGACAACGCCTTCGCCTCGATGCAGAGCAACGGCACGCATATCCTGGCGATGAACCTTAACTTAGGCAGTAAGGAGACTCGTAAGAGAAGCACTCAGGAGATTGCAGAATACATCCGTAAAGACCTGAAAAACAACGCCATCATCAAGAAATACAACGTTTCTGAAGGTATGGGCATGGGTTCGACCTCGAGTGTGAAGGTCGAGATCTACGGTTACGATTTCAACACCTCCGACCGCATTGCTCAGGAAATAGCAGCCGAGATGCGCGAAACCCCGGAGATTTCGCAGGTTCTCATCAGCCGCGACGAATATACTCCTGAGATCCATGTCGACTTCGACCGCGAGAAGCTGATGCTCAACGGCATCAACATCACGACGGCTTCGCAATATGTGAGAAACCGCATCAACGGCTCTATTATGAGCTACTTCCGCGAAGACGGCGACGAGTATAACATCCGCGTCCGTTACGCCCCTGAGTTCCGTCAAGGCTACGAAGACATCGAAAACATCGTGCTTTACGGCTCATCGGGACAGGCTGTGCGCCTGAGCGAGGTCGCAAGAATCGTCGAAGGCCGCACCCCGCCTACCATCGAGCGTAAAGACCGTGAGCGTATCATCACCATCACAGGCATCGTGGCTAAAGGCTATGCCTTGAGTGACGCTGTCGCTGTGTCGGAGAGATGCATCGACCACGCTGAGATCCCGGCTGAATTCATGGCAAAGATCGCCGGTGACTATGAAGATCAACAAGATGCGTTCAAAGACATGTTCACGCTTATCTTATTGATTATCATCCTTGTATACGTCGTGATGGCCTCGCAATTTGAATCGCTTCTCGACCCGTTCGTCATCATGTTCTCGGTCCCGTTTGCCGTCACCGGCGTGCTCATCGGCATCAGGGTGCACGGACTGGCATTGGGTGTGATGGCTCTCATCGGCGTCATGATTCTTATGGGTATCGTGGTGAAAAACGGTATCGTACTCATCGACTACACCCGTTTGTGTCTCGAACGCGGCATGAGCGTCAACGAGTCGGTGGTCACCGCATCACGTCAACGTCTGCGTCCTATCCTCATGACCACTCTCACCACAGTGCTCGGTATGATCCCGATGGCAGTGGGAACAGGCGAAGGCGCTGAGATGTGGAACGGCCTGGGCGTCGTGGTGGCATGGGGATTGTCGGTGTCGACACTCATCACCCTCGTACTCATCCCGACATTGTACGCAATCTTCATCTCAAGAAGAATTAAACGTCAGGAAAGAAAAACAGCAAGACTTGCAATGGCTAACTAATATCGAATAACAATGACAGCAATTTTCATAGCATATAATCAAGCTTATTACGAAGAGATCTCCGAACTCCTTGAAAAACAAGGAGTTCGCGGATTCACCCGTTGGAACGAGATAACAGGACGTGGCTCAGAGACCGGTGAGGCGCACTACGGCACACACACCTGGCCCACATTCAACGATGCCATCCTCACCTTCGTCGACGACGACAAGGTCGACAGCATCATGAACATGCTGCACGAACACGACCTGCAGACACCAGAACTGGGTCTGAGGGCGTTCGCCTGGAAAATCGATAAAGCTATCTAAAGATTATTTCTTTTTAGACTTTCTCACACCAAATTTGTAGATACAAGTGTGGTGATACTCCTCACCCGGGCGCAGCACCGTGCTCGGGAAGTTAGGCTGGTTTGGAGCATCAGGAAACTGCTGTGTTTCCAGGGCAAAAGCCTTATATTTCTCTTCAAAGAAATTGCCGCTGTAGAACTGCATTCCCGGTTGGTCGGTGAGCACCTCCATAGTTCTTCCCGACGTAGGTTCGAAAACGCGCGCTGCCAAGCCCATCTCGCCTATCGGCTTGTTCAACACCCAGTTGAAATCGTAGCCGCCGCCATTTTCCATCTGAGGATGATAGTTGTTGATGTCGCGACCAATAGGTTTTATACTTGTGAAATCCATAGGTGTGTCTTTCACAACAATGAAATTACCTGTCGGGATGAGATGTTCGTCGATCACAGTGATGAGTTTTCCGTTAATCATCATCTCGTGGTCAAGAACGTTGCCGTTACCAGCACCTTTCATGTTAAAGAATGAGTGATGTGAAAGGTTACATACTGTCGGAGCATCTGTAACAGCCTGATAATCAACGCGGAATTCATTGTCTTTGGTTAATGAATAAGTCATGGTGATGTCGAGATTGCCAGGGAAGCCATCCATGCCGTCAGGAAGGACGACATTAAGCACTAAAGTGCTGTCAGTCAATGATTTAACATCCCAAATCACACGGTCGACACCGAATTCACCGCCATGAAGAGTGTTGCCGTTATCGTTTTTATAAAGCTCATATTTCTTGCCGTCGAGCGTAAACTCGCCATGTCCGATGCGGTTGGCATAACGTCCGACAGGAGCGCCGAGGTATCTCTCTCCTTTGTTATTAATATAGCTGTCGATATTATCGTAACCGAGAACGATATTATCGTAATTGCCTTTAACATCTGGTGTCCACAGCGACACAACACGTCCGCCGTAGTTTGTAACCTGCATGGTCAGATCACCATTTTTCAAAGTGTAAATCGATACTTTCTTGCCGTTCACTTCAGTATTAAAATCATTGGCATTCATAAGATTAACCTCTTTTTTCTTTGTACAACCGATTAAAACCATCGCGCAAAGCGCTAAAACCAAAATTTTTCTCATATTTTTCAAATTAATAATGCAAAATTATAAAATATTTCTGATATGTTCAGATTTTTTAGTAATTTTGTCACGATGAGAGAAGTGAAATTCATAAGGAAGCATTACGAAGGCCGCATCCGCTGGGAAGCCGTGGTGATTTATATCCTGTCGATTATCATCTTGGCTTTCATGATTTATTACATATCAAATCTCAAAAAAACCATTCAGAATCAACGAGTTGCGATTGATAGAAACGAAAAAGTCCTTAATTTCACCAACCAGCTCATCCAAAACGTCAACGAGGCGCAGTCGCATGCCCAGCTATACACCATCTCAGGCAGCCCGGAGCATCTCATTCAGTTTGGCGAAAACCTGAAAGTCACAGCAGCACTTAGGGATTCCATCGTTAACTATTCGGAAGACAACATCAACAACAAACGTCTTCTCAACGATCTTTTGGAACTGTTGAACCGTAAAGAAAACATTATCAAGGAGATAACTCACCAATACGACATCTTCAACCCTTATGACGAGATTTATAAGCTTCTTTCGAATTATAAACCTCGCGAAAAAACGACTCGCATCGTAGCTGTCACGCATCAGGATACATTAGTGATTAAAGGCGAACGCGTAGGATTCTTCCATCGTGTGTTCTCGTCGGAGATGCCTCGCGACAGCATCATCGTCGTCACCACTACCACTTACGACACCATAACCGAGGAGACGCCCGAAAACAAGGTCGACCTCATGGAAGGTATAAAGATTTATACCGACAAAGGTAAGCAGGAGTATCTCAGCAGACTGCAAACCATTGAAAATCAATATCAAAGCTTCATAAAATCGGATCAGGAGATTTCAGAAGAGATCTCGAGGCTGCTCATCGTGCTGCACAAGCAGACGCTGACTTCGGTGATGATTGCCATCCAGAAGAGCGAGTCGCTGATTCAGCAGGGTTTGGATTATTCGATCTACGGTGGCACGGTGGCTCTCTTCAGCATTCTGTTGTTTATCCTGTTGATTTCGCGCGATATTAAGCGCGTCTCGCGAGCTCGACGCGCTATGGAGGAAGCCCAGCGCCGGACCGAGGAGATCATGGAGAGCCGTCACAAACTGCTGCTCTCGGTGTCGCACGACATCAAGGCGCCGCTGGCGTCAATAATCGGCTACATCGAACTGATGCAGATGGAACAGCATAACGAGGACGACCGTCAACGACTCGACTCGATGAAGTACTCGTCGCAACACATCCTCTCTCTCCTATCGAATCTGCTGGAGTTCTCGAGCCTCGAGCAAGGCAAGCAGTTTGTGCGCCGCGCCGACTTCAACGTGTCGCAACTCTGCGACCAGCTAGCAACGATGTTCCGTCCGATAGCCGAAAACAAGCAACTCAAGTTCTTCTATCACAAAAATATACCCAACAACGTTTACATCAACTCCGATGCGCTGAAAATCAAGCAGGTGGTGAGCAACATCATCTCCAATGCCCTGAAATATACCATCGAAGGCGAAGTGCATTTTGGCGTCTATATCGTCAAAAACAAATTGATATTCAATGTGATAGATCAAGGCATCGGCATCCCTCCGGAGAAGATTGAAGAGATGTTCAAGCCGTTCAGCAAGGCCGAAAACAACCCTGGACTGGCCGAAGGCAACGGCTTCGGACTCTTCGTCGTGAAAGGTCTGCTCGAGCTCCTCGGCGGCAATATCAAGGTGATGTCGGAACTTGAAAAAGGTAGTCATTTCGAAATTACAATCCCAGTGAAAATGGTAGAGATAAAAGAAGAAGACAAGACACAACAGACTGACAGTCAGGCAGTTATCTTAAACAAGAAACTCCACATCCTGCTCGTCGACGACGACAACAGTCTGCTCGCAGTTATCAGATCGATGCTCGACAAGCTCGGACACGACTCCGACATCTGCCGTTCGTACATCGAGTTTAACAAGTACATCAACGAACTCGACCGATACGACTTGGTTATCACCGACCGTGAGATGGGCACCTTCTCGGGCAACGACATCATGAAGACGATAAAATCGGTCGACAAAGAAAAGAAGGTCGTCCTCATGACCGCCAGCGACGAGTATACCGAACGTTTCGCCGCCAACGAAGGCTTCGACGGATATCTCAAAAAGCCATTTAGTATCAAAGACTTAGCTACATTGCTCAATGTTCGTTTCGACGAAGAGCAGCGTCAGCAATGCGAGTATTCGGCCGACTTCCCTCAGCTTTGCGAGATGTTCGACAACGACAGCAACGCCATATACGAGATTCTGCTGACGTTTGTGAAGTCGACGTCCGACAACCTCGTGGTCCTCAACGACGCCATCACCGAGCACGACTTCGCCAAAGCGCAGGCCGTATGCCATAAGATGCGCCCGATGTTCATCCAGCTGGAGCAGAAATCGGCAGAATACCTCATCGACGTCGACAGCCGCCGCGGTCAGGATGCCGCTCCACTCCCTGAATGGGAAGAAAAAGGCATCGACTTCATGAATCAAGCCGATGCCCTCTTGGCTATGCTAGCCGAGAAATATGATATTTCCGATTAGTCGCTGACTTCCTCGCTGTGACGACCGCTACGTTTGCGTTCGATCTCATCAAGAATAATCTTCCTTAAACGCAGGCTCTTCGGAGTCACCTCGAGATATTCGTCGTCGCGGATATATTCCATGTACTCTTCGAGCGACATCCTGACCGGCGGCGTGAGCACAATCTTATCGTCGGAACCCGAAGCACGGACGTTGGTCAAGTGCTTGGTTTTATTGATGTTCAGCACGATATCGTTAGCACGTGTGTTCTCGCCTATGACCTCACCCATGTAGACGTCTTCGTTAGGCTGAACGAAGAACTTACCACGATCCTGGAGCTTCCACAAGGCATACGGCACTGCTGTACCTGTCTCCATCGCGATGAGAGCACCCACCTCGTGAGTGTCCATCTCCCCCTTCCAAGGCTCGTAATCCTTGAAACGATGCGACATCACCGCCTCACCTTCTGTCGCGGTAAGCATAGCTGAACGCAAACCGATCAAGCCACGTGCCGGGATGTCGAAGTCGAGGTTCATACGGTCGCCCTTAGGTGACATATTGGTCATCTCGCCCTTATGTTGCGATGCCAGCTCGATGACGCGACCTGCAAAGTTTTCAGGCACTTGCACGTTCATCACCTCGATAGGCTCGCATTTCTTACCGTCGATTTCCTTCAACAGAACCTTCGGCTGACCGATCTGGAACTCATAACCCTCACGGCGCATGGTTTCAACCAAAATGCTGAGGTGAAGGATACCACGACCGTAAACCATCAACGAGTCTGGCGAGTCGGTGTCTTCAACCTTCAATGCGAGGTTTTTCTCGGTCTCACGGTAAAGACGCTCACGCAGATGACGTGAGGTGACGAACTTACCTTCTCTGCCGAAGAATGGCGAGTTGTTGATGGTAAACAGCATGCTCATAGTAGGCTCGTCGACATGAATCGGAGGCAGTGCCTCTGGATTTTCGAAGTCGGCAACGGTATCACCGATTTCGAAGTTCTCGAGACCCATGATAGCCACGATATCGCCAGCGTAGATAGGCTTTTTCGTTCTTTCCTTACCAAGACCTTCGAAGGTATATAACTCTTTGATCTGATTCTTTTCAATCGAGCCATCGCGTTTCACCAGCGAGACGTTCATTCCGGCCTGGAGGATACCGCGTTTCAGACGACCTACGGCGATACGGCCCACATAGGAGCTGTAATCCAACGAGGTGATAAGCATCTGAGGTGTTCCTTCCTCGTATTTCGCTTCAGGAATGGTGCTGATGATGACGTCCAAGAGATATGAGACGTCGTTGGTGACGTGTGTCCAGTGATCCGACATCCAGCCTTGCTTCGATGAACCGAAAACAGTAGGAAAATCAAGCTGATCGTCGGTAGCGCCGAGGTTATACATCAGGTCGAACACAGCTTCCTGAGTCTCTTCTGGAGTGCAGTTAGGCTTGTCGACTTTGTTGACCACCACGATAGGCTTCAGCCCGAGTTGGATGGCTTTCTCGAGCACGAAACGTGTCTGCGGCATCGGGCCCTCAAAGGCGTCGACGAGAAGCAGCACGCCGTCGGCCATGTTAAGCACGCGTTCCACCTCACCACCGAAATCGCTGTGACCGGGAGTATCTATAATGTTGATTTTCACATCTTTATAACGCACCGAGACGTTTTTCGACAAGATGGTGATACCTCGTTCACGCTCAAGGTCGTTGTTATCCAGAATCAAATCTCCATTATCCTTATCTTCCCTAAAAAGCTTTGATTGATACAGGATGCGGTCCACCAATGTGGTCTTCCCGTGGTCAACGTGAGCGATGATCGCAACATTACGAATACTTGTCATTTTTCCTTAATTTTTCAAAAAATCGGGCGCAAAAATACGAAAATTTTGCAAATATTCGTTATCTTTGCAAAAAAATAGTTGTATGAGTGAGCTGACGCGATCGGTTTTGGTGAAATACTGGGGTTACCCATCGTTTCGTCCGATGCAGGAAGACATCGTCGACTCTGTCATCGACGGCCACGACACCCTCGCGCTGCTGCCTACCGGCGGTGGTAAGTCGGTGTGTTTCCAGGTGCCTGCGATGGCCATGGATGGTGTCTGCATCGTCGTCACACCACTCATCTCGCTCATGAAAGACCAGGTCGAGCACCTGCGCAACATCAACATCCCGGCTGCGGCCATATACTCAGGCTTACACCCCAGCGAGGTGGAGATAGCCTACAACAAGGCGGTCTTTGGCACCCTGAAGTTCCTCTACGTCTCGCCTGAGCGCCTGATGACCGACACTTTCATCGAGGCGATAAAGAAGATGAAGGTTTGTCTGCTGGCCATCGACGAGTCGCACTGCATCTCGCAGTGGGGCTACGACTTCCGACCGCCTTACCTCAAGATCGCCGAGATTCGTCCTTACATCCCTACCACTCCAGTTCTGGCGCTCACTGCCACTGCCACGCCGAAGGTCGTCGAAGATATCCAGTATCGGCTGGGATCCAAGGAACAAAACGTCTTTCAGACGAGCTACGAACGAAAGAATGTAACCTACAACGTAATAAAAGTCGCCGACAAATACGGTCTCATGTACCGTCTCTTCATGAAGATGGAGGCTGGCAGTGGCATAGTATATGTCCGCAGCCGGAAACGCACCAAGGTCATCGCCGATTGGCTGCAGTCGGTAGGCATCAGCGCGACGTTCTACCATGCGGGCATCGACGCCAAGACACGCGACGAGCGACAGAAGCTGTGGATGGACGGTAAGATCAAGGTCATCGTGGCCACCAACGCCTTCGGCATGGGCATCGACAAGCCCGACGTGCGCGTGGTGGTGCACATGGATCTCCCCGACAGTCTGGAGGCTTACTTCCAGGAGGCGGGACGTGCCGGCCGCGACCTCAAGCCGTCGGAGGCGTTCCTGCTTGTGGCCGATGCCGACATCAAGCAGCTCAAGGAGAACCTGCAGCAGTCGTATCCTGAGCTGGACCGCATAAAAGCCATCTACGACGCACTGGGAAACTACCTGCAGATACCGGTCGCGGCCGGCAAGGGACAAAGCTATCCGTTCGACATGAACGACTTCGCCCAGACCTACAACTTCCAGCTGCTCGAGGTGTTTAACTCATTGAAACTCATGGAGAGAGAAGGCTTCTTCGCCCTCTCCGAGGCCATGGACACGCCATCGCAGCTGTTCATCAAAGCAAGTCGCGAAGACCTCTATCGCTTCCAGGTGGAATATCCCGACTTCGACGTCATGATAAAATATCTGCTCCGCAACTATCCGGGAATCCTCTCCGACTTCGTGAAGATCAAGGAGGAACAGATCAGCCATAAGCTCGGCATCAATGTCGAGACCGTCGAGCAGACGCTTAAAAAACTCGAGAAATTCAACTTCCTCACATATATCCAACGCAGCGATAAGCCGCAGATACAATATCTCACCGAACGCCAGGACACACGGCATTTCGCGCTGTCTGACGAGGTGTATAAAGACCGTAAGGACGACGCCACCATGCGCGTGCAGGCTGTCATCGACTTCGTGAACAACGACGCCGAGTGCCGTAGCGTGCAGCTTTTGCGATATTTCGGCGAGAAAATCAAGACCAGATGCGGCCGTTGCGACGTGTGCAACATACGTAACCAGATGAGTATCAACGATGAAGAGTTTAAAAACATTAGCGAGCTGATACTCGAAGAGCTAAAGAAACGCGTCGTGCCGCTCTACGAGACGCCGTCGTTGGCGAAGAATTATCTTGAGGAGAAAGTCCTTGAGACTGTGCGTTGGATGCTCGACAGCGGCACCATCGAGCAGGACGAGAACGGCAACCTCAAAGAGAAAGGCCGTCAGTGGTCGCTATTTTAAAAAAAGGAACCTATTAAAACGAAAAAAGGCCGCTTCACAGCGGCCTTTCGTCAATAGTAAAACCTATTATTTTACTAAGTCTGCGCTAGCTTTGAACTTCACGACTTTCTTTGCAGCGATCGTGATTTCTTTACCAGTCTGTGGGTTACGACCTTTGCGGGCCGGGCGTTTTGTTGTTGAGAATGTGCCGAAGCCAACTAATGAGATACGATCACCCTTACGGATTGCACCTGTTGCTGCGCAAAGAAATGCGTCCAATGCTTTCTTGGCGTCTACCTTTGTGAGGCCAGCTTTTTCAGCCATCACATTTACTAATTCTGCCTTGTTCATTTTAATAGTTTTAATAAGTTTGTAATCTTTTGACATGCAAATTTAACATAAAAACAATAACTTTGCAAGTTTTTTTCAAAAATTTTTAATTTTTTTCAAAAAAAATTTCAATAACAAACTAAAAAACTATCTTCCAATCTTCGGAAATGCGCGTCCCTCTTAGGAATTCCGCAATTTGCATGGCTTTTTTACCTGCCTGTTGAATCTCAAGAATTTTAATGTAAAAATCCTTCAAAACCACTTCCAGATAGGTCTTTTGGTCAGTTTTTATGCTGTAAAGCGTTGAGTTTTCATCGGTTTTTAACGCCAATTCAGTTGCAAATATCTTTAAATCAAGAACCTCGCCCTCCGGATTCTGTATCTTGGCATGCGCCGCAGGATACGGTGAGAGGCCTCTCACAAAGTCGTAAATCTCTTTTCCTGATTTGCTCCAGTCGATATAGCAATCGTCCTTAAAAATCTTTGGAGCGGGCTTCAAAACAAGATTTTCGTCCTTTATCACCTTCTCCTGACTCTTTGCCGTCACCTTGCCTTCTTCAATCAGCTTGATGGTCTTCACTATGACGTCGTTGCCGAGGTTCATCAGCGCGTCGTGCAGCTCACCGGCGTTCATCTTCTCGCCTATCGCCAGCTTTTCCTGCATGATCATGGCGCCGGTGTCGATCTCCTTATCGAGAATAAAGGTCGTGAGACCGGTAACCGTCTCACCGTTGATTATGGCATGGTTGATAGGCGCTGCGCCTCTGTACTGCGGTAGAAGCGAAGCATGAAGGTTTATGGTGCCTTTCGGAGGCATGCTCCATATCACCTCAGGAAGCATCCTGAAGGCCACCACAACGAATAAATCGGCTTTAAACGAGCGCAACTGCTCGATGAATGCCTCGTCTTTGAGCTTCTCGGGCTGTAAGACAGGCAGATTGTGCTTTAAGGCACATTCCTTCACTTCCGACGAGTGCATCTGCTTGCCGCGGCCTGCAGGCTTGTCGGGAGTGGTCACCACAGCCAGCACCTCGTAACCTGCCGCCAAAATGGCTTCAAGTTGCGATGCTGCAAACTCAGGCGTTCCGAAATAAACGATTCTCATAACCTTGCTCCTATTATTAAAAATGCCTGACTCCCTTAAGAATCAGGCACTTTGTGTTTCTCAAATGCTGTTTTTATTCAGCAAGCTTTGCCTCAACGTAGGCGATATTCTTCAACACGTGGAAACCCTCAGTGCTGGTAGGATATTCGTCGTTGATGATGTTGTACATCTCAAGAGCTTTCTTGTAGTTCTCAATCATCTCATAAGCGTAGCCGGCCTTCATCAGGAACATCGGTGATGTGGTGATGTTCTTGGTTTCCTTAGCTGCCTTCTCGTAGCATGATGCTGCTTCAGCCACATTGCCGAGCTCCATATAGGCATCGCCCTTGGCGCCCATTGCCAATGGCTTCATGAACTGATCCTTGCCGTTGAAATCGTTGAGATATTTGATAGCATTCTCGAATTCACCCATATTGAGATAGCACAAACCGGCATAGCATTTTGCCAAATTACCCGATTTTGTTCCACCATATTCGTTGATGACTTCAATGAAGCCATAGAAATTACCATCACCGTTGAGAGCTGTAGCATAATCATCAGCTCTAAAAAGCTGTTCAGCATGGAACATGGCCTTTGCAGCAGCTTCTTCACGCGGCTCCATGACGAATTTCTTGATACCGAAGATGGCGAGAATAACCACGATAATAGCAGCAACAGCTATGATTATCGGCTTTCTGTGCTCTTCAATAAACATTTCTGACTTACCTAATGTCGACTCAATCTGTTCGAGACGTTGTTCGTCTTTCTTTACGTTTTCTTTTGCCATATCTTAAAAACAATTTTTCGAACTGCAAAAATACGCATTTTTTCTATATGTTTGAATAAATTTTTTAATATATTTGTAAAAATTTTAACAAAGAGGTTTTAAAATCGTAACTCATTCATTTTGAACGCAAAAGATCAAAAACTATACGAGTTTCTCTCGAATTACATCACCGATGAGAGAAAACAGCGCTTCGAGCAGGTGCTGCAATACCGCACGCGTCACCTCACCATTGTGCTCGAAGACATCTATCAGTCGCACAACGCCAGCGCAGTGCTCCGAAGCTGCGACCTGACAGGCGTTCAGGATATCCATATCATTGAAAACAAATGGGTTTACGACATCAACCCGGATATCGTGGTGGGCTCGACGAAATGGCTCGACTTGCATAAATACAACGTCAACGAGTTCAACACACCTGAGGCTTTCGACCTGCTGCACAGCAAAGGCTATAAGATTGTCGCCACCTGCCCTCACCAGAACGACTTCACGCCCGACACCCTACCGCTCGACCAGCCGATAGCGGTGGTGTTCGGCACCGAGAAGACCGGTCTCACCGACTACGCCCTGGAGCATTCCGACATGTACGTACAGATCCCGATGCATGGCTTCACCGAGAGCTTCAACATCAGTGTTTCCGCGGCTTTGCTGATGTATACCCTCACCCAGCGGCTGCATAAAAGCGACATCGACTGGCATCTTTCCGAAGAGGAAAAACAGCAGCTACGTCTCGACTGGACACGGCGTTCGATAAACCGCGTCCGCGCCTTCGAGAACAAGTTTTACGAATTATATCCTGAGTTTAAGTAAGATCCATCCCGTAGAGATGCATCTTGTTGTATAAGGTCTTGCGGTCGATCTGCAAAAGCTTCGCCGCGACAGTCTTATTACCCCTCGCCTTCTTTAAGGCAGCCAGAATCTGTTCTTTCTCGTCGCCAGGCTGCAGCGCCATGTCGTCGCCCTCCTGAGACTTATGGAAATGGCTCGACAGAACCGGCAGATAGTCTAACGTAATCTCTTGATTCTCAGCGAATAATACCGAGCGACGAATCACGTTTCGCAACTCGCGGAGGTTACCGTCCCAGCGGTGCTGCTTCAGCTTCTCCAAGGCTTCGGCCGAGATATGTTTCACATCTTTGCCCAGTTCTTCGTTGGCTTGAGCGAGGAAATAATATGCAAACTCTTCCAGGTCCTCGATGCGCTCGCGCAACGGCGGTACCTCTATCGAGAACTCGTTGATTCTATGGTATAAATCCTGGCGGAAGCTACCTTCCTCGATGGCTTTCTCCAAGTCGACATTGGTAGCGGCGATGATACGCACGTCGACGTCGATATCTTGGGCTGAGCCCACTGGACGCACCCTCTGCTCCTGCAGCGATCGCAGCAGCTGTTTCTGCACCTCGTAAGGCAGGTTGCCCACCTCATCAAGGAACACGGTGCCACCTTTCGCCTCTTCGAACACGCCTCTCTTATCAGCAATTGCTGAGGTAAACGAGCCTTTCTTATGTCCAAACAGCTCCGAAGGCGCCAGCTCCATCGACAGACTGCCGCAGTCGACAGCGATAAACGGATGATCCTTACGGCCGCTCTGCTCATGTATCATGCGGGCGATGTATTCCTTGCCTGTGCCGCTCTCGCCGAGCACGAGCACCGACATCTTGGTAGGGGCCACAAGTGCCACGTGGTTGTACACGCGCTGTATCACCGAACTCTTGCCCTTCACCATAGCCGCCACGCCCTTCTCCATCTTATCTTTCTTAACCTCTTTACCCTTCTTAGCCTCCTGTTTCAGTGCTAATTCGATCTTCTGCTCCAACATCTCGGGGATGATAGGCTTCTCAAGATAGTCGAAAGCGCCGAGCTTCATGGCGTTGACGGTAGTCTGCACGTCGGCATAGCCTGTCATGATGATGAAAGGCGTCGTGATCTTCTTTTCGCGGAGATATGTAAGGAACATGATTCCGTCGCCGTCAGGCAGACGTAAATCGCTGAGAATCAGTTCATACTGTGATGCGTTGGCAGCATGCAGCGCTTTGTCGAGCGATGCCACAAGGTCAACCTCCCAGCCGTTTTTCTGGAACCAGGTCTTCAGCATCACGCCGAAAGCGACATCATCGTCAACTATCAAAATCTTTTTTGACATAATAAACATTCTGCTCGTCCTGCAAAATTAAACATTTTATTTTTATGTATGCTAAAAAATGTCAAAAAAATAGAAATCCGGCGCCAGGCGGCGTCGGATTTCCGTAAATATTGAAAACGAGCAGAAAAATTACTTGGTTAGAACAACCAAATATCTTGTTACTTTCCAGAACTGTTCTGGATTTGTAATTTCAAGTGTGACGATCTTGTTGCCTTCTGCATCTTTGCCCTTTGTGAGTGTGTATGACTCTGTTGGGTGAGTTGTGAGGACAACAGCCTTCTTCACTGGGAACACGATTGTGTTGAGTTCACGCATGTCAGCCTTTGTGAATTCTTCTGTTGGGACGTCGCCCTTGAAGATCTTCTTTGCGCTGAGGATGATACCTTTTTCTTTCAACTCCTTAGTTGTTGCGCCAATGTAATAAACTGTGTTCATCTCATCGGTCTGAGCTAAGTTCTGATTGTTGAGGTTCTCAATCTGTGTGTTAGCATTGTTCAAGTCGTTGCTGAGGTTATCAACCTGAGTGTTGAGGTTGGCAATCTGACCGTCTTTCTCTTCGATCTGAGCCTGCAAACCTGCGATCATCTCTTCCTTCTCAGCGATCTGAGCCTGGAGTTTCTTAATCTGAGCGCGGAGGTTAGCATTGTTCTTGCCATTCTTCTCGATGACCTGGTTCAATGAATCCAAGCGAGCGCGGTTTTCAGCCATTCTTTCCTTGATCTGGAGGAGTTCTGAAACAATCTGGTCTCTTTCGCTACCTTCTTGCTGAACTGTTAACATACCCTCTGCATCGCGGATAGCCTGAAGGTTGTTCTCAACCTCGTTGATGATGCCGATTGTAGCATTGAATTCGTTTTCCAAATTCTGATTCTCAACTGCAAGAGCTTCCTTCTCTGCTAATAATGTCTGATACTTCTTTGAACTTTCGACGCATGAGCTCAATACTAAAGCTACTAATGCGACTGACAAAATTGTTAATACTTTTTTCATTGTTGTTATGATTTAAAATTAGTCTATGCTAACGAATTGTAGTTTGTGCCAAAATCGTGCCAAACTTACTTTTTTGTTAATAATTTTTGTTAATTACTTGATAATCAATATATTATGATTTCTCTTTTTTCTCGCTTCAACAACCAACGACTGTGGAAAAGTGTGGAATCGGTTCCACAAAAATCCACATCTTATTGATTTACAGCGCAAATATATAAAATTATTTAATACATTGTACAATATTTTTTATTTTTGCATAAAATTTTTTTCGTGAATCGTTCAATACTGAAATTAGCCATCCCAAACATTATCAGCAACATAACAATTCCATTGCTGGGATTGGTAGATATGATACTGATGGGACACCTCAGCTCGCCGGTCTACATAGGCGCCATCGCCCTCGGCGGAACGATTTTCAGCGTGCTCTACTCCTTCTTCAGCTTCCTGCGCGCCGGAACGACAGGCTTCACAGCACAAGCCTACGGTGCGAAAGACTACTCCGAAGTGAGCTATTCGCTCTACCGCTCGACGATAATCGCGATTTTCGCATTCCTATTAATATTATGTATCCAAAAACCCATCGCGAAGCTCAGCCTGATCCTTCTCGAGGGCAGCGATGAGGTGCTAAGCCTCGCCATCACATATTTCTTCGTCAGGATATGGGCGGCACCGGCCAACATGCTGCTTTACTGTCTCAACGGATGGTTCATCGGGATGCAAAACACCAAGATTCCAATGGCTATTGCCATCATTATCAACGTGTTAAATATAATTTTCAGTATATTCTTCGTCGTTGTGATGCAAAAAGATGTGGTCGGAGTGGCGCTCGGCACCGTCATAGCCCAATATTGCGGACTCGCCACGGCTCTTATCTTCATTTTTGTAAAATATAAGAAATTCATTATCAAGATAAATACTCACATCTTATTGGATATCAATAAGTTAAAGAAGTTTTTCGTTGTCAACACCGACTTGATGATAAGAAGCATTCTTCTGGTTATGACCATCGCTTTCTTTACCAACCAGTCGGCTAAACTTGGCAATAACGTGCTGAGTATCAACATGATACTACTGCAGTTCTTCTATATTTTCTCGTATTTCACCGACGGCTTCGCTTATGCGGGAGAAGCGCTTGTAGGGAAGTTCATCGGTGCCCGCGACGAGAAGAACCTCAGGAGCGTTGTTATTCACTTGTTTAAATGGGGTTGCTACATATGCGTACCTTTCGCCATTCTTTACGCTCTCTTCCCCACTCCTTTCGTAAAGATGATATCCGATCAGCCGATTATCATCGAACAGATACAACCTTATTATATATATATGGTGTTGATTCCAATCATCACCTTCGCCGCTTTCCTCTGGGACGGCATCTACATCGGCGCGACGGCCTCACGGGCCATCCGCAACACCATGATAATCTCATCGATCCTAGTCTTCCTCCCGATGTGGTACTTCCTGATGCCAAGTTGGGGCAACCACGGACTCTGGATCGCCTTCCTCGGATTCATGCTCGCAAGAGGCATCTCGATGACCTTCTTCGCGAAGAAAAATATTCTTCAACTGCCTAATAATAAATAAGATGCATATCCTGTCGAAATCCACATACATCAAAGGCGAGCAATGCGAGAAGGCTCTGTTTCTCATCAAAAACCGACCGTTTTTGCGCGATAAGCTGAGCATGGAGCAGCGTGCCAAGTTCAAACGCGGCGTCGACGTGGGACTGCTGGCACAACAGTACTTCCCGGGTGGCATCAACATGACGCCGAGCTCTCCTTCGCAGTTCAGCAAGAAAGTCGTCGAGACCCTGAAAAACCTGACGAATCCAGCCGTCAACGTGATGTACGAAGCAGTGTTTCAATACGACGACACCCTAATCATGCTCGACATCATTGTGCGCGACGGCGACAAATGGCGCGCCATTGAAGTGAAAAGCTCGCTGAGCATCAGTCCGACCTACATGAAAGACGCTGCGCTGCAATATTACGTGCTGAAAGGCTGCGAGGTGCCACTATCCGACATCCAGCTGATGTATATCAACGCCGACTACGTCAGAAACGGCGAGCTCGACCTGAAGCAACTCTTTTTATTTCAATCGATTAAGGAATATGCCGAGCAATATCAGGAGGTGATTGCCCAAAATATCGCTCATTTCAAAGATATAATAAAACAGCCTCATTCGCCTAAGATTCCCGTCGGCGACCAATGCGACAGCCCTTACCGCTGCGAGTTTCACGGCCACTGCTGGAAAGACGTCCCCAACGAAGCCGACAAGCCGTATACCATTGATTATAAGACACTTTACGAACTCGCAGGCGATAAAAACCAGTCGACGGCATTCCTCAACCTGCTGTTTTACCGGCCAGCCGTTCCGCTCTTCGACGGCGACAAGCCCTACACCGAGTTTGTCATCGGATTCTCGATACTCTCAAACAACGGCCGCTACGACAGCATCTACAACTGGCATTGTCTCGACGACCTCTCAAAATGGAAAGAGAGCCTGCCCCTCCTGACTGAACGGCTGGCCGGCTTCGAACACGTAATATGTTTCGCATCGCAAAACGTCACGGCTTCGCTTCAGAAGTTCAACTTATTGAATTCCAAAGAGTTAAATTATAAAATTCTAAACTTCCGCGAGGTGCTGCAACAAGCCGATTTCCATCACGAAAAGGTAAAATCCGACTTCTCATTGAAAAACGTCTACGAG
>LUZN01000016.1 GCA_001603665.1 Bacteroidales bacterium Bact_22
CTCGGAGATGTGTATAAGAGACAGGTCTTCAAGATATCAATCATATGGTCAAAATTAGACACTTTCTTTTCAAAAATAGAAATCACAGTTTCAACGTTTGCATCTGCAAATGATTTCCCATATAAATTTACAATTTTGTCAACAGATGCTTTTTCGAGAAGTATTTTTCGCAACGCTTCTCCAGAATATGTCATCAACCAAGAATTTGGAATAATTAGTCCCACCATGCCATTTTCCTTAGTTAATAGCATTGATTGTTCCATAAATAAAATATAAGTGTTTACCTGATACTTGGCTGAGTCGTATTGTGAAGAATAATAAACTTTATCTTCCTCAGATACTTTTTCTCTTGCAAAAACATACGGCGGATTGCCAATCACCACGTCAAAACCGCCTTTTTCAAAGACTTTTGGAAACTCTTTTTGCCAGTCGAAGGCCTTGTCGCCGGCAACAGCGGGGTCGCTGATGAGAGAGTTGCCACATTTGATGTTCTGGCTCAAAGTGTTGAGCTTGCGGTGAGGCTTGGCAGTGCGCAACCACAACGCCAGCTGGGCAATCTCCACGCTCTCCTCGTTGATATCGACACCGAAGAGGTTGTTCTCCAAAATGCTGTTCTCTACATTCGGAAACACCAGCGATTCGCCCGCAACCTTAGCTTCCATCTCGTCGATGAGCTTATGCTCGGCAATGAGGAACTGCAAGGCTGCATTGAGAAAAGCACCGCTTCCGCATGCCGGGTCGCAAATGGTAATCTGCAACAGCCATTCGCGATATTGGCTCAACTGCTCGATGAGTTTTATCTTGGTCTGCTTCTGGCGTTTCTGGTCGGAGAAATAATCCTCTTCAACGATGCCAAGTTCCACCTTTTTCTCAGCGCAAAGCTTCCCTACCGTGTTCTCCACAATGTATTTTGTAATGTACTGTGGAGTGTAGAAAACGCCATCTTGCTTGCGTTTCGAGGTTCGAGGAATTTCGCCGTTAGTGATTTGCTGAGTAATCTCTTCTATTTCGGACAGCGAGTTTTCGAAAATATGACCTAAAATATTCACATCGACATCGCTCTCAAAATCGTACGAAGCGAGCTTAATTGTCGGCTCTTCAAGAACTTCATCAGAGATTTTCAGGTTGTCGAGCACCTCATCTGGCTTGAAAAGTCCGCCGTTGTATGCAAAAATCTCGTAATGCTTGCCCTGATGGCCGGTATCGAGATACCCAAAATACTTTTTAATCCTGTTGTAAAGCGGCTTATACTCATCGAGTTCCTTAAGCTGACGCCATTGTTTTATGATTTCGGCCATCGAATTAGGCGGAAGCAGTCCGCAGTCTTCGGCGAAGAAGATGAAAAGCAGACGGTCGAGCAGCTTCTGAGTCTTTTTGAAGAGAAGCAGCTGCCAGTCGCTTTCGTTTTTATCTTCAGGAGCAGGGTTGTTTTTCAAAATATCAGCAAAAAGCAATCCCTTAAACTGCGAGTAATCCTTATACAAAGCATTGGTTATCTGGTCTTCCGACGACACCGATTCGCTCTTAATCTTCAGGGCGATACCGTTTTTTATCTGGTTCCACGCGATGCAGAGATACATCTCGCGGAATTCGTCGAATGTCATCGTAAAGAGGCTCCATTCGCGGAAATCAACAGCATTGTCAATATAAAGGCGCAGTTTCTCAAAATTGGATATAATCACGTAACGGGCATCGCGGTGCTGGCTTTTATATCCGAATGCCTGCTTCTCAATCTTGCCTAAGTCGGTGGTTTTGTGGTCTTTAAGCTCGATCACGCCAATCACGTTGCCGTCGAGAAGTATCGCGCCGTCGGCTTTCTGCGAGTTGGTCTCGTTTTTCTGCTCGGTGATAAGATTAAAGTTTGGCGAAGGGTTCAGCGTATAGCCCAGCACTTTTACAAAAAGCTCTCTCAGAAAACCTTCCTGAAACTGTTCCTCCTTGCTCTGCTTGATATTTTCTTGAATTGCAGCATTCAGAAAATAGCTTTTATACTGGTTCCAAGCCGCCTCAACGTCGTCGGTCAGCGTCGCGATGTGCTTCTTTATGATATTTTTCTGGAATAACATATCAATGTCACTTTAAAGTGGCAAAGATAACAATTTTTTCGGTAAAAATGAAATGATTACGAAAAAAAATAGGACGCACCATTGCACGTCCTACTAACTGCTGACTGCTAACTACTAACTGCTAACTAAAACAACGTTTTTAGGTCGTCAGTCGTCAAGCCATTGAAGTCACCGGATGACATGAAACCGCCGACGGTGTTGGTCTTTTCACAACATGTGCTTAAAAGTTGCACAAGTTCGTCTTTCGAATGAACGACCTTTAAATCTGGACGTTGGAAGCCCTTTATTATCCTTTCATCCGTCATCATCTCAAGTTTCTTAATTGCCACTGCATGCGGATCGTAGAAAACAATGGCCTTATCGCAATTGTCGAGGCAGTGTGCGTAATGGTCGATAAACACCTCGCTGAGACTGCTGTAGGTATGTAACTCAAAGACTACCAATAAGTTCTTGTTGGCATATTGCTCTCTCAAAGCCTTCACAGTGGCCAGCACTTTCGATGGTGCATGGGCGAAATCACGGAATACGAGGTTGCCTTTTTCTTTGTTTTCAAACAACAATTCCAACCTTCTTGCTGCACCTTTGAACGTCTTAATAGCCTCATAAAACTGCTCGTCGCTGATGCCTACCTGCTTTGCTACATAACGTGCAGCGTTGATATTCTTCATGTTATGCTCGCCGAAGATCTGCACCTTCTCCTCTTTTCCGTTAGGAAGAATCAAAATGGTATCGTCTCCATCGGTTTTGTAAGGATGAATCTCGTAGCCGTAGGTCGGAACTTTAGCATCTGCTGCTATTTTAGCTGCTTCAGGGTCATTGCCATCGTAAATCAGGCAGCCGCCTTTCTCGATGGTATCAACAAAGATTCTGAACTGCTCGAGATAGCAGTCGAAGGTCGGGAAAACGTTGACGTGGTCCCAGCCGATGCCCGAAATCACTGCGATATGCGGATGATATTTGTGGAACTTCGGCACTCTGTCGATTGGCGAAGTGAGGTACTCATCACCCTCAATCACCATATATTTCGCGGTCTCGCTGAGACGTACCATAACGTCGAAGCCTTCGAGCTGCGCTCCCACCATAAAGTCAGTCTCTATGCCGGCCTGCTTCATCACATGCAGAATCATCGAGGTAATCGTGGTCTTGCCATGACTGCCGCCAATCACGATACGGATCTTGTCTTTGCTTTGCTCGTAAAGATATTCGGGATACGAATAGATTTTCAGTCCAAGTTCTTGAGCACGAACGAGTTCGGGGTTGTCGATGCGGGCGTGCATGCCTAAAATAACAGCCTCATACGAGTCGTCTAAAAGCTCTGGATGCCAACCGAATTCCTTAGGCAGAATGCCTTCTTTCTCGAGACGAGTTCTTGATGGCTCAAAAATCTCATCGTCCGAACCTGTGACTTCGTAACCCTTTCTGTGTAAGGCAATTGCGAGATTGTGCATCGCACTGCCGCCAACTGCAATAAAATGGACTTTTTTCATGTTTTCAATATTTATCACTGCAAAGATACAAAAAGATTTTAATATCTATTAAACTTTTAAACTACTAAACTATTAAACTAAATTTGTATTTTTGCAAAGAATTTTATAAAATGTTACTCGATAAGGATTTGATAAAGCATTTCAGCGATTATCTGCGCCTCGAGCAGTCGTTGTCTGACAATACCATCAATGCGTATTGCCATGATATTGAATTGTTTAGAGAGCATCTTGAGGATAGCGGCAAGTCGCTTTCGGTAACAGAAATCACGCATCACGACATCGAAGATTTCTTCGCGAAGCTGTTCGACCTGGGCATCAGTTCATCGTCGCAAGCCCGCATATTATCTGGCATAAAGAGTTTTTACAGGTATCTCATCCAAGATAAGATTTGTGAGGACGATCCTACCCTGCTCGTCAGCTTCCCGTCAATCGGCCGCCATATTCCGGAGGTGTTGAGTTATGAAGAGATTGTGAAGATGCTCGACAGCATTGATTTAAGTCAGCAATTCGGTCATCGCAACAAAGCAATCATCGAAGTGATGTATGGCTGTGGACTGCGTGTTTCGGAGGTTATATCATTGAATATCAGTGATATATACATGAAAGACGAGTTTGTACGTATCATCGGGAAAGGCGAAAAGGAACGTCTTGTCCCGATTGGGAAACGCACCTTAAACGAGTTGATGCTGTACGTCAAAGGCGAGCGTCTTCATCAGGATATAAAGGCAAAATATACCGACAAGGTGTTTATCAGCGCAAGAGGCACAAGTCTGACACGCCAAAGCGTATTTCTCCTGGTGAAAAGTCTTGTTGAGAAAGCAGGAATTAAAAAGACTATCAGTCCGCACACCTTACGGCATTCATTTGCGACACACCTCCTCGAAGGCGGTGCCGACTTGCGTGCGGTGCAGCAAATGCTGGGACATTCGAGCATCTCGACGACGGAAATCTACACTCACGTATCAGACGAATATCTGCGTGAGGTGATTACGATGTTTCATCCGCGCTGGCATTCCCAGAACACCTCAACTAATTGATTATCATCGAAATAGAAGTCGATATTCAACTCATCGTATGAGATGCAGTCGCCGTCTTCCTTGTCTTCGATGAAATCCTCGTAGCCGTTCTGTTTCATGAGTTCGATGACCTCTTCTTTGTTGAGGTCGAAAACTTTTGCTCCAAACAGCTCAGATTTCTCGTTGAAAGTGTAGAAATTGGTGAGTTTCATCGTGGTGTTACCCTCGAAATAAGCTGAGAAATCATGGTCTTCGTAGTCGAGGACAACCACATGGTTATCGTCTTCGTAGGCCGACTCGATTTCTTCCTGATTGGTAGGCTGGCCAAGCGTTTCCACCACATCGTCGATAGGCGTGCCAAACATTATGTCGCCGTATCCTTTTAATGGTTCGATTTTGAAATTTTCAATCATAATTTTTATATTTTTATTACTCAAATCTTATTGATTTTGAAGGTCTTACGTTGTTAATGAGCATTGTTGGCAACAATAGCATCAGTATCCAGAGAATCAGAGTGCCGACGTTCAGTGCCAAAATATACCAAATGTTAAGCTCGATTGGCACTGCCGAGAGGTAATACGACTCGGGTGATAGCGAGATTATGTTGAAATGCTGTTGTACCAGACATAGCCCGATGCCGATGATGTTTCCGATGATCATACCTATTAATAATATGCGGCACGAACGTTTCAGGAATATGCTTCGGATGAGTCCGTTGCTGGCTCCCATTGCCTTGAGCAAACCTATAGTCGAGGTGCGTTCGAGTATGATTATCAATAACATACTTATTATTGTAATGCCAGCCACGAGCAGCATCAGCGCGATGATTATCACCACGTTCATATCCTGCAGCTCGAGCCAGTCGAAGATGTTCGGGTAGCTCTCCATGGCGGTGTACGACACCAGATTTGTCGGGATGCTGTAGTAGATTTGATTGTTGTAATCGTCGATAAGCTCTTGATTATCAATCCAAATCTCGAGATGCCCAATCTCTCCATTGTCCCAACCGTTGAGTCGGCGAATCTGATTCAAATCGCAGTAAAGGTAACGCTCGTCGCACTCCTGCAAGCCAGTCTCGTAGATGCCGACCACATTGAATTTACGACCCCTCGCCTTCATCTCGGGGTCGACAAACCAAATCCTGACCGGGTCGCCGACATGCAGTTTCATCTTATGGGCGATGATATTGGAGATGACAACGTCGTTAGAACGTTCATTTTCAACGTATTGCGGGATGGTGCCTTGCACAATATGTGAGCCGATATAGCTCCAGTTGTAGTCGTAATCGACGCCTTTGAGCACCACAGCCTGAATCTCTTCGTCGGTCTTGATGATGCCGGCTTTGTCGGCCGTCCTGTGCATCTCGGTGATGAAAGGCTTGTCGAGACGGGCGTTTAGGACGCTGTCGTAAAGAAATGGCGTCTCCTCTATCGACTCGTTCTGGTTCAATGCCTGGATATGTATCGGAGCGACAAAACCGATGACCTTATCTTTGATCTGATTCTTGAAACCGACGACTACCGCTATGGAAATCAACATGATAGCTATTCCGAGGGCTACGCTGGTGACGGCAATACGCATCACCGTCGAAGACAGATTATCTTTCGACAGCGAAAAAATTCTTTTCGATATGAATGTCGCCGCGTTCATTTTTTTCTTATCATTGCAAAAATAAATAAAATATTATAAATGACAAAAAGAATTTTGGCATTATTTGCCATTATTATATGTATCACATTGATTATCAAGGCTCAAGGACTAAAACTTCTTGATGCAAAGGACGCCGTGGTGGGCGCTATGCGGACTGAAAAGTACCTTCCGATGCTCGAAAACAAGCATGTGGGAGTGGTCGCAAACCAGACGAGCATCATGGACGACGGCACGCATCTCATTGATACTCTGTTGAGTTGTGGCATCGATTTGGTGAAGATTTTCACTCCAGAACACGGCTTTCGTGGCACTGCCGACGAGGGCGCTTCAATAGCTTCAGGCGTTGACGAAAAGACAGGCATTGCCATCGTTTCCCTTTACGGGAAGAATAAAAAACCTACTGCCGAACAGCTGCAAGGCATTGATATCCTTGTGTTTGACCTTCAGGATGTGGGCTGTCGTTTCTACACTTACATCTCCACCATGACATACGTGATGGAGGCCGCTGCTGAGAATGGTATCCCGATGATTGTGCTCGACAGACCTAACCCGAACGGCTTCTATGTCGACGGTCCGGTTTTGGAGCCTGAAAACGCTTCTTTCGTCGGAATGCATTGTGTACCAATAGTTTACGGCTTGACGATAGGCGAATATGCTTTGATGGTCAACGGTGAAGGCTGGCTCACGGATGGTGTGAAGTGCAACCTGACGGTCATCCCGATGGGAAAATACGATAGAGATGCAATTTACAAGCTTCCGGTGAAGCCGTCGCCAAACCTACCCAACTGGGAGTCGGTCTACCTCTACCCTTCACTCTGTCTGTTTGAGGGCACCGATGTCAGTGTCGGGCGTGGCACTGATATGCCGTTCCAGGTTTATGGACACCCAGCGATGACTGACGATTTCGTGTTTATTCCAAGGACAGCCGAGGGTCATCGTGCGCCGCTCTATGCCGACAAGGAATGTCACGGCAAGAACCTTGTGGAGTATGCGCATCGTTATCGTAAGAATGAAAAAAAGCTGAATCTATCGTGGATTTTAGATGCGCGACGCCAGCTCAAGGACGATGACAAATTCTTCAACAATTATTTCATAAAACTGGCTGGTGTTGCCGATTTGCAACAAAAAATCGATTCCGCCTTTACCGAGGATGAGATTCGTTCATCGTGGAAGGACGGAATCGATAACTATCTGAAAATCAGAGAGAAATATCTGATTTATTAGTTCATTGCTTTGCCAGGATATGCTTCAAGAGCTTTTCCAAGGATAAACATGGCGTCGCGCAGGTCGTCGCAGTTGAGGCAGTAGCTGATTCGTACCTCATGACGGCCGAGTCCGAGTGTCGAATAGAATCCGCTTGCTGGGGCGAGCATCACTGTCTTGCCTTCGTAGTTGAAGTCGGTGAGCAACCATTTGCAGAATTTCTCCGAGTCGTCGATCGGCAGATGTGCCACGATGTAGAATGCGCCTTTAGGTGTCGGGCAGAATGCGCCTGGAATCTTGTTGATGCCTTCGACGCAGACGTTACGGCGTGCCTCGTATTCCTTGACAATTCCGTCGAAATATGATTCCGGAGTGTCGAGGGCGGCCTCTGCTGCAACCTGTCCGTATGAAGGTGGCGAAAGACGTGCCTGAGCGAACTTCATAGCTGTGCTGATGACTTCTTTATTCTTAGTGATGAGACGTCCGACGCGGATGCCGCATGCGCTGTATCTCTTTGATTCTGAGTCGATTAAGATAACATTATCGTCGATGCCTTTGAGGTGCATTGCTGATGAATGATGGTTGCCGTCGTAGCAGAACTCACGGTAGACCTCGTCGGTGATAAGGTAAAGGTCGTATTTCATCACGATCTGGCGCAGTGTCTCCATCTCCTCGTCTGAATACAGGTAACCTGTCGGGTTGTTAGGGTTGCAGATGAGGATGGCCTTGGTGTGAGGTGTGATGGCCTTCTCAAAGTCCTCGATTGGAGGAAGTGCGAAGCCGTTGTTAATCGACGAATAGATAGGTTTTACGCGCACTTCGGCTGTCTGAGCGAAGCCGTTGTAGTTGGCATAGAACGGTTCCGGGATGATGACCTCATCGTCGGGGTCCATGATGCTCATGAACACTATCTGAAGGGCTTCTGATGCTCCGTTGGTGACGATGATATCGTCTGGAGTGATCTTAATGCCAATCTTATCATAATATTTGCAGATTTTCTGTCTGTACGACAGGTTTCCTGCAGAGTTTGAGTATTTTATGACCTTCTCGTCATATTTTTTCACGGCATCGAGAGCGAATTGTGTAGTCTCGATATCAGGCTGACCGATGTTGAGGTGATAGACGTGGATACCTCTTGATTTTGCTTCGTCGGCGAAAGGCACGAGCTTTCTTATTGGCGAAGCCGGCATGGACTGGCCTTTTTTAGAAATTTTCGGCATAATATTAATTAGGTATTAGATTAATTATTCTTTACTGGTGTTCCGATGCCGTCCATTTTCAGCGGTGAAGCGTCGGTAGGCTCAGGCTCCACAGTACCTTTGATGTGGAGTTTCACCTCTTTGTTGACTGCTGCGTTTGAGAAGATGGTGACATATTTGTTGAATGCACCTGGACGGTCGGTGTTTTTATAAGTCACTCTGATAACATTGGATTCGCCTGGAAGTATTGGCTGTTTCGGCCATTCAGGCACTGTGCATCCGCATGATGACTTAGGTTGGGTTAGAATAAGTGGTTCGGTTCCGGTGTTGACGAAAACAAATTCGTAGCTGCCGTTGCCTTTGAACGGAATGTTGCCGAAGTCGTGATTTGTTTCTTTAAACATTATTTCAGCACCACTTGAAGAATTGTCTGCCTTGTCGTCAGCCTTATTGTCGGCTGAAACTTGCTTTGTATTCGGGTCTTTAGCTACTTTTCCAGTCTTTGCTTTGTTTTTCTGATTGACAGCTTTTTCATTTTGAGCGAAAGCCAATGAGCCTGTTAAAAACAGCGCGCATATTAAGACTACTAATTTCTTCATATTGAATATATATTTTTAGATATTTTAACTTACAAAAGTACAAATAATTTTAATACGTGACCACAAAAATTATTTTTTTAAGAAAAATGAAAAAAAATGTTGTGGG
>LUZN01000068.1 GCA_001603665.1 Bacteroidales bacterium Bact_22
TTTTTCATGATTAATTATGTTTAATCTGCAAAGATAACAAATTTTTCTGAAACTTTTATAATTATTTTCAAAAAAATGCTTAATTTCGCAATATCTTTTTTAAAATTTAAAAATACATATCTTATGACGAAAAGATTGTCTATTTTATTGAGTATCATATTATTATCGCTTTTCGCGAAGGCTCAGAATGTCGAAATCCGCGACTGGTGGAACGATTTGTCGGTGTTTCAAGTCAACAAAATGCCGCCTCGCACCAACGTGATTCCGAGTCCGGCCGAAAAATATTCCATCAACCTCAATGGAAGCTGGAGATTCCACTTCACAAAGAGCCCTAATGATGTCGTGGATGGTTTCTACGAGATAGGCTACGACTGTCGCGACTGGGACATGATCGACGTGCCGGGCAACTGGGAGCTGAACGGCTTCGGCGACCCCGTCTACGTCAACGTGGCCAACGAATTCAAGTCGAATCCGCCTTACGCCCCGACAAAATACAACCCGGTCGGCTATTACATCCATAAATTCGAGATTCCCGAGTCGTGGCAAGGCCGTAACGTGTACCTGAACTTCGGCGCTGTCAAATCGGCATTCTATCTCTGGGTAAACGGCCAGTTTGTCGGCTATTCCGAGGATTCGAAAACCCCTGCCGAATTCGACATCACACCTTATATCATTCCCGACCAGCCGGTGTTCTTCGCGTTAAAAGTCTTCCGTTTCTGCGACGGATCGTACCTCGAGGCGCAAGACTACTGGCGTATGAGCGGCATCACACGCGACGTGGTGGCGTATTCCAAGCCGAAACTCAACATCTACGATTACTTCGTGAAAGCCGGTCTCGACAATAAATACGAAAACGGCACATTTGCAATGGATGTCGAAATAAACTTCGACCCGAAAAAGATTCCAAGCAAATTCAATGTGGTAGCCGAGATTTCAGGCATAGATAAAAATGGCAATAATCTGAAAAAAGTCTTTACGAGAAACCTTCGTAAGAAAGACCTTAAGAAATTCAAAGACAATAAGTTATACACTGTCAGCTTCGAAAAGACAATAATTCCGAACGTAGCGCCTTGGTCGGCCGAGAAACCTAATCTCTACACCTTGACGATAAAAATCATCGATAATAAAGGTCATGAGGTTGAAAGGGTTAGCAGCGAGATAGGCTTCCGCACGGTCGAAATCAAAGACGGACAGCTCAAAGTGAACGGCAAAGCTATCATGGTGAAAGGTGTCAACCGTCACGAACATAGCGGAATTACTGGACAATACGTCGACCGTAAGACCATGATGGAGGATATCCGTCTGATGCTCGAAAACAACATCAACACCGTGCGCACCAGCCATTATCCCGACGATATATACTGGTACGAACTCTGCGACAAATATGGCATTTATGTCATTGACGAGGCTAACAACGAGTCGCATCCGCAAGGCTACGAGGAGAACAGTCTCGCCAAGAAACCCGAGTGGAAAGAGGCATTTTTATATAGGTGTAAGAATATGGTCGAGCGCGACAAGAACCATCCGTCGGTCATAGTGTGGTCGATAGGCAACGAATGCGGCAACGGCGTCTGCACCAAATATTGCTACGACTGGATGAAGAAACGCGACACGAGGCCTGTCATCTGCGAACGCGCCATCTACGACGACAACACCGACTACATCGGACTGATGTATGCCGGCATCGACTATCTGGAGAAGTTTGCAAAAGACCATCTCGACAAGAAAAACCGTCCGTTCATCATGGTCGAATACTGTCACGCCATGGGTAACAGCTGCGGCGGATTGCAAGATTATATTGATGTCTTCGAGAAATATCCTCAGCTTCAGGGCGGCTGCATCTGGGACTTTGTCGACCAGTCGATCATTAAATACGACGAGAAGATGAAAACCGAATGGTACGCCGCGGGAGGTGACCTCGGGAGCATCCCTGACTGCGGTAACGACGACAGTTTCTGTGTCAACGGACTGGTGACCAGCGACCGTAAGCCGCACAGTCACATGGATGAGGTGAAGAAATGTTATCAAAACGTCACGGTGACAGCCGAGGATATCGACGAAGGTATCTTTAAGATTCATAACAAGTTCATTTTCACCGACTTAAGCGATTTGGAGTGTATCTATACGATATTATCCAACGAAAAGAAACTCGCCGAAGGCGCCGTCGGCCTGAGCTGTAAGCCAGGGGAGACGCAGACGGTGACAATTCCGGTGCCCGACCCGTTTAAAGCCGAGTCGTTCATGCCGGTGAACCCCAATCAGGAGTATTTCATCAACTTCTCGTTCAGGATCAAGAAAGGAAACGAACTCTTGGCCGACGGCGCCGAGGTGGCGTACGAACAGTTCCAGCTGAATATCAGGAAGAAGGACCCTGTGAAAGTCACGAAATACGATAAGATCGAGATTGTCGACAACGCCAACGCCATCATCGTTAAAAACAAGAAATTCAGTTTCATGATTGATAAGAAACAAGGTGTCCCGACATCGTTTGTCTACGAAGGCGACGAGTTGCTGGAAAGTCCGGTAAAACCTAACTTCTGGCGCGCTCCGACGCTTAACGACGACGTTGACTGGAACGGCAAGCGCCTGTGGAAACAGGCAGGCCTCGACAGTCTCACAATAGGCAAGAAGTCGTTCAACGTGAAACGTATCGACGTCGGCCGAGCCAGGATCACGGTCGACCTCGAATTCCTTAACAACAAAGGCGAATTAGTGCTGAAAACCAATCAGTTATACGAAGTATACGGCTCGGCCGACGTCGTCGTCACCATGAAAGTGACGCCTACCGACAAGGTCGTGACCTTCCCGAAGGTCGGCACCCAGCTCGCCATGCCGTTCGATTATAATAAGGTGAAATATTTCGGCAAAGACACCGAAAACTACCCCGACAGAAACGCGTCGGGCAGGGTGGGAGTGTACTCGCGTTCCGCCTCAGGCTTCTACGAGATGCATGAGGAGCCTCAAGAAAGCGGCAACCGCACAGAAGTGCGCTGGGCTGCCATCACTAACGCCTTCGGCGACGGTCTTTTCGTGAGCGGTAAGGAACATCTCAACTTCAGCATTTACTGCTATTCCGACGCCGACATCACCAAGGCGGAGAGGATAAATCAGATCTTGCCCTCGGGGTTCTGGACCGTCAACATCGACTGCCGTCAGGCACCTCTCGGAACTGCTACCTGCGGTCCTGGCGCCCTGGATAAGTACTTGATTAAGAACGACAAATACGAATACACCTTCCGTCTGCGCCCGTTCAAGAGAAACGAGACAACTCCTGAAGAACTCTACCGTCAAGACGTCTTTTAACTATAAACTTATAATCTTATAATCTTCTTAACTTATAAACTTATAAACTTATAAACTATGTTCAAAGGTCATCCAAAAGGTCTCTACGCCCTCGCTTTAGCCAACACCGGCGAGCGTTTCGGCTATTACACCATGCTTGCAATCTTCGTATTGTTCCTGCAGGCAAAATTCGGTCTCTCCGCACAGACAGCGGGACAGTTTTACGGCATCTTCCTCGCCGCAGTCTATTTCATGCCTATCATCGGCGGCTACATCGCCGATAAGTTCTGGGGCTTCGGAAAGACTGTTGTCACCGGTATCCTGGTGATGTTTGCGGGCTATCTGCTGCTGTTTACGCAGAAAGACGCCACTGGTAGCATGGCGTTCACCATGATGATCATCGCCTTGCTGTGTATCGCCATAGGCACAGGCTTGTTTAAAGGCAACCTGCAGGTGATGGTTGGAAACCTCTACGATGACGCTAAATACGCCGCAAAACGCGATGGCGGCTTCAGCCTGTTCTACATGGCCATCAATATCGGCTCGATGTTCGCTCCGACCACCGCTACGGCTGTCACCAACATGTTTTTAGGCAAAAACGGACTCACTTACGACGCCAACATACCGTCGCTGACCCATCAGTTCCTCGATGGCACCATCACCGCCGACGGGATGACGCGACTGCAGACCCTCGCTGAGGCTCAGAGCAGCTTCGGTGGCGACATGACAGCCTTCTGTCATAACTATATCGACTCATTATCAGTGGCTTACAGCTACGGCTTCGGCGTGGCGTGTATCTCGTTGATTCTTTCAATAGCCATCTATTTCGGCTTCCGTAAGTCGTTTAAGCACGTCGACGTGCGTAAGGGCGACAAGGCCGCTAAAGAAGAAAAAGTGGTGGAACTCACCCCGAAACAGACTAAAGAACGTGTCGTAGCTCTGTGTCTGGTGTTTGCCGTCGTCATCTTCTTCTGGATGGCGTTCCAGCAGGCAGGTCTCACCTTGACATACTTTGCACGCGACTACACCGCCTCGGTGGCGACAGGCTGGACGCGCATCGGCTTCGATGTGTTCACCCTCGCCATGATAGCCGTCGGCGTCTACGCCCTGTTCGGAATCTTCCAGAGCGACACCGTGCGCGGCCGCAGCCTGTCGGCATTGCTGCTCGCAGCATGCGTCGCGGGCGTGTGGTATAAAGCAGCCCACGTCGACAAACTGGTAGTCCTCCTGCCTCAGATATTCCAGCACTTCAACCCGTTCTTCGTGGTAGCCCTCACACCGGTGTCAATGGCTATCTTCGGCGCCTTAGCCAAGAAAGGCAAAGAGCCCTCGGCTCCACGTAAGATCGCCCTCGGCATGGTAGTCGCCGCCCTCGGCTATTGCGTGCTTGCAGTGGCTTCTATCGGCCTTCCTTCACCAAAAGAACTTGCTTCCACCGGAGGCGTGAGCCACATCCTTGTGTCTCCAAACTGGCTGATCTCCACCTATCTGGTGCTCACCTTCGGCGAACTGCTGCTCAGCCCTATGGGAATATCATTCGTCAGCAAAGTGGCCCCTCCAAAGCTCAAAGGACTCATGATGGGCCTCTGGTTCGGCGCCACAGCAATAGGAAACTACCTCACATCAGTGATTAGCTCCATCTGGAATACCGGATTGTCGTTGGTGATGATCTGGGGAGTGCTGATTATCCTTTGCCTGGTGTCGGCAATATTCATGTTCGCAATGATGAAACGACTCGATAACGCTACGGCGGAATGTTAAATAAAAAAAGGGACGTTACACGAAACGTCCCCAACGATTAACAAAAAACTAATAAACTATTCAATTCTGCGCCGTGTTATCGCATATCATCATGCCTGCTTTGATTTTCACGATGCAAAAATATAGCAAAAAATCATAGAACGTTTTATTCTGCGTGTAAAACGTTTTATTCTGCGTGTAAAAAATTTTATTTTACGTGTAAAATTTTATTTTGCGTGTATTTTTCCGATGTATTCTTTAGGAGAGACATTCATCAAACGCTTGAATACTTGCGAGAACGCACTGCCCGAAAGGAAGCCCGAAGCAAGCGCCACCTGCTCGAGCTTAATCGTCGGATCTTCCTGTAAAAGCTGGCAAGCATGCTCAATGCGCAGCGTGTTGATGAGCTTGTAAAACGACTGATATTCGCTTCTTGCGATGACTTCACTTAGGTAATTTTTGTTGATAAGCATGATATCGGTGAGGTCGTTCATCGTAAAATGCTCTTCAAGATATAATTTTTTATTTCGAATGGTCTCAACCAACTTTTTCTCGGTCTCCTGACAGTATTTATCCGACAGGCGATACTTCGTCGAACTCTCGGCATTATCGCCTGTATCTTTTTTCTTCAACTCTCTTGGCAGTTTCTTGGCATTGCGGTGCGGATTCAACGAAACGATGGCAAACCATACGTTGATAATGATAAAAACGATGTCGCGCACCATCTTTGCCCAATAGCTGTTCAAAAGGAATGTGGCGATAAGCAGCATGCACACGATAAACGGCAGCCATTTGATACTTTTCGCAAACTTGATCGGGAAGTCGTCGGCACTCGAGAACTCATCCTCGTCAATCTCACGAATCTCCTTCACCAGTCTGAGTCTGCATCTGTCGAGCTGTACGATGTAGCCCAATGCCACGAGCAAAACCACAATTGTCATAATGGTTTTGTAGGTAGGCGTAAACTTGATGACTCCCAAAACCGGCAGCATCAGCGCAATCCAGCAGATAATCACCGGATGCTGCAGCTGCAGCAGTCGCGGCGCCGTATAAAAGTCGAGGAAGAAATAACCTTTGATGAGAACTATCAAGTACGAGGTGATGAACAGAAGAGCCGATGCGTTGACCAAAAACAACACCTCGGGCCTTCCAATGAAGAAGATGAATGGCAACTCCACGACCTGCATCATAAACAGATTGGCAAGCGAATAACGGGCAGGGTAGAGCTGTCCGAACACCTCTTTGTACGCCGCAGGCACGTAAAAAACCTTCAAAGCCCACCCGTAGAGAGCTACCACGACGTAGGTCAGGTTTACCGAAAACATCAATAAATACAGTCGATCGTATGCCATAATGCGTATTTGCTAATCGTTATTTTTTTACGGCTGCAAAGATACGAAAAAATTTTAATAAAAACAAAAATATTTTTACTATTTGCCGATGCAAAATCTTGAAAATATGGAACTTAGCACTTCGCCAGTCGTGACTTCACCGGTGATGCTGCCTATGTGATACAAGGCCTGACGCAGATCTTGCGCCAACAAATCGGCCGAGAGCTTGTCATCCAGGCCTTTCTTCACCTGTTCGAGACTCTCCCTGGCATGCGTCAACGCCTCGAAATGCCTTATATTAGTGACTAATACGGTGTTTCCGTCAATCTTTGGCGCGTCGGTGTGACGACTGATGTTGCTCTTCAAACTCTCGACATCCTCAGGGTCTTTCGCCGACATATACGAGAAGGTCGTCAAGCTGCGGATGTTATACAAATCCATGCCGGTGATGCTGTAACAATACTCGTCGGTCATGTAACCGCCATTCTTTTCAATGTTTTTCTCAAATGTCGACTTCACACTTGCTTCAAAATCGTCATTTAAGGTAAACATGTTGCCTGCATCCATCAAATCGCTCTTGTTTATCACCATTATCAGCTTCTGTTTCAACACGTTGACGCGATTTACTATGTCTTTCGCCGCCTTAACAATCTCGCTCACTTTCTTCGTGCCGTCGAGCATTCCTATCACGATGTCGGCTTCCGAAATCTTCTTGAAAGTGCGCTCAATGCCAATCTTTTCAATAGTTTCGGACGTCTCACGAATACCTGCAGTATCAATGAACCTATACGTCAGGCCGTCGATGGTAAACGTCTCCTCGATGGTGTCGCGGGTGGTGCCTTCAATGTCGCTCACAATGGCTCTGTCTTCGCCTAAAATGGCGTTCAAAAGCGTGCTTTTGCCAGTGTTTGTCTCGCCGACGATAGCCACAGGAATTCCGTTCTTTATGGCGTTACCCATTCTGAATGAATCGGTTAGCTTGCCGATATGCTTCAACGCTGCATTCAAAATCTCGTTGAGCTTTGTCCTGTCGGCAAACTCCACGTCTTCCTCCGAAAAGTCGAGTTCAAGCTCTAAAAGTGAAGTAAGTTCGACGAGTTTTGCCCTCAAGTCACGCAGCTCGTTCGAGAATCCGCCTTTTAGCTGATTCACCGCAATCCTGTGCTCGGCTGCATTCTGCGACGCTATGAGGTCGGCCACCGCCTCGGCCTGCGCCAAATCGAGCTTCCCATTGATGAAGGCACGCTTCGAGAACTCGCCCGGCTGTGCCAGCCTGCAGCCTCGCACACAAAGGAGCTCCAATATCTTCTGTTGCACAAATTGCGAGCCGTGACAGCTTATCTCGACGCAGTCTTCGCCAGTGTAGGAGTGAGGCGCCTTGAAAACCGTCATCAACACGTCGTCGACCATCGGCTTATCGTCAGGAACGGTGTCGATAATCTCGCCATAGTATGCCTTGTATGGTTCTATGTCGTTCATTTCCAGCTTCTTACCATCCTTTCTGAAGATCAACAAGGCCGTGCTTATGCTGTCGGCTCCCGAAATCCTGATAATCGAGATGGCTCCAGCACCCGCCGCTGTCGCTATCGCGCAAATTGTGTCGTATTTACTCATCTTAATCAATATCCATGTTTAAAAACTGTTCTACCTGTCCGGCTTTTATGTGTTTGGCAATGATAACCTTCTTAGGATCAAGGAGATATATCATCGGAGTGTTCTGCACATCGAACTTCGAAAGTATGTTGTCGGTCATTCCCGAACTGATCTCCACAGGGAAAATCACCATCTCAGGGTGACGAGTGCGTATATCTTCCAAGATACGGCCTTCCTGAGCGCATTTCTCGCAGGTCTTGTCGTAAAACACCACAGCCACGTAACTGGCGTCGATGGAGTGGAGGTTGCCCAACTCTGGGAACTTAGCGCCAATCTTCAGGTTTTCAAGGTGCTTAGCCCTGTCGGCCATGGCCTTCAGCATGCTCTCCGACACGCCTTCAAGCTTCAGTTTTACGAAGTAATCGTTGACGAGATGGATGTAAACATCGTCCAGATTCATGTATTTCGGAGCGTAATACATCCTGTAGAAATACCAAAGCAGATAATCGCGCACCTCGGTGCAACTGCAGGCCTTGGCGATGATGTTGTCGATAGCCTCGTTAATAACTATCGCATCCGGACTCATAGCCTCGAAATAGGCGTCTAACTTATTGTCTATCATCGGATAAGTCAACACTCTCGGGTCGTCAAACGGAAATTCATCCCAGTAATTGTGCAACTGATGACTCTTCACCGAATTGATTACCGTATTAATAAATGCGCCGCTTTTCTTGACCTTCATCGATTCTTCGTAACTCGCTAGGTCTTTACGCAACGAATCGGCTTTCTTCCAATTCTCGGGATGATAGCCTTCCTCACTCTCCAAAACCTTGATATTTGCTTCGGTTTCCCGAATCTTTGCCATCAACTTGTAATAAATCTTTGTCTCCTTCGCGCAGCCTTTCACCTTCACTGTGCTCCAATCCTCCAAATCGCTGACTTTTATCGAAAACTTCTGCTTTTTAGCCACTAAAACCTCAATCAGAGGGATGTTTTTGCTCGTCGTCAGAAGGTAAATGCCTTCCGGCAGTTTTGTTTTCTGCTTGAAGCGAATCACATCGTTCTTAATCGTCAAAGTGTCAATCACCAGAGCTTTCGATCCGCGATATTTGCAAAAATAATAAGTGTCATCTTGTTGATTATCAATGCTTATCTCAATATCAACTTGCGACAAACCGATTAACGGAAACAATAAAGAAATTAAAACAAAAAACTTTTTCATAACAATAATTTTAAAAACCGTCATTTCGAGCCAAGGCTTATAAATCTTCCATCCGATAAGGCTTTTTAC
>LUZN01000017.1 GCA_001603665.1 Bacteroidales bacterium Bact_22
CAAACGAATGACAAAAAAAATGCCTTTTTTGACCTTTAAAAATATAACATATTGATTTACAACACCTTAGAAAATGCGTTTTTTGAAGAAAAATTTACAATTTTTATTAAAATTTTGATTTTTACGATTTTTGATGGATTATTCATAAAAATTTCGTAATTTTACACCTTATTAATATTGCGGTTTATGATAACTAAAGATACAGAAAAAATATTCCTTTTAGATGCTTATGCGTTGATTTACAGGGCGTTTTTCGCTTTGAACAAGAATCCGCGGATGACGTCAAAGGGCTTGAATACCTCTGCGATTATCGGTTTTTTGAACACTCTTTACGAGGTTTTGAAAAACGAAAAACCTTCACATATCGGCATCGCTTTCGATCTTGGCGCCCCTACCCTGCGCACTGAAAACTTCTGCGATTACAAGGCAAACCGCGAGGAGATGCCGCCCGATTTAAGAGCTTCGATTCCTTATATCATAGAGATTATCAAAGGTTTCAACATCCCGATTTATGCCGCCGAAGGCTATGAAGCCGACGATGTGATCGGTACTTTGGCGAAAAAAGCCGAAAAAGCTGGCTATTTGACTTACATGATGACGCCTGATAAGGACTTCGGTCAGCTAGTGAGCGACAATATTCTCATTTACAAACCTGCAAAATTCGGCGACCCCGCTACTATTATGGGACCGAAGGAGGTTTGCGAGAAATATGGCATCAACACTCCCACGCAACTTATTGATATTCTCGGACTTTGGGGAGATGCGAGCGATAACATCCCGGGAATTCCCGGTGTTGGCGAGAAGACAGCATCGAAGTTTGTGCAGGAATATGGTTCAATGGAAGGTCTTTTCGAGCATGTAGAGGATTTGAAGGGCAAGATGAAGGAAAATGTCATCAATTTTGCCGAACAGGGAAGGATGTCGAAGATGCTGGCGACCATCAATACAGAAGCGCCAGTGGAGTTTGATGTTGAGGAATTGAAGGTTAAGACGCCGAATCTACCAGCGCTTTTGAAGATTTTTGAGGAGCTGGAGTTCAGGACGATGGCAAGGAAGATAGTTGCTGACTATAAAGACGTGGTGGAACAAAAGCCTGTTCAAAAACCAGTGCAAGCTGAAAAACCTGTCGTCGAAAAGCAAGCAGTTGCAAAAGCGGCCGAGCCAAAAGAATTGGATCTGTTTTCGGAGCTCGCCGAGAACTCAGAGGGCTTGGAGTACTCGTTGTTTTCATCAAAAGCAACTGCTGCTTCAGTGAGTCACAACTATAAAACGATTGCGACCGACGCTGACCTCAAGCCGCTTTTGCAACTGCTTGAAAAAGCTGATGTTTACGCTGTTGATATTACAGCGAATGTAGTTTCGTTTGCGTTAAAAGCATATGAGGCTTATACGGTGCCTTTCGCTTTTATCAAAAAGTTTGAAAAAATCTTCGCAAATACTAAGAAAACCATAGTTGGTCACAACCTGAAATCGGTCATTTCAATACTCCGTCGCAATGGTATCGAACTGAAAAACAAACTCTTCGACACCATGATTGCGCATTATCTCATCGAGCCGGAGCAGCGTCACACAATGGATTATCTCGCCGATGTGTATCTGAACTATACCATCACGAATAATTCAGCCGAAAATGCCGATATAGCTTATCAGTTTTATGAGAAATTCAAGCCGATTCTCGTTGAAAATCAATTAGATAAGCTTTTTAATGAGATAGAAATGCCGCTTGTCCCAGTGCTTGCCACCATGGAAGCTAATGGCGTAAAAATCGACAGTGATAATCTAAAGCAAATTAGCGAGCAGCAGGCGCTGGAGATTCAAGATATTGAAAATCAGATATTTAAGGCGGCTGGAACGACGTTCAACATCGCTTCACCGCGACAGCTTGGCGAGGTTTTGTTTGATAAGATGAAGTTAAAAGCGCCAGCAAAGAAGACCAAAACAGGTCAGTACCCTACTGGCGAAGAGGTGCTTCAAAAGATTATCAACGTGCATCCGATAATTCAGCAAATCCTTGATTATCGTGGACTTACGAAGCTGAAATCGACTTACGTTGATGCACTTCCGGCTTTGATAAGCAAAGAAGACGGACTGGTGCACACCTCTTATAATCAGGCAGTTACGGCTACCGGACGTTTAAGTTCAACGAACCCGAACTTGCAGAATATTCCAGTGCGAACCGACAAAGGTCGTGAAATCCGTAAAGCATTCGTGCCACGTGATAAAAACCATATTTTGCTTGCAGCCGATTATTCGCAAATCGAGCTTCGAATCATCACACATTTGAGTGGCGATCCAGCGATGAGCGAGGCATTCCGTGAAGGGCTTGACATCCATGCGGCAACAGCAGCTCGAGTTTACAAAGTGCCGATTGAGAAAGTCACGAAAGACATGCGTCGTCATGCGAAAGCGGTGAATTTCGGCATAATTTATGGTATGTCGGCCTTCGGATTGGCTGAAAGACTGGGCATTTCGCGCTCGGAAGCGGCTTCAATTATTGAAAATTATTTCAAGGAATACGTTGGTATTCAACAATATATCAAAAACAACATCGAGTTTGCACGCCAGCATGGGTATGTTGAGACAATGCTCGGAAGGCGCCGTTATCTGCGCGACATCAACGCTTCGAATAGTGTGGTGCGTAACTTCGCTGAGCGTAACGCAGTGAATGCTCCTATTCAAGGAAGCTCTGCCGACATGATTAAAATTGCTATGTCAAACATCTATAAAGCGATGAACGACAAACAGTTACAGTCAAAAATGATACTTCAGGTGCACGACGAACTTGTTTTTGATGCGGTAAAAGATGAATTAGATACATTAAAAGAATTAGTTAACGATAAAATGGTAAACGCGCTGCCGCTGAACATCCCGGTGGTTGTAGAACTTAACACGGGGACTAACTGGCTGGAAGCGCATTAATTTAGGCCATTGGCCGTTGGCTGTTGGCAGCTAACGGCTAATAGCCAATAGCCAAAAGCTAAAAACTGGAATTATGGCCGAACACAATGATTTAGGAAAATGGGGCGAACAGATCGCCCGCGACCTTCTTATCTCGAAGGGTTATCAGATTTTAGAACAAAATTGGAACTGCGGTCACAAAGAGATCGACATCATCGCTAAAGACGGCGACGAACTTGTGATTGTGGAGGTGAAAACGCGCCGAGTATCGACTCTCGTCGACCCCGAAGAGACTGTTGACAAGATAAAGCAACGCTATCTCATCTGGTCGGCGGAAGCTTATGTTGAGCGCAACAACCTCGACATGGACGTTCGTTTCGACATTGTGGCTATCGTGGTGGATAATAAAAACGAACGTCGGGTAGAACACATTGAAAATGCGTTCTACCCGACGATAAGTCGTCGCAGGTAATCAACAGATTATCCTACGTTGCAGCCTGGAGCCACCACGTCGCTCGGAGTGATCACGACCAAACGGCCGTCTTTATCCTCCGCCGAGAGTATCATGCCTTGACTTTCAACGCCTTTGAGCTTACGTGGCTCGAAATTGGCGATGAAGCAGACCTGCTTTCCGACCAGGACCTGTGGGTCTGGGTAATACTTGGCGATACCGCTCACGATGGTGCGTTTCTCCATGCCATCCTCAATGAGGAACTGCAGCAGCTTGTCGGCTTTCGGCACCTTGGTGCATTCCAAAACGGTACCAACGCGAATATCGACCTTCATAAAGTCGTCGAAACTCACATTTGGCTTGACCTCATTGGGTTTCCAGGCGTTGAGTTCGTTTTGTTTCTTGGTGTCTTCCAGCTTCTTGATCTGGGCTTCAACAACACTGTCTTCAATCTTTTCGAACAGCAACTCCGGCTGACCGATAACGTGACCTGTGTTGAGCAAAATCGTAGCGTCTGCCTGATTCCAGCTTGTCACCTCGAGACCAATCATCTTTTGGAGTTTCTTTGCGCTGAATGGCAGGAACGGCTCGCTCAAAATAGCAAGTTTTGCTACTATTTGCAACGAAAGCGCCATCACTGTCTTGGTGCGCTCAGGGTCGGTCTTGAACTGCTTCCAAGGCTCGTTTTCGGTGAGATAACGGTTGCCCAAACGTGCAAGGTTCATCAATTCGCTCACTCCTTCGCGGAACTTGTAGTTTTCGATGAGTTTGCCAATCTTTTCAGGATATTGGTTCATCTCAGCGATGACTTCTTTGTCGCGATCGTTAAGGTTTTCCAATGCCGGAACTGCACCTTCGTAATATTTATGCGTCAAAACCAATATACGGTTGACGAAGTTTCCGAAGATGGCGAGAAGCTCGTTGTTATTTCTGTCCTGATAGTCCTTCCAAGTGAAGTTGTTATCTTTTGTCTCGGGAGCGTTGGCTGTCAGCACGTAGCGCAAAATATCTTGTTTTCCTGGGAATTCCTGCAGATATTCATGCAACCAAACAGCCCAGTTGCGCGAGGTCGAGATCTTGTCGTTTTCGAGGTTCAGGAACTCGTTGGCAGGCACGTTTTCAGGCACGATGTAGCCGTCGCCGTAGGCTTTGAGCATGCATGGGAAAATGATGCAGTGAAACACGATGTTGTCTTTTCCGATGAAATGCACCATCTTGGTGTCGTCCGACTTCCACCATTTTTCCCAGTTGTCGCCGCGTTTCTCGCAGATTTCCTTGGTGTTTGAGATATATCCGATAGGAGCGTCAAACCAAACGTAGAGCACCTTGCCTTCGGCACCTTCAACAGGTACAGGCACTCCCCAGTCGAGGTCGCGGGTGACGGCCCTCGGCTGCAGTCCGCCGTCGAGCCAGCTCTTCACCTGACCGTAGACGTTGGTCTTCCACTCTTTATGTCCTTCAAGAATCCACTGGCGGAGCCATGTCTCGTACTGTTCGAGCGGCAGATACCAGTGTTTCGTCATCTTTTTCACCAGCTTGGCGCCGCTGATTGCTGAATGCGGGTCGATGAGCTCCTCTGGGCTGAGAGTGCTGCCGCATTTCTCGCACTGGTCACCGTAAGCGCGGTCGTTGCCACATTTCGGGCATGTGCCGATGATGTAGCGGTCGCTCAAGAATTTATTACGCTCAGGGTCGAAAAACTGCTCGGTCTCCTTCTCGATGAACTTGCCTTCTTTGTAAAGCTTCTCGAAGAACTCAGCCGCTGTTGCGTGATGAATCTTCGAAGTCGTTCTCGAGTAGATATCGTAGCTCATGCCGAAATCCTCGAACGATTTCTTAATCATTTCGTGGTAACGGTCGACGATATCCTGAGGTGTGACGCCTTCTTTTTCAGCTTTGATGGTGACAGGCACTCCGTGTTCGTCGGAACCGCCAATAAACAGTACGTCTTCGCCTTTCATGCGGAGGTAGCGGACGTAGGTGTCGGCAGGGACGTAAACGCCGGCAAGGTGGCCGATGTGCACCGGGCCATTGGCGTAAGGAAGCGCTGTAGTTATCAGATAACGTTTGAAATTCTTTTCCATTTTCGCAAAATTTTCAAGGTGCAAAAATAAGAAAAATAATTTTATTTTTTCAAAAATTTCGTTGTAGAACCGCCGATGGTGATGAAATACATTCCTTCTTGCAATGATGAGATATCAATTTGCTGGTTGTCCGATGCGATTTTGCCAATCAGCAGGATTTGTCCCATCAGGTTGGTGATTCGGTATTCCTGTATGGACACATAGAATGTGTCTGTACAAACAAATAAGATATCGTTTGTTGGATTCGGATATACAATAAACCCGGTTTTAGCCTCATATTCATAAATACTCATCGGTTCATAATAGTATGGTTTTGGGTAATGATTCTCGTAGTTCCAGATACAGTTGCTGGCAGAACCAAGATTCAGTGCATCTATCAAAACAGATGTACCATATTGAGGTTCATTGAGTATCCCCCAGTTTGATGTTGAAGAGTCATAAACGAATGATGTAGAGCCTGGTAACGTTTGTAAATCAGGATTTCCACAGGCTGGTAGATTGTTGCTATTTAGCTTCCAATAACAATTAAGATAATGTAGAGAATCCGTGTCATATCCAACAATCTCGCCGCAATGCTGGTTCGAAGCATTACTCACGGAAGCTGCGTTATAAACATTGTGGACATTTCCTGTGGAAACGCCAACAATGCCACCAATATTCAAAATGGATTTTCCGGAAGACTCGTACAAACCACTGACACTGCCTCGATTAAAACAATCCGAGACAACTCCGTCGATCAAACTACCGACGATTCCACCTGCTGAAGCGGAAACCTCTCCATTTGATTGAATTGTCGTTTGCACATTTGCATAATTTGAACATATATTAACAGTTCCGTTGACTAAAGTCCCAACGATTCCGCCTGCAACACCATATTTTGAGTAAACTGTATTCAAGTAATCAGGGGTGCCCTGGTAAACATGGCAATTTATTATGTTGGTTTGATTAGCGTATCCGACAAATGCGCCAGCATATTCCGATTCAAAACAAATCATGCATGAAAAAATATCCAAATTATTGATATTAGCGCCATCTGTATAGCCAAACAAACCCTTATAAGCTGTATTTTGACACTGGTATAAATTCTTTAAATACTTTCCATTTCCATCGAAATGGCCGGTAAAAGGATGTTCCGGCGTTCCTATAGATGTCCATGGATTCAATCCTCCCGAACATTTTTGTAGATCTATACCTTTTGTAAGCTTGTAATACGCGTCTCCGCCAGTGCCGTCGTTGGTTTGTTGAGCCAACAAAGCCAATTGTTTGCCATTGGAAATCAAATATGGATTATCGGATGTTCCGTCGCCTCCAGCATAAGATGCGGCCACTGTGCCATCCCAGCAGTTACCGGTTATACCAGGAATATAATCACAGTCATAACTGCCTTGATGATATAGCATTTCGCCATTTTCAAGATAACATCTTATATAGCTGGTATAATCGCAATCGATGCAGCCTCCGTAACAAGCAAATACATCTGGAAACAGACCTTTTTCATATCCTATTCCGTTGATAATCCTGCCGTCAAAATATGGATAGTTATCATCGCCAAATGCTGTAACATACTGAGTGCGATAAGTATGACCGTTGTATGTGACGCTACCAACATTTGTAACAGTTACAAGGCAAGTGCATTCATCGACATCGCAATACCAGGTGTCACCCACTTCAGCATTGTAATCATACAATACGGTAAATGCGTCATTTCCCTGATTATACCAATAAACGACATTGTTTTCTTCATAAACGTAATCATAACCATCGATGACACTGCACATATGCCCTTGAACTTCAGCTGTATCAGTTACACGGCATCTCATATAGCCGAATTCGGGCTGTGTTATTGGAACACTGCTATAATCTACTTGAAAATACCATTCTGCGCCAAGCGGAGCAAATCCGCTGGTTTGTGCATTCAGTGAGCTGAAAAGACTTAAGCAAAGAATAAGAAGGGAGAATATTTTTTTCATATCTTATAGTGTTTTTAACGATGCAAATATAATAATAATCAATAAGATAACAAAAATGTAGCAGAAAAAAATAAAAAAATTCTGCTATATTCGATTATTTTACGTGAGAAAAAACTACATCGCCAACAGCACCAGCAACTGCGCTGTGAATATTCTCAGGAACATTGTCAACGGATAAACTGTGGCATATCCTGTGTTTGGAAGTTTGCAGCCGTCGGGAGCGATGTTGTTGGCGAAAGCCAATGTAGGAGGATCGGTATGAGAGCCGCCGATGAATCCCATGAGGGTGTAATAGTTCATCTTCAGCACCAGACGACCGAATGTAGCCACAATCATTGGTGGTACGATGGTGATGATGACACCATAAACCACCCACATATAATGTATTTTTACTGTCTCGACAAACACGCCGCCAGCGCCCAAGCCCACACCCGCAAGGAACAGCGCTATTCCCACCTCGCGAAGCATGTGAACGCCTTTTCCATCAGTGAATTCGGTGTCGAACCAGCCTTTCTTCACGCCCAACCAGCCGCCGATGATAGCGGTGACCAACGGACCGCCTGCCAAACCGAGTTTCACAGGAGCATCCATTCCTACAGGAATCGGGATGGAACCGATGACTATGCCGACGGCGATGATGATAAACAACGGTATCAATGGTTGTTTCATAGACGTAGCACGCCGTGTCCCTACAACCGAATTATCAACGTTTTCCGCAATTGTCGTTGGTTCATTTTTGAGATCAATTCTGCACAATGGGCGCAAGATGATGCATGTCATAATCATTCCGACAACGGCCAACGGATATGCCACAGCGTATCCTGCCGCCAGTCTGTTCGCTGCATCAGGATCGCCAGCATCGGTGACGGCCTGCTGTGCTGCAGAAAGTCCCGGGGTGTTGGTGATGGCACCGGTGTAAACGCCAGCCATATCTGTCAGACTCTGGTTCGCCACCTTGGCGATGATATACGTTATCACAAAGCCTAAAGCGACATTAGCCAACGCCATAAGGTTCATCGCAAGACCGCCTTTTTTAAAGGAATTGAAGAATGTAGGTCCCACCTGCAATCCTACGGCAGTGACGAACAATATCAGTCCAAACTCCTTGACAATGTGCAGCATTCCGGCGTTGAGCGTCACACCCAAGGCACTGATGACAATGCCCACAAACAGTACCCAAGTGATTCCCAAAGAAATTTTGGCAATTTTTATCTTACCAAGCAAAAGTCCAAGAAATATTGACAATGCAAGGTATAAAATGCAAGGACCGACGCCCGAACCAGTGAAGAGATTATACATTTTAGTTTACCGTTTACTGTTTACAGTTTAAAGTGTAAATGCCCCACAAAAGCAGGGCATTTACTGATTCTATCTAATTTTTGAAATTAGTCACCAAGTGTTGCAACCATAACGGCTTTGATGGTGTGCATACGGTTCTCAGCTTCGTCGAACACGATGCTGTTCTTGCCTTCGAACACCTCTTCTGTGACTTCGATGCCGTCCAAACCGAACTGTTTGTTAACGTCGCGGCCGACCTGTGTCTCGAGGTTGTGGTATGCCGGGAGGCAGTGCATGAACTTGCAGTTCTTATTGCCGGTCATGTCCATCATCTTCTGGTTGACCTGATATGGACGGAGGAGGTCGATACGCTGTTTCCAAACCTCAGCCGGTTCGCCCATTGATACCCACACGTCGGTGTAGAGGAAGTCGCAGCCTTTAACGCCTTTCGCGACGTCGTCGGTCACTGTAACCTTTGCGCCTGTCTCTTTAGCGATCTTCTTGCAGGTGTCGATGAGTTCTTTTGAAGGCTGGAGAGCCTTTGGAGCCACGATACGGACGTCCATACCCATCTTTGCGCCACCGACCATCAAGCTGTTACCCATGTTGAAACGGGCATCGCCGATGTAAGCGTAAGTAACCTGGTTGAGAGGTTTGTCGACATGCTCCTGCATTGTGAGGAAGTCGGCAAGGATCTGTGTCGGGTGGAACTCGTTGGTCAAGCCGTTCCAAACCGGAACACCAGCATATTGTGCGAGCTCTTCCACTGTCTTCTGGGCGAAGCCGCGGTATTCGATACCGTCGTACATACGTCCGAGAACGCGTGCAGTGTCTTTCATTGACTCCTTAACACCGATCTGTGAACCTGTTGGGCCGAGGTAAGTGACGTGAGCGCCCTGGTCGTAAGCTGCTGTCTCGAAAGCGCAGCGTGTACGTGTCGAAGTCTTTTCGAAAATGAGGGCGATGTTCTTGCCTTTCAAGCGTGGCTGTTCGGTGCCGGTGTATTTGGCGTGCTTGAGGTCAGCTGCCAATGTGAGGAAGAACTTAATCTCTTCTGGAGTGAAGTCTAAAAGCTTCAGGAAGTTTCTGTTTCTAAGGTTGAATGCCATAGTTTTATTATTTTAATGTTGTTTTCAAATTTTCTGCAAAATTAGTAAAAAGTTTGGCTAGAAATGACGAATGCGAAAAATTTTTAACATTTTTGTTGAAGGTATTAAAATATGTAGTATTTTTGCAGTCCGAAAAATGATGCATCCTTAGCTCAGTTGGTAGAGCAATTGACTCTTAATCAATGGGTCCAGGGTTCGAATCCCTGAGGATGTACAAAAATTATAGAGGCGACATGTTAATCGTCTCTATTTTTTTGTATCTTTGCCGCTGATTTTTAAAAAGCTAATAATTAACAATTGTTCAAAAAAAAGTATATAAGAACCTAACTAAATGATAATGAAGCGATTACTATATATAACCATGCTTATCTCGACAGTACTGACAATGAGCTGTACAGGATACAACACGTTGAATAGGGAGCCGCAGCCAACCGATACGATTTATACCGGCGAGGCAGCTATGAGTGTATATGGCTACAATCCAGAAAGAGCTCTTGTGATTCTTGATTCGGCCGAGATTGTTGGAAATCTTAATGCCGACGAAGCCTCATTTTTACGCGCGAAAGTGTTTAGTTTGACGTTTGGCGAGGAGCGTTTGGATACTGCTCAGATGATTTGTAATTCGCTTTTGCAAAGCAAATATGTGAAAAACGACGACAAACACGAAGAGGTTCTCGATTTGCTTATTTCCATTTATCGAAAAAAAGAAAATAATGAGATGTTGCTGAAATATGCAACCGAAAAAGCCGAATTATGCCGTAAAAAAGGCGATGATGTTGAAGCTTTGCGTACCGAAGTCGAGATAGGCGTCATACTTACGAATTTAGGAAATATCGACGAAGGCTTGGCCACGCTCGACGAGGTGATAGAAAAACTCGATGTCCCGGGAAGCGTCAATCGTCTGGATGCCTCGATCCTTGCTATGCGCCGTAAGATAAATGTTCTCAGAAACAATGGCCGTTATGCGGAAGTGATACCGATTTCTCATCATATTGCAGCAAAACTTGATTATTACGAAAAGCATCACGACCAATATGCCAACGACTCGTACCGACTTTTACCCGATTCGGCCGATCGTGCAAGATATATCGACTTCTGTCGCTCAACGGTTTACAACTATCTGGCTGATGCATATGCCAATGAGTCGGATTTAGACAGTGCACGTTATTATCTTGCGTTGTTTGAGCAAAGCGATTACGGCAAAACCTTCGGCGGACGCAGGTCGATAGCGCCTACATGGATTATTCTTGGCGATTACGATAAGGCTCTTGCCGTTTCCGACGAGATGGTGGCTCGCATGGGTACCGACACAATAAACACCGAATATTCCAATATTTTATGGGGTCGGGCCATCGCTGCCGATGCAAGAGGCGACAGTCGTGCTGCCAGCGGTTATTGGCGTCGCTATGCCGAATTGAACGATATCCTCAGCCAACAGCTGCAGCAGAGCGAGGCTCACGAATATGCCGCCCGCTATCGTGCTCAGGAACAACAGATGGAGATTGAGAAGTTTACCATTCAAAACCGTATGCAGAACATAATCATTCTGGTATTGTTTACAGCCTTGCTGGTGATTGTGCTTTTCTATAATTATACTGTTTTCCAGAGACAAAGATTAAGAGAAAAGAATGCGGCTTTGGTGAATCTTATCGATAAAAAATCGAAAAAAGAACCTCTTCAAGACGATGAGCGCCTGGCGGAAGCCTGTAAGATGCTCAGCGAACATCCCGATATGAAAATTGCGGAGATTGCAAATAAAGTAGGACTTACCCCGCGCAGTCTGCATAAGCTTTTCCGCGAACAATACGGGATAAGTCCTTCTGAATATAGGACGTTACATAAATAATTATTTATGCACTTTTCTTACGAATTCCTCTACCTCAGGCACGCCGCCTTGGTAGACTAAGTAGCCGTTGTAAGGCTCACGCGGTGTTATTTCGCTGTTAACAGGTGTCAGCATGATCTTGCGCACCTCTTCCCTATCGTGAGTTTGTCCTAAAGCCCAACCCAGCTTGATGTAGGCTGTCTCGGCGAGCATGTTGCCTGCCGGGATGATGCCACGGTTCATCAGGTCGCGGCCGGTGTCGTAAACGAACATGTGGGCGTAGCCCCAGATGGTCTGTACCGTCATGTACTGATGCACGCCTTTCTCGGTGGCACGCTGGATGGAGTCGAACATTCCCTTGTTTACGTGACCCAGTCCGGTACCGTCCCAGATGATGCCTTTGTAGCCGTTGTCGACCAAGGCGTCGAGCACATCGGGTTTCATGCCAGGATAGTAATAAAGGATGGCAACTCTATCGTCGAATGTCGGGATAATCTTCACATCGCGGTCTTTACGGCGGTGGTTGTATTCCTCCTTAATTGGCACCACGCCACGTTTGCGGTCGACGGTGGCAACAGGAGTGTCGCCTATGGTGCGGAAGGTGCTGCGATAGCTCGAGTGCATCTTACGTACACGTGTTCCACGATGCAGGAAGCCGTATTCGTCGGAGGTAGGACCGAACATACACACCATAACCTCGGCCACATCACCGTGTCCTGCTGCTGTCATGGCGTGCATGAGGTTCAAGGCCGCGTCGGACGACGGACGGTCGGATGAGCGTTGTGAGCCCACCAGAACGATCGGCACCGGCAGGTTCTGGCACATGAATGTCAGGGCTGCTGCTGTGTGCGCCAAGGTGTCGGTACCGTGACCTATCACGATGCCGTCGATGCCGTTTTTAATCTCCTCGCCTATCTTCTTGGCCAGGGCGATATATTCTTTTGGCGACATGTTCTCTGAGAACACGGCAAAAACCTTCTCGGTGTCGAGGTTGCAGATGTCGGCCAACTCCGGCACAGCGCCGTAGAGCTCGCCTGGTGAGAATGCCGGAATCACAGCGCCGGTGCGGTAATCCAAACGCGATGCGATGGTGCCGCCGGTGCCGAGTAGCTTCACGTGAGGCAGTCCCTCGGTGTAAGGGAACTCCTTTTCCGGGATGTGGTAGTTGGCTTTCTTGTAGTCGGTCTCCTTCATGCTTGTGATGGTGCTGATGTCGACGCCGATATTGTAACCGGTGTTGACCTTCATGACGATATGCTGGTCGTCCTGGAAGGCGGCACGTGGCAGGATGGTACCTTTAAAAAGACCACCTGTGGTGTGGCACTCGGCCTGACTCCACACGCGGCAGTTATATTTCTTGAGTACCTCAAGAGAGGCACCCCAATATCCTTGGAAAAAATCTTCAGCCATGTTCTTCTTTATTTGATTTTGTTAGCCAATACTTTCAATTCGATGTTACCCATTGCCTCGTGCATCTGTCCCATGATCCAGTTGCGCTTGTTGGCGGCGGCGTGGAGTTTCTTGTTGGGTTTGTAGCCAGTCATCAGCTTATTGAGTTTCTTGCTGATGGTGTCTTCCGATGCGCGGCGGAATCCAATCTTGTTAAGCACTTCCTTCATGTCGAGAGAAGCGTCTTCAACCAGTGTCGGAGCCATGTTCCAGGCGAGACGGTAGTTGAGTTTCTCTTTCTTCAGGAATGCGAAGAGCTTGTAGAGTGTCTCATATCCGAACTGTGACTCAGGGTTCTTGCCAAGGAGGTTTTTAAGCCGCATTGCCACGAAGCAGCCGAGCTGACGGCCGTTGACGCCGAGTTTAGTGACGATCTCGTCCATCGTCGGGAACCAGTTCTTTGTGAAGATATATGTGAAGCAGTCCTCCGGCACGTTCCATTCTTTGAGTTTATAGTAACGGTCGATGATCTCTGTCGGAAGGTCTTTCTTCATCTTTGCTATCTCTTTCGGGTCGAGCGGGATAGGAGCCGAGTCGGTGTCAGGATACATACGGTCGGCGCCAGGGAGCACGCGTTCGAAGATGGTGATGCCGTTGCTGATGGCCTTACGTGTCTCTTTCGGCACTCCGTCGAATGCCATGAGGCAGCGTTCTTCGATGGTCTCGATAGCTGTCGGCATGTCTTCTTCAGGTCCCCAAACGAGGATGAGGGCATCGTCGGCGGTGGCGTGTACCTTCTTGCCTAATCTATGCCACTGGGCGTGTGACAAAACCGGCTCAAACATCTCGTCATGGAGCATGTTAGGACGCTCGAGGCAGGCGATGACTTTCAGACGGTCGGCGATTTCGTCGGCGAACATCTTACCTGGCTGGGTGAATGTCGAGAGAACACCACGGAACTGCGGAAGCTTTACAAGCTTCGCGGCTGTTGGCTTTTGGCCATTGGCCGTTGGCAGCTTAAAGTAACTAGGATTTACATCTGCTACTGTCACCTTCCAGCCTTCTTTTTTAACCTCCTTGTTGAGGCGTTTCTGCAGCTGCACCAGCGACCACTGACGGAAGCACTCGTTGTGCGAGAGTTCCGGGATCCATTTGGCGTGCTGAACGCCTTTCAGCTCGATACGTGTGCCGCCTTTGCAGCTCACGTTCACATCCTGGCGGCCTGCGCCCATGCCTGTGCGGACAAGTCCTGTCGAGCGGCCCAAGAAACGGATATATTCGCAAGTCTCTTTGAGTTCATCAGGGTTTTTGCAGTCGGGGTATGTCACTGTCTCAATCAACGGAACGCCGAGACGGTCGGTCTGGTACACGCGGCGGTGACCCACGTCGCTGATCTCGCGGCAGGCGTCTTCCTCGATGCTCAGCTGGATAAGACGGATGTCTTTCTTTGGCAGCTTGAGAAGGCCTTCCACGCCCACGATGGCGGTACGCTGGAAGCCTGTTGGAATGGAGCCGTCGAGATATTGTTTACGTGTGATATGCACCTCGCCCACAATGTTGAGGTTTGAACGCAGTGCGATGACGATGGCGTTGTGCAAAGCCTCTTTGTTAATCGGGAAAGGCGGAGTGTCGTCGATATCGTAGGTACATGCTGTACCGTTTTTGATACGATAGACGATTTCTTTTTTGGTCTTAAACTCCATGAGGGCTGTGCCGTCGTATTCGCCAAGCTCAGATAGTGTTGGGCGCATGTGACGGATAAGCTCCGCGTCGTAGTCGTCGAATTTGTTGAAACGTCCGGCCGGGCAGTGGCAGAACAGCTTTTCCTTTGTCTTGATCTGCTGGTGAACTTCCAGTCCCGACATGAAGCCGATGCGATCGTAGTCGGCCTGTTTGGCTTGTTTGCGCTCCACGTAGCCGGCCTTTTTGCGTGTCTGCTCGTAGTTTTTGCGCGGGTCAAAAATTGTGCTCATATTTCTATGTTAGATTTTCCAAAAATAATTTGCTAAAATACAAAAATATCGGATTGGTATGGAATTTTTTAGATTTTTTTTCATTCTCATTGAATTTTAGTAATTTTGCAATCTAATCTAAAGGAAAAATTCTGATGGAAAAGAGAATAGGAACAGTCATTATCGGAATCGAAAACCGTGAATCGGCACCAAGTGTCAATGCTATCATTTCAAAACATTCAAACATCGTTATCGGAAGGCTTGGCTTGCCGCGAAACGAAGGGATGAGCCTGATAAACCTCGTTGTCGAGGGCACCACCGACGAGATAGGGTCGCTCACCGGACAACTGGGAAAGGTCGAAGGGATAGAGGTGAAATCGGCGGTGCTGAAGAAATAAAAAACACCAAAATTTATGAAACTACTAAATCATTTGATTAACCTATTGTTTCCACGCGTTTGCGCGGCGTGCGGGAATATACTTTTGGAAAGAGAGGACACCGTTTGCACCACTTGTCGTTTTCTTTTGCCTAAAACAGGATATGAACTGAACCCAAACAACCCTTTGGCGCAGATGTTTTACGGTCAGATGCCGTTCAACGCGGTGATGGCTGAGTTTTTCTTCAGTAAAACGGGAAAAGTTCAGCATCTCATCCATGGTCTGAAATATAAAGGTTGTCGTGAAAATGGCATATTTTTAGGCGAAGAAATAGGGAAAAGCCTTCTTAAAGCACCTGATTATCAAGGAATTAGTTATATTATTCCCATTCCTCTTCATCCTAAAAAAGAAAAGATAAGAGGCTATAACCAAAGTCACGTCATCGCCGAGGGTATCAGCGAGGTGATGAACATTCCGATTGCCGAAAAATGTCTCGTGCGGAGCGTCTTCACCGACACTCAGACCAAGAAATCGCGTGAGGAACGTTGGCAGAATGTGAAAGACATTTTCGAACTTAAAAAACCACAGAAACTCCAAGGAAAACACGTGCTTCTGGTTGACGACGTGCTCACCACAGGCGCTACTCTAATGTCGGCGGGCAAGGCGCTAATGCAGGTCGAAGGAATAAAAATCAGCGTGGCGACGGTTGCTTGTGCAAGTAACTGATTTTTTACTATCTTTGCAGTGTGAAAATAGTGTTGCTCGTGATAGGAAAGACCGACGAGGCGTATCTCGAGACTGGTATCTCAAAGTATATCAGTCGGTTAGAGCATTACGCGCAGTTTGAGATGAAGGTCATTCCCGACATCAAAAACCGCAAGACTCTGTCGGAGGCGCAGCAGAAAAAACTCGAGGGTGAGCTACTTCTGGCGCAGTTTACAGCTGGCGACGAGATAGTGCTTTTGGACGAAAACGGTAAGACATTCTCATCGCGCGGCTTCTCGCAATGGCTTGAGCGTCAGATGAATACAGGCTGTAAGCGACTCGTCTTCGTCATCGGTGGACCGTACGGATTCTCGCAAGAGGTTTACGACAAAGCCAATGCGAAAATCAGTCTATCGGAGATGACATTCTCGCATCAGATGGTGCGACTGGTGTTCACTGAGCAGCTCTATCGGGCATTCACCATTTTAAAAGGTGAGTCGTATCATCATGATTAAAGATTGTCATTCCGAGCCCTTTAGGGCGAGGAAACTCCTATAGACAGAACGAAATTTAAATAAACATGAAAAAACTTTTTTTAACAATTTTAACATCACTCCTTTTCAGCGGAATGCTTCGTGCTGACGAAGGTATGTGGATTCCTGCTTTGCTTCATAAAAACGAGGCTGAGATGCAGGCTATGGGCATGAAAATCACTGCCGACGACATTTATTCAATCAATCACAGCTCGATGAAGGACGCCGTGGTGCTCTTTGGAGGCGGCTGCACTGGCGAGATCGTCAGCGACCAGGGACTGCTTCTCACCAACCACCACTGTGGCTTCGACTGGATTCAGAAACATTCGACTGTCGAGCACGACTACCTTACCGAAGGCTTCTGGGCTATGACGATGGACGAGGAACTCCCCTGCCCTGGTCTTAAAGCCAAGATGCTGCGCAACATGGTCGACGTCACCGAAAAGGTGCTGTTTAACATCACCGATGAGACCACCGACGAGGAGCGTGCCAAGATTGTGAAAGAAAACATCGACAAGCTTGTGAAAGACCAGCAGGCGATGAGCGATTATAAGGTGACTGTTGAGTCGTTTTACCTTGGTAATCAATACTTTCTGATGTTCAACGAGATATTCGACGACATCCGCATGGTTGGCGCTCCACCGTCAAATATCGGTAAGTTCGGCGGCGACACCGACAACTGGGTATGGCCTCGTCACACCGGCGACTTCTCCATCTTTAGAATCTATAAGGATGGCAAGCCTTACAAGCCGGATTATCACTTCACCATCTCGCTGAAAGGCGTCGAAGAAGGCGATTTCACCTTCGTGTTCGGCTACCCTGCCCGCACCAACGAATACCTTCCGGCAGTGGCAGTAAATCAAGAGGCTAACGTGGTTTATCCAGTAGTTGTCGACCTTCGCACCCAGATTCTCGATATCTATAACAAATATCAGGAAAAAGATGCTAAAATACGTCTTCAATATGCTTCAAAACATGCCGATATCGGCAACGGCTGGAAAAAGTGGATGGGAGTTATCGAAGGTATCCATAACTTCAAGGGAATAGAGAAAAAACAGGCTTTCGAAGAGGCTTTCTACGCATGGTGCCAGAAGCAGCGCAACCGCGTCATCTACACACGTGCGCTACGCGAGTTCGACAATGTTTATGCCGAGTTTGAGAAATATCGCATGGCCACGACATATCTCACCGAGGCCGGCTTCGCAATCGAACTGTTTAACTTCTCGTCGGTCTTCGATCCGCTGACAGAAGTCGATAAAGACACTCCAAAAGAAGAGCTTGACGCGCTTATCGAAGAGTTGAAAGCGACTGCAGCTGGTTTTTATAAAGATTATTATATGCCAATCGACAAAGAGGTGGCGGTGACCATGCTCAAGGCTTACCGCGACGCTCAGCCTAAGGATTTCCGTCCGGAGATTTTAAATGAAATCGATAAGAAATTCAAAGGAAATGTTGAGGCTTACGTGGATTATGTTTTTAATAGATCGATTTTCGCTTCAGAGGAAAAAACAAATAAATTCCTCGACGGATTCAAGCCTTCGCAGGCAAAGAAAATCACCAAAGACCCTGCATTTGTTGCATATAAGAGCATAATAGGCTTCTATTTGACTGAGGTGTATCCGAAATCGGCCGAATACAATGCCAAGATCAACAATCTGCGCCGCGTTTACATGGAAGGCCAGATGAAGATGATTCCTGAGGTTTATCCTGAAAAGCGGCTCTACCCTGACGCTAATTTCACACTCCGTGTGACTTACGGCAAAGTTGGCGGTTTCAAGCCGAAAGACGCTGTAACTTATGGTTATTTCACCACTCTCGACGGCATCATGCAGAAAGAGAATCCGAATATCTACGACTATGTCGTGACAGATAGGCTGCATGAGCTTTACGATGCAAAAGACTATGGTCGTTATGCCGATAAAGACGGCACTATGCATGTGGCTTTCATCGCAGGCAACCACACCACAGGCGGCAACAGCGGAAGTCCGATTTTGAACGCCGAAGGCAAGCTGTTAGGTCTTAACTTCGACCGCACATGGGAAGGCACGATGAGCGACCTCATCTACGACCCGTCGATCTGCAAAAACATCAGCGTCGACATCCGTTATGTGCTGTTCCTTATCGATAAATATGCGGGCTGCACACGTCTCATAGATGAAATGACCATCGATGAATAGAATCGTTACCTGCGTACGCTCTGCCACTCCCAGCGCGCTGAAGACCATCTGGTGGCTTACCAAAATTATGGTCGGCGTGTCGTTCGGCATCATGCTGCTTCAGTATTTTGGCGTGATTGAGTGGATTTCAGAGCTGTTGACACCGGTGTTTTCGAGCTTTGGACTCCCCGGTGAGGCGGCGCTTGCGTACGTCTCGGGATATTTCGTCAACTGTTACACGGCCATGGCAGTCATGACGTCGCTGCATCTCGACATGCGCGCCGCCACAATTCTGGCTGTCATGGTGCTATGCTCACACAACATGATCGTGGAGACCACAGTGCAGGCAAAGACAGGCTCTTCGGCAGTGAGAATAGTGGTCGTCAGGACACTTTCGGCCTTTTTGTTGGCTTTTGTGCTGAATCAGATCATGCCGGGTGAGTTTGTCATAGGCGAATCGCAGCATGTCACAGCCGATAACGTCACCTTCGTTGAAATGCTGAAAAACTGGGCCTGGCGCACTGCCAAGACCATCGGCTTGATGATAGTGTTGGTTTACGCCTTGACGCTTTTGCAACGAATCCTCAATGAATACGGCGTAATCGAGCACATTGCCAACTTCCTGAAGCCAGTGATGCTGTTCTTCGGACTGCCGCCTCGCACAGCTTTCCTGTGGCTAGTGGCAAACACTCTCGGACTTGCTTACGGAGCTGCTGTGATGATCGATGAGACTGAACACGGGACGACCACCAAAGAAGAGAACGATCTGCTGAACCATCATATCTGTGTGTCGCACAGTAACCTCGAGGATTTGCTGCTGTTTACGGCTATCGGCGGCAACTTCCTGTGGATGCTACTATCCAGATGGGTTATGTCGCTGTTATTGGTTTGGGAAAGGAAGATTGAAATAATTTTTTCAAAAAAACGGAACCAATAAAAAAAAGTTGTATTTTTGCAGTCCGAAAATCGGGTTCGGGATGTAGCGCAGCCCGGTAGCGCGCTTCGTTCGGGACGAAGAGGCCGCAAGTTCGAATCTTGTCATCCCGACAATAAAAAAACAGCTCAAAAAGCTGTTTTTTTTGTTTATAGTTTACGGTTTACCGTTTATTTTTTAAGGCTTTTTACACAGTAAACGGTAAACGGTAAACAGTAAACTACTTCCATCGTGAGCAATCGCACTTCTCCCCTTTTTTCTGATAATTACTGGGTTCGTATGCCCGCGAACAGGATACGAAAACTATTGATAACGAAATGATTAACAATAGAAGCTTTATTATATATCTTTTCTTCATAATTCCTTTTTAAACAGTAAACGGTAAACAGTAAACTACTTCAGCCATGTCTCGGGGTTTGTGTTGTTTTTATCGTTCCACACTTCGAAATGGAGCGACGTTACGTTGTCGTTGGCTCCGGTATGAATCATTCCGATTTTATCGCCTGTCTTGACTTTATCGCCAGTCTTTACATACACTTTCTCGAGGTTCGCATAAAGCGTGAAATACATGCCATGGCGCACCATCACCACATTGGTCGAGCCGGTGTTGAAGATGGTCGACACCTGTCCGTCGAACACACATAAGGCGTTGGCACCCTGGTCGGTCGAGATGTCGATGCCATTGTTGAACACCGTCACCTTAGGCTGCGTGGGGTGCGGACTATTGCCGTATTTCTTAGTTACGATGCCGCTTGCCACTGGCCACGGAAGCTTGCCTTTGTTGTTTTCAAACGAGGCCGAGAGCTTCGGGTCGATGGTCGCGTCGGCACGACGTCTGGCGATCTCCTCCTCTATCAACTTCTTGATTTTCGCTTGCAAAGCCTTGGTTTCCTTCTCCTTCTGTGCAATCTCGTTCTTGATCTTTTTCTCGTCTTTTTTCAGCTTCGCCACCTTGTCGTTGAGCGACTTTTTGTCTTTGTTGAGCGCCTCAACCTCCTTTTTTTGCTGGGCATAGAGCTGCTCGATACGTTTTTTGTCAGCTTCAGTCTTATCGATCCTCACCTTGATGTCAGACTTATTGTTGTCGATATCGACCATCTTCTGCTTCAAAAGCTCATTAAACTGCTTGATATACCTTATCCTTCTTACTGCTTGATTGAAATCATTTGAAGAAAAGATAAAAAGTAAGTTGTTGAGGTTGTTACGGTTACGATAACTTATAACCAGCAGGTCGGCATATTCGCGACGGTTTTTCTCGAGTTCGTTCTGAAGGTTCGAGATATCGTTTTTATACCCTTTTATATCCTTATTCAAGCCATCGAGTTGACTTTTATATGCCTTCACCAAATCTTGACGTTTCTTTATTTGCGCCTGCAAAAGCTCGATTTCCCGTAAGGTCGTCTCCTTGTTTCTCGATGTCTGTTTCAGCAGATTCTGTGAAGTCTTGATTTCTGACTGCAGCTTCGTGACTTTCTTCTCCAAATCGTCCGCTGATTGGCACAAAGCCGTCATCCCGATGCCAAAAAACATCAGTAAAAACATCAGCGGATATTTGATTTTACTAATCATTTGAAGATACGGTCATACTTTTTAGGAACGTTGAAAATGAACTCGATATTGTCACCAACAACGATATTCGAATAGCTTATTTCGGCTTTGAGCAAGAAATCGCCGTGGATATCGATAGAAATTTTTGTAGGGATATATTTCCCATTAACCTCTTCAAAATCAGAGTATTCAAGTTCGATTTTACGCTTGCTGTCGGCGTATTCCTTGATGTAATATTTCGTGATTTTAAACAGCTGCGGGTCGATACATATGTCTTTCAGCATCACCTTCCACTCGTCGTCACTCTGCTTAATCGTCTTTTTTAACTCGTTGGAAATCAATAAATTGTATTGTCCGTCTTTGATCGAGATTTTATAATTATCGCTTTCGCGAAGATTGATATCATTGCCGATTAGCACTGCCTGGATGAAGTCGATAGTGGTGATCATCGGCGAGATATCGTTGAAAACACTGATATTTTCGATGAGATAGGTCTTGTCGTTGCGGTTCAGCATAAACACCGAGTCGGGCGTCACCATCATTCGCAACACCTCCACTCCGAGTGGCGCTGATATGCTTGTCCAGATGATGCTGTCTTTCTGCATGCGCAGCTGTCCTTTGGTGCTGAAACTCTTGTCGGCAGTCTCGATTTTTAGGTTCATTTTCGCCTGGAAACTGTCGAAATCGAACTCGTTTTCCTGCACTTCCTTTATAAGATGACTGGCGGTGAATTCGCGCAGGGTAGCCTTCGTCATCTTTTTCTTCGACGAACAGCCTGTTCCAATGAAAAGAAGTGTTAAAACACTGAATATCAATATGATGCGAATTCTATTCATAGAGTTTTTCATCTTTTATTTTTTGCTCAAGAAATTCCGAGACCTCATCACCCGCTTTCTGGGCTTTTTTCCAATTCTTCACGGCATTTTTCTTATCGCCAAGCTGGTAAAGGATATCGCCGAGATGCTCGTAATTGATGCCACCCGGATGTTTATCGTATTTGAAAACCTTTTCAATATATTTTTTTGCCTCCTGATAACGGCCCATTTTATAAAGAACCCAAGCGTAGGTGTCGAGATACATGGAGTTTTTCGGCTCAGCTTTAATGGTCTTTTCCGACATTGCCAAAGCCTTCTCAAGTTCTTGATTATCAAGCGCTAAATAGTAAGCATAGTTATTCAAAACATAAATGTTTTCCGGATCGTATCTCAGAATTTTATTATAAGTTTCGTAAACTTTTTCCTTATTATTAAGCTGATGATAACAATCGGCGATATTTGTGTCGAAGGTAAGCATCATCGACTTTTCGGCAACAAAACGCCTGCCTTTTTCCAACGATTTCAATGCATCTTCATAATTATGCAACATTATGTGCGACACGGCATTCAGTTGGTAAAGATAAGGTTGATCCGGATAAAGGGCAATGGCTCGATTTGAATATTCTATTGATGCCTTGTAATCTTCCAACATGCCGTAACACATCGACAATTGTCCCAATGTAGCATATTCGGTATCGCCATATTTTACAGCTTTTATGAAAAAATCTTTTGCCTTAAGATAATCACGCTGTAAGTAATAAAGAGTGCCTACAAGATTATAACCGGCGGATTTATCAGGGTATGTGTTGATGAAAGTAGTCCCGATTTGCGCTATCTCATATCCTGAAAGATTCTGATATTTATGCAAAAACAGTTTTGACAACTCCACTTTAGTGTCGTATTCGAGATTTTTGTTTTCCAGTGCTGCTAGAAACTCCTCAAAAGCCTTGTCCTTGTTATTAACGCTCAGATAATAATCCATCAGCGACACGTTGACGTACTTATCTTCTGGATCTAACTCCTTGATTTTCACGTATTGTTGATAAGCTTCCTTGTCGCGTTTCGTCTTGCGGTAGGCTTCGGCCAGAAGGGCACGGTAGCGGGTATTGTCGGGCATAAACTCCACGAGTTTTCCCATCTCTTCGATGGCTTTGTCTTTCTTGCCCTGCTCGTCGTAAATCTGAATTTTTTGAAGATAGATATACTCGTTTTTACCGACTTGCTGTTCCAAAATATCAAGTTTTTCAAGCACTTTGTTGAAATCGCCCACACGCAGAAGCACGTCGATGTAAGTCTCGACATACTCCAGGTTGTCGGGTTCCGCCTCCATCAGCTTATCGTAGATATTTATGAAGGTGCGGTAATCGGAGTTTTGCAGATGCAGCTGGGCCAGACGGATCTGGTACCATTTGTTGTCGGGCTGCAGGTTGACTGCCTGCTGAATCATCGAGAGGGCTTCGCTGCTGCGGCCGTCTTGCTGATACAAGGCCGAGAGCTCGTACATTGAGGCGTCGTCTTCGTCGTAAAACCTCAGTGCCTGCTCGAAGTTGTAGATGGCAACAGGATAGTTTTCGTTGTACTTCGCCTCGAGGCCTTTCGAGAAATACTCGGCGTTTTTCGGGAGGCTTCTGGGCACAATGCTGTCGTTCTGAGCAAAGGATTCACTCAAAAGAGACATCAATACAACTAATATTAATAATTTAACTTTCATCAAATGCTTTTCTATTTTACAGGAGTTTCCTCGCTTTGCTCGGAATGACAATTTGACAACGGATAAACCAATTGTCATTCCGAACCCCTTTAGGGGTGAGGAACCCCCTTCAAATTAACTTTACTTTCCAGTATGTCCAAACCCTCCAGCACCTCGCTCTGTCTCGCTAAGTGTCTCAACCGCAACCACTTCCGGCTGTTCGTGCTTGGCGATGACGAGCTGTGCGATGCGGTCGCCGCTCTTAATAACGAAGTCGGCATCCGACAGGTTGATCAGAATCACCTTCACCTCTCCCCTATAGTCGGCGTCGATGGTACCCGGCGAGTTCAAAACCGTGATGCCGCTCTTGATGGCCAGTCCGCTGCGTGGACGAACCTGTCCTTCGTAACCTACCGGGATCTCCATGAAGAGTCCTGTTGGCACCAAAGCGCGCTGCATTGGCTTTATAACTAATTCACCGTCAGGGAGATACGCTCTGAGGTCCATGCCTGCCGAGTTCACTGTCTCGTAAGCCGGCATAGCGTTGTCAGATTTATTAACAATGTTCAATTTCATATTTTCAAAGGATTTTTACGTTCAAAAACAAAGACAATACCTAAATAAACTAATATCAGTAATGTGTTGATAGTCAAGCGGATAGCGAGACTGTAGTCGCCAAAGATGGTGCTTATCAGGAACAGTCCGACGGCCAACGCGATGTACATGACGATTCTTCCGACCTGATATGGCACCGGGAACACTTTTTGTCCCCAGAGGTACGACACAAGCATCATGATGGTGTAGCAGCCGAGGTGTGCGATGGCGGCGCCGAGGTAACCGATGCGCGGCACAAGGATGAAGAGACAAAGTAATGTTACCGAGGCGCCGATAATCGAGATTATGGTGCCGGAGAAGGTTCTGTCGGTGAGCTTAAACCATATCGAGAGGTTGAAGACTATGCCGTAGAACATATTGGCTATCAACACGATAGGTACGATAATCAAGCCTTCGTGGTAGTTGCTGCCGCCTCTTCCGATGAAATATTTCAGCACGTCGATGTAAAGCATCACGCCGAGGAAGATTAGCAGACAGAATATCACGAAATATGTCATCACCTTGGCGTAAAGCTCAGGCGCGTTGCGGTCCTTGGCCTTGCCGAAGAAGAAAGGCTCGGAGGCGTAGCGGAACATCTGGATGAAGATGGTCATCAACACCGCGAGCTTGAAGTTGGCGCCGTAGATGCCGAGCTGCTGTAGGGCGTACTCCCCCCCTGTCATGCCGAGCATTGCCAGACTTTCGGCATCAGGAATCGGGGTGAGATATTTTATCAAGATCTTGTCGGCCACCTCGTTGACCATTCCCACGAGGTTGATGAGCAGAATCGGCAATGCGTAGGCCAGCATCGGACGGATGAAATTCTTTTCAAGTTCGAAATGATAGCCTTTAAACTGCGGAAGCAGCAAAAGCAGGCTAAGGAAGCTCGACAAAACATTGGAAATCAGCACCCAGACAAGCAATCCGGCTTGCGGACCGAACACCTTATCGGATATTGCCAAGGCCGTTTCCGGGATAACAAGCAAGAAAAACAGGTTCAAAGCCACACAAAGCGTAACGTTTGCTATCTTAATGATAGTGAATAACTTAGCTTTATTATTTCTTCTCAGCTTCGCAAATGGAACAGCTGTCAAGGCGTCGAGTGCTACGATTATTCCGAGGAAGAGCACATATTGAGTATTATGCTCATACTGAATGAGATGCGCAAAGTTTTGATATAAGCAGCAATACAAAATAAGGAAGATTCCCGTCGTGGTGATTATGCATGAGATGATGTTGTTGAACACCTTGTCGGGGTTCTCTTTCTGCGTGTAGCGGAAGAAGGTGGTCTCCATGCCGTAGGTCAGCAGGGCAAGGAGGAATGCTATCCAGGCGTAGAGGTCGGTGATCTGACCGTACACTCCGGGGGCGAAAACGCGCGTGTAAAGCGGGACCAAAAGATAATTCAGCAAGCGCGGCACTATTGTTCCCATGCCGTAGATGACGGTTTGGCCAGCGAGTGCTTTTATTGGGTTACTACTCATATCATTTTATCAGCGTCATTTCGACCCCATTTCATTCCGCTCGAAATGACGAATTATTAACGTTTCAACTTGCAAATATATTACATTTCTTTTAAAATAGGTATATCAATTGTGAAAACCGTTCCGATTCCCACTTTGCTCGAGAAGGTGATATTGCCTCCCATAGCCTGCACTATGTTTTGCGACACCGACAGTCCGACGCCCATTCCGCTCGATTTCGTGGTGAAGTTCGGGAAGAAAATCTTTGCCTTGTCTTCTTCTTTGATGCCGCAGCCGTTGTCGGAGATTTTTATCTTGTACCTCTCCCCTAACCTGCTGAGTATCAATTCGATGTGACCGGGTTCTGAGCCGATGGCTTGAATGGCGTTTTTAATGATATTTCCAAAAACTCGTCCGAGGTTGTTACGGTCGGCGAAGAGAGGCCATTCTTCTTTCTCATTGTAAATCAATGTGATAGAGATGTTTTTCTCAACGTCGTAGAGTTTTATAGTGCTCTTCAGAAGCTCGCTGAGGTCGAAGGTTGTAGGGGTATTTTCCGGCAATTTAGCGTAATTGGAGAATGCTGTTGCAATCTTCGAAAGTGTCTCTATTTGCTCGAGAAGCGAGGTAAGTGTTTCCTTGAAATTCTCTTCGAAATTAGGATCTTTTCTCTCCCAAAGCATCTGCAGATACTCGATATTCAGTCGCATCGGGGTGAGCGGGTTCTTAATCTCGTGCGCCACTTGTCGTGCCATCTCGCGCCAGGCGTTCTCACGTTCGTTGCGGGCGAGTTGGTTGGCGGCATTCTCGAGTTGCACAAGCATCTTATTATATTGTTGGATGAGCGCTCCGATCTCGTCGCGGCTGTTCCATTCGATAGGTTCGTTGTTCACTCCAAAGTTGGTCTTTCCCATCTGTTCCTCAATGATTTTCAAAGGCTTAAGCGTTTTGCGTGTAATCAAAATAATGATGATTGACGTGATGCAGAGCAAAACGATGATGATGTTGATATAATTAAGGATGAAACTCGAGATTCTATCATCGTATTCTGAATCCGAGTCGAAATATGGGACATTTAGAACTGCGATCAGCTCGTTGTTTTTGTCGAGAATAGGGAAGTAGTAGGCACTGCATTTCTCATCGCCATACCATTCTGTCTGCATGAAATATCCGGCTCCTTCTTCGCAAATAACATGATAGGCGTTTTCATTAATCGACTGATAATCATCTACATGAGCGTGATCACTTAAAGTGGAGTTGATCACATTTCCGTCGAGGTCATAAATTTTTATATCGCAGATGAAAGTCTCGGCAAGGTTATGCAGAAAATCATTATTTGTAAGGCTATTTTCGTCTAAGATATTGGTTTCCAATTTGTTACGAATGATATTAGCCTGTTTGTATTGCAAGATTTCTGTTTTCTTTTTAATATTATTGTTCAAAAACAAGAAGGATACAAACCCGACGATGAAGAATGAAAATGCCAAAGTCAGCAGGATGGTGATTTGCATCTTGCCGTGGAAACTCTTACGGAACTGAGTGTGGCTTGAGTAGAAATATAAATAAAGGAAGTAGGAGAGAAGCAGGGCGAAGAAAATGATTGAGAACGGCGCCACGAAACGAAGCCAGCGTTCATATTCGATTGTAACGATGATAGTTTTATTGTGATTTAAAACGTTGAATATCAAATGTTTATATCTATTTCCTTTATGGATGCCATTGTCTTGCGAAATAAAATTTTTCAGACTGTTAGGGTAGAGGTAGTTACCGAATTTATAGTCGAGGATATTGTTTTTGTAGATGCTGAAAGAGTAGTTTTTCAGGTTATTGGTTGCATATTGGTTGAGATTTTTATTTTTGTAAAACTCAAGGAAGATGCTGTGGTTGCCCGGGAAATCTACTGAAATAAGATAATAGGTGTCGGTCGTAGGGTCGTCGACCTGGAAGAGGTTGTCGTTGATAACTGTCTTGTCGTTATTGTCGATGAGGTTTACAAACCAGTCGTTGCAGAGCACTTCGTTGTCGCCGTCTATTTTAATATATGTGTCATTGTCGCAAAGCGCGAAGGTGATGGCGTAGTCGCGAAGAAGTTCGATCTTGTCGAAATATTGGATTTTAAGATATCTGAAAATAGAGTCATCGCTTGGGATGTTATTTTCGAACCAGCCGTTGAAGGTCTGGTCGTTTTTCAACTTCTCGACGAATATTGAAGCCGCCGTTTCAAAATCTTTATCCGATTCGTCGGCTATCACTTTGGCGAACTGTTCCATGTCGGCGTTCTCGTCGCTCTCATTTTTTTCGTACACGAAAAACGAGACGGCGATGAGCGCGATGGCGATTAGTATGATAAATATTTTCTTCATGACCCTGTTTGTAACAAAAATCGTTCCAAAAATTGCTTTTATTTACGACATTTTCTAAAAATTTTTGACCGGCAACTCATAAAAATCCAAAATCGTCTTAAAACGGCTAAAAATGGCCAAAAATCAAATCTTGTCGAAAACGTAGATCAAACTCGAATATTCTCCGCTGCGACGGGCTTTGCGGTTCGACTTCCATCCTCGGATGATGCCGCGGATGAAGGTGTTGCCATGGCCGGCGAATTTTTCGCTCATCATCGAGATATAAAATGCGTCCCATTTCATCGGATGAATACTTTTGAGTTGAAATTTTCCTTTGAAAATATTTTCCAGCGACTCTTTATGAAAATGATTCAGATGTCGCGGCACGTCGTAGGCCGCCCATTTGTCTTGGTAGTATTCTGCGTCGTACGATTTATAGTTCGGCACGGCGATAACGAGTCGTCCGTTGTCTTTCAACAAACGGTGAAGCTGTTCGGCCTGATTATGCAGATCGTCGATATGTTCTAGCACGTGCCACATTGTGATTACGTCGAAAGTGGAGTGGGGGAGCGCGAATATTTCTTCGGGTGTGACGATGGTTTTACCCAGTTTTTCCGACGCTATTTTGCGCGCGTCTTCGCTCAGATCGCAGCCCATCACCTCGCAGCCTTTCTGTTGGGCATAATGCAGGAAATCCCCGACGCCACAGCCAAAGTCGAGGAGTTCTGTAAAGTTATGTATACTCGATTTTTGGCCATGCATAACTTTACATAACCTTTTATACTTGCTTTTTACGTTAATTTTTTTAACGCGGTTGTAAATCCAGGGCACAAGACCTTTTTTATGCTCGTTGTGACTGAGATAATCCTCCGATTTGTAGTACTTCCCGATGGCTGTGGCGTCGGGGCGTGGCATTGTGAAAAGCAGTTTGCACTCGTTGCACTCGTGGATTTCGAATTCTTCCAGCGACAGGAAATAATCCTTCAACTTGAGGTGCAAGCGGGTGTCTTCTGATTCACAAAATGGGCATTTAACGCTCATGATATATTGTATTTATTGTTATTTTCAAAAATTGTTCCACGTGAAACATTTTGGATTATCGACCCAAAAACACAGCAAGAACCGAAATGTCTGCAGGCGAAACACCACTGATGCGCGAGGCTTGGCCCAGGGTTTGAGGCTTATGCTTCGTCAGCTTCTGTCGGGCTTCGATTGTCAGCGAGTGCAGGGCATTATAGTCGAAATCCGGACTCAATTTCACGTCTTCGAGGCGTTTGAGCTTATCTGCTACCTCACGTTCCTTGTCGATGTATCCTTCATATTTCACTAGTATCTCCGCCTCCTCGACCACGCTGCGCGTGGCCTCGTCGGCGAGGTCGTTCCGACCTCCAAGCGTTGGCACATGCTCGATGATTTCACGCAGACTGACCTGCGGGCGGGTCAACACATGAGCGTAACGTGTTTTACCGCTGATTTCAGGTGTTTCCTTCGCCAAAAGAAGATCGTTGATCTCTTCGGGTGCGATGTTTGTGTCTTTCAAATACTGCACCAGATTCTGAATCCGTTGCTGTTTTTCTTGGAATACGTCATAACGTTCATTTGTGGCCAGTCCGAGCTTATATCCAAGAGGCGTCAGACGTGCATCGGCGTTGTCCTGGCGCAATAAGATACGGTATTCTGCGCGACTCGTAAACATTCGGTAAGGCTCGTCGACGCTCTTGGTGATAAGGTCGTCGATCAAGACGCCGATATAGCCTTCGTCGCGACTGATAACCACCGGTTCTTCGTCGTGCAAAAGCCTGTGAGCGTTGATTCCGGCCATTAAACCTTGTGCCGCGGCTTCTTCATAGCCTGTGGTCCCGTTGATTTGTCCGGCAAAGAACAAGCCGTGAATCTTATGCGTCTCCAGACTGTGATACAGCTGATCAGGAGGGAAGAAGTCGTATTCTATAGCGTATCCCGGACGGAAAATCTTGGCGTTTTCAAAACCTTCGATGTTGCGCAGGGCTTCGTATTGTATGTCTTCGGGCAGCGAGGAGCTGAATCCGTTGAGATAATACTCGCAGGTTGTCGCTCCTTCCGGCTCCACGAAGAGCTGGTGGAAGTCTTTGCCCGCAAAACGCTCTATCTTATCTTCGATGCTCGGACAATATCTCGGTCCGATGCCTTGGATTCTGCCCGTAAACATCGGCGATTTGTCGAATCCTTTACGCAGTATGTCGTGTACTTTCTGTGATGTGTATGCGATATAACAGGAGCGTTGTTGAAGCGGCTTCGCCACGTTCATAAACGAGAAGCCAGTCACTTCCTCATCGCCTTTCTGCTCTGCCAGTTTGCTGAAGTCGATGGTTCTACCGTCGATTCTCACCGGCGTGCCTGTCTTCATCCTGTCGGCCTCGAAGCCCAACTCCACCAGCTGTTCGGTGATGCCGTGGCTCGCCGCTTCGCCTATCCTGCCACCTGAGAACGACTTTTCACCGATGAAGATCTTACCGTTGAGGAAGGTGCCGTTAGTCAGGATGACAGTCTTTGAATGTACGTCGCCGCCCATCATGGTGTGCACGCCTTTGATCTGGTCGCCTTCGACTATCAATCCGTCGACATGGTCTTGCCAGAACTCGAGGTTCTTGGTGTGCTCCAGGGTGTTTCGCCACTCAGATGAGAACGCGGCCTTGTCGCTCTGTACGCGCGGGCTCCACACAGCGGGTCCCTTCGACTTATTCAGCATCCTGAACTGTATCATCGTCTTGTCGGCGATAATGCCCATCTGTCCGCCCAGCGCGTCAATCTCGCGCACTATCTGGCCTTTGGCGATGCCTCCCACGGCGGGGTTGCACGACATCGCCGCCATGAAGCTCATGTTCATGGTGATGAGCAAGGTCTTGTTGCCGAGGTTGGCCGCCGCTGCCGCCGCCTCACATCCTGCGTGGCCCGCACCGACCACAATCACATCGTAATTTTCGAATATCATTTTAAAATCTCCAATGTTCCACGTGGAACAATTTATATAACCATTTGACTTACAATTCATTACGTCGCATTTTTAGACATTTTTCCTCTTGCTCGCGCATCTCGGCGGCAGCGGCGTCAGTCTTGTCGTCGAAACCGATAAGGTGCAACACTCCGTGCGCCAACACTCGGTGAAACTCGTCCCTGAACGGCTTGTTCATCTGCTCGGCGTTGTCTTTGATACGGTCTACGCTGATGTAGAACTCGCCCGAGAGATACTCCACACAATCGTTCAGCGGAAACGTCACGATATCGGTGTAGAAATCGTGGTTCATCCGCTTCTGGTTGAAGTCGAGGAGGTACTCGTCGCTGCAGAAGAGGTAGTACAACTCGCCGATTTTCTTGCCGTAAGAGGCGACAAACTCCTCAATCCATTCCTTGGCTAACCGCTGATTCAACGGTGGAAATCCGATGTCTATGCTTTCAAATTTAATCATTTTTTCTTAAAGAAATATTCATTTATCTTTTGTTTATAAAACGGCTGATATTCAATAGGATTCGTACGCAAGAAGTCCTGTTGCTTCTTTATGCTTTCTTCGTACCGAATTTCATCGATATTATGCGTTTTTTCTGTCCCTTTGTACTCATCCGACTTGCGTTTCTCCTCCTTTTCGCGTTCCTGCTGGGCTTTTTCGGCCTTCAGCATTCGCGACGTTATGTCTTTATTGCGCTTTATCGTCTGGTTGGTGATGCGCTTATTCACAATGTCTTCCTCGAGCCGTTCCATGTCTTTGATGATCTGGTTGATGCCGTCATCGCCTAGGATGCCGTTCTGCTTCATCTCTTCGAGAATCTGCTGCATCCCTTCGCGTATCATCTCCTGTTCGGCGGCCATACGCGCCAGTTCCTCGCTCATAGTCGGCATTGGCGTGCCGTTTTGCTGTTGCTGCTGCATCTGCTGTTGCATCTTCTTGAGTTGCTCGCCCAGCTGTTGCTGCAGGTCACGCATCTCTTTCATCGATTTTGCCTGCCGTTGGCCTTTCTGCTTGCCTGGTTTCGGACAGGCTTTGCCGCCCATGCCGTCCATCTGCATGTCGATATCCTTGAGCGACTCGGCGAGCATCAGGGCGAGGTTATTCATCGACATTATCGACGTCTGCTGTTTCTGAGTGGCAGTGCCGAAACGCAGCTCCAGGATGTCTTTCATTGATGACTCCAGCTGCTGGTTGATAACCTGTAACTCGTTGAATACGAAGTTCTTAATGGCTGTCTGTCGCATCGCCATCTTACGCAGCGAGTCGTCGACCATAGCGAAGTTCTCTAGTATCTCCTGCTGACGGCCGATCTTCTGCGACACCGTCGGGTCGTCTTTTTTCATCGAGCCGACCTCGAGCATCAGGGCTTCTTCGGCATGTGACGAACGCACTACGTTCTCGAGCAGAATCCTCACCAGATAAGCGTCTTCGGCCAGCTGTTCCATGCCGCTGCCCATCATCAGCGACATCATGTTTTCGGCCATCTGCTGCATCTTCTTGCCGGCTTTCTGCTTCTGCTGTCGGGCATCGTCGTTGTCGCCCGAATTCTCCGAATCGGCAGCATCGTCGAGGTCTTGCTCGATATCGTCGAAGGCTTCCTCGTCTTTGTCGATGTCGAATGGGTCGTTCAAGCCTTCGTTGCGCTCAATTATCGAGTCGAGGTTCTGCTCAAGCTTATTGAATTGATTTTCAGCGTCTTGCGCCGAGATAGAGTCGGTATTTTCAAGCAATTCATCGGCGAGTTTCTGCATTTCATCCATGAGCTGGTTCATGTCTTTCTCGACCTTCAGCTGTTCGAGCAGCGAGAGGTTGCGATCCATCAGATTTTGCAGGTTTTCGTTGTTTTTCTTGAGGTCTTTCATGATTTCCTGCATACGCTCTCGCGGCATGTCGTTGAGCAGCTGCTCAATCTCTTCCATCAGCTTCTTCATCTCGTCGGGAATAACCTCGTCGAAAAGCTTATTTATCTCTTCCTGTTTCTTGATGAGCTCTTCCGACGAAAGCTCGTTTTCTTTAATGAAATCTGACAGTTCCTTCTGTTCATCTTGAATCTTTTCCCATTCCTGCTGCACCTCTTTCTGCTTCTCGAGAAGTTCTTTCATCTTCTCCTTATCGCTCCAGTCGAGTTCTTTTTTAGACATCAGATCGCGAAGCATGTCTTCTATATCCTTACGGAGATTTTGAAGTTCATCGGAACGTTGATTGAGGTTGTTAAGTATTTGATTTTCAGTATTGTCAGCTATCGAATCAAGTTGTTCGGTTGTCGGCAGAACCAGATAAAACACTTCCGAGCGCTTGGCTTTCGGACCGTTGATTCCATCGTTGTCGAAGATCTCGAAATAAGCCTTTATTTCATCACCACGATAAAGCGTAAGTGTATCAATATCAATGCTATAGTAGAACGAAGTGCGAGTATTACGCTTGTCAATAGGGATATTTCTGACGAATGACTGCTGTGGTTTTCCTTCCACTTCGAAATGGTAAAGAAGCTTGGTGAAGCCGTAGTCGTCGGCGATAAGTCCTGAATAGTATGTCTGCTTGGCGAAATCCTCATGGAAATTCTGCACCTGGATGTCGGGATAGGCATCCGGCACAACGTCGACCGTGAACGTTATCGGGTCGGTGGTGTTCCATTCGTTGTGCAATGAAACCGTAAATTTCGTGGATTTCAGGGCATTAATTTCATATATTGAATTATCGATTGCAATTGTATCATTGATGAATATTGAATCCACATCGCGTGTATGGAACACGAATTCCACATTGGTGCCCTGCGGTACTATGATGCGCGTTTTGCCGCTGAGGTTCTCGTTTTTGCGATGGATATACGTCGGGAATGTCAGTCGTGCCTCGTAATACATCATCGTTGGGTTCGGTCTGACGGTGAGGTTTATCGTCTGACTGCGATAGTCGCCGCCTTCGACGAAGAATTCCTCGTTTTGATAAACATTTTTGAAGACGAAACGGAAGTCGTTGGTATTCAATTGGTTCATCATGCGGATGCCTGTATTACTTTTGATATAAAAAGTATTCGGGATGCGTTCGCCTGTGACGTGAATGCTGAACTCCATGTCTTTGCCTTGCGTGGCTTCGAGACTTGTGGCTGAGAGCTCGACGTTGAAGGGCAGGGGTTTTACATATTCCTGCGAGTAGTTGATGATACGCTCAGCCGGTTTTTTGCCGAAATCGGGTAAAAATATTAAAGTAATACTTAAAATGACGAATGCTAATCCGAATATCTTCAGGTATTTATAATTCTCTTTCAGGTTAACCGCATCAGAGAAATTGATAGGCTTCAAATTCTCTGTACGCTGCTCTATTGTGGCTGCAAGTAATTCATTATCAGCATCTTGCGAAAATTCGTTCGAAAGCTGAATGGTGTTTAGGAGCTTGTCGCTGATCTCTGGGAAGAACTTTCCGATGATAACTGAGGCCTGTTCGTCGGTCATCTTTTTGCGGAAGCGGATGATATTGACGATAGGAATAATGAAATAGAAGACAGTGACAAACAGACTGCCGAGGATGAAGAGCAGCAGTAGCACCAACCTTCCTTTTTGCGGAAGCCATGAAAAATACTCGATTCCGTTGATTATCAGGAACAAGGCAATCATCAAGATGAGTCCTATCAGCACGCCTTGGATGAGGCGGTTGAGGTAGAACTTCCTGATGAAGCGCTCGATTTTCGATATCAACGCAATGTTTTTCATTACTATAATGTATAAACTTGCAAAGATACGAAAATTCCTGGAAACGACAAAATTAATAAAAAAATGTAGAGACGCCATACTATGGCGTCTCTACAATTATCAATTGTCAATTATCAACTATTCCTTCGTGAATCTCACGGTTCTGCCTTGGAAGCGGGCGAGGTAGAGGCCAGCTGCAAGGTCGTTGATGTTGATTTCATCCTGACCGTTGGTGACGACTGTCTTCACCAAAGCGCCGGTAGCGTTGTAGATGTTGACTTCTGTAGTGTTCTCGAGACCTCTGATGTAAAGCACATCGTTGGCTGGGTTAGGATATACTGCAACAGCATCCAATGAATTTTCACCAACACTTAAGTTGCCGTTGATATATATGTCATCAACATACCAACCGTGACCGTCTTGTCCTGTGTATTTGAATGCTACATATATGTTTTGACCTGCAAAAGCCGAGAGGTCGATACTTACATAATACCATGAGTCCATTGGATTTGACTGTGTCCATACTTCCTGGAAGTTACTTGGATTCGTGCCAGTTGTTGAGACCCAAACACCTTCGTATGTGTAATCTTCAGCCCATGCTTCGCGTGTATTAAAGCTAAGTTCAGCCGTGGTGACACCGTTAAGTGAAATACGCGGGCTAATAAGCCATCCCTCCTGTGCCGCATCGCTATTCCATCTATGGAAGGCATTGTAATCACCTCCATAGAGTTGATCTTCAAGACACCATTTAGAGTTATAAGTGCTATTTTGGCCTTCATCTGTCACTGTCCAGCAAGTCCAGTCGGTTGCACCCATAGCGAAATCCTCTGTGTAAGGCAATGTACGGACATCACTGTCAGTACATTCAGTGGTTACATAAATTGCGTTAAACATGTCGATACCGCTTGGCGCAATATACTCCACACCATCTAGGTAAATCTTGGTGCCACCGGCACAGAAAATACCCTCACTGTTAACAGTAACACCTTTGAAGTATTGACTTGTGCTGTAGATATCTTCACCGTTCTTCCATACCTTGTCAGGGCTGCCATCGTAACCAGCAACATAAACATCGCCACCATAAATGCAGATGCTGGCGCGGCTTGATCCGGATTCAGTGAGTGTGTACATCTCATTACCATCTCTCCAAACTTTCAAGTGCGTTGCTTTGCCAACAACCTCTGTACCAACAGCATAAAGTTCGTTATTATAATAGGCGATATCATAAATCTTGGTGTTTGCGGAAAGGGTCATTACCGGAGACCCCGAATACCAGACAACACCATGATATTCAGACGAGCTGGTGTACATATAACCACCGACATAAGCCATGCCAGCAGCAATGATAACACATGTGGCTTCGCTTTCATGGGTGCCGTCACCATACGTATACAATGGCGTTGTGTCGGAGCCTCTCCATAGTACAGCGGTTTGTACTCCACTAACATCCTTATAACCAGCGGCAAAGACATAATTGGAGTAGCATAAATCATTAACGTGTGTGTTGCTTACGTTGTTTAGGAACACTGCTGAGTTTTTGTACACATCACCATAGACGTCATTGTTACGAACCCAATAAACGTCGTTAGTGGATTCATCCACCACAACACTTGTTGAAATATTATCAGACGATCCATTGCAAATGTCGTGGATTTTTTCATTGTTTTTAAACACCACAGCATGCTTCTGGCCGTCTTGTGTGTAGTAACCTGATGCATAAACATCAAAATTTTGTGCAATAACGCTAGTCATGACCAGCATTGCTGAAACAAGAAGTAAAAATCTCTTCATAGCTTATTGATTTTAGTTAAACATTGGTTTGAATTGTCTTGTAATCGTATGCACTCGCAAAATTATACCATAATTTTTATTAATGCAAGAAAAAACTGTTTTTTTTGATTTTTAAGCTATTAAACTACGTAAACTATGTAAACTTTTTCCTATTTTTGCAAAAATTTTTGAGAAATGAAAGAAGTAAGAGTTCGTTTTGCTCCAAGTCCTACCGGACCGTTGCACATCGGCGGCGTGAGAACCGCCTTGTATAACTACCTTTTCGCCAAGAAAAACGGCGGAAAGATGCTGCTCCGCATTGAGGATACCGACCAGACACGTTTTGTGCCGGGCGCTGAGGAATATATCATTAAATCGCTCGACTGGTGCGGCATTAAATTCGACGAAAGCGATATCGTGGGTGGTCCTTACGGCCCTTACAAACAGAGCAACCGCAAGCCTCTTTACAAACAATACAGCGACGAACTGATTGCGAAAGGCCATGCTTATTATGCATTCGACACAGCTGAGGAACTCGACAACCTCCGCAAGGAAGCCGAAGCACAGAAAAAGACTTTTATCTATAACGCCGAGACACGTCAGGAGCTGCGTAACTCGTTGACAATGACCAAGGAAGACGTCGACGAGCTCATTGCAAACGGCACTCCATACACCGTTCGTTTCATGATGCCTGAAAACTACGTGGTTGAGATGCACGACATCATCCGTGGAGATATCAAGGTGAACACCAACACTTTGGACGACAAGGTTTTGTTCAAATCAGACGGCATGCCGACATATCACCTGGCAAACATCGTTGATGACCATCTGATGAAGATTTCACACGTGATTCGTGGTGAGGAATGGCTTCCGTCGATGCCGTTGCATGTGCTTCTGTATCAGGCATTCGGATGGGAGGCACCGGAGTTTGCACATTTGCCATTGTTACTCAAACCGGACGGCAACGGAAAACTCAGCAAACGTGACGGCGATCGCTTGGGATTCCCAGTGTTTCCTATGCAATGGGAGAATCCTGAGACACATGAGATTTCGTCGGGATACAAGCAGTCGGGATATTATGCAGAGGCATTTATCAACATGCTGGCATTGCTTGGCTGGAACCCAGGAACAGAGCAGGAGATCTTCTCGATGGACGAGCTTATACAGGCGTTCTCGTTCGACCACTGCAGCAAGTCGGGAGCAAGATTTAACGTGGAGAAGGCGAAATGGTTTAACCACGAATATCTGATGCGCCGCTCAAGCGAGGAAGTAGGCAAGGAATATCAGGAATGGCTGAAGACAGAAAAGAACATCGACGCTGATATTCAATACGTTACAAAGGTTGCGGCGTTGGTGAAAGACCGTGTCAACTTCGTAAAAGAGATGTGGGATCAGAGCTTCTTCTTCTTTGAGGAGCCAACCACATACGACGAGGTGACGGTGAAGAAACGCTGGAAAGAAAATTCAGCCGACCTGATGCGTCAGGCTTCGGAAGTGATAAGAAACATTGACGATTTCAGCGCTGAAAACATCGACAAGGTTTTGAATGAGTGGATTACCAAGAACGAGCTCGGCATGGGACCGGTGATGAACGGATTGCGACTGATGCTCGTCGGAGCAGGCAAGGGCCCGCATATCCATGAAATCCTTGGTCTCATCGGCAAAGACGAGGCATTGAAACGTATTGAAAAAGGTATAAAAATCTTAGGATAATGGCCATTATTTCAATTGAAAAAATGGAATTTTATTCCTATCATGGCTGCTTCGAAGAGGAGCGCAAGATAGGGACGTGGTTCAACGTGGATCTGAGCATGGAGGTCGACACCTCGAAGGCTGAAGAGACTGATAATCTTGACGACACCGTCAACTATCAGGAGGTTTACGCCGTCGTGAAGCGCGAGATGATGATTTCCTCAAAATTGCTTGAAAACGTCGCCAAGCGCATCTTAAATGCCATAAAAAAGGAATTTCCGGCGGTTAGTTATGCCTGGGTCAAGATTAAGAAAATGAATCCACCTTTAGGTGGAAAAATGGAATCTGTTTCTGTTGAAATGGATTTGTAATATAAAAATTTTGTATATTTGCAGCGATTTATGGTGCCGATGAGGCTTAATAGGGAATCGGGTGAAATTCCCGGACAGTTCCCGCTGCTGTGAACTCTTAAATCTGTCACTATGCCACTGAAATCAAGCGTTTCGGGAAGGCGGCAGACCTCAAGGAGCGAGTCAGAAGACCTGCCACAAATCGTAAACAAAGCTTTCGGGATAAAAGCTGGCTTCTCCTTATTCATTAAGGTCTCCCAACATTTTTCCTTGAGGTTTTGAGGTAATTAAAGTATTATTAAACCTTTAAAATCTAAGTAATTATGGTAAAAAAATTTACGTTGTTTTTCCTTTTAGGAATCTTCGGTCTGTTTACGACCAACCTGTTCGCACAGCAAGATGCGACAATCGACCCTTCACAAATCAAATTCTGGATTGGAGAGGGCGAAAGTGAAGCTGTTTTCATCGTCAACTGGGCAGAGCCTGACACAGCATTGGCTTGGGGTTACCGTTTCATTGGCGAAAATGTCGTTATGAAAACCATGATGGACGACATCGCGGCAGCTGATTACCGTTTCAGCTATGAAGGTGAATCATTTATCAACGACATTCATTTCAACGACGGAGTGCTCGATCTGAGTCTCGTGACACCGGGATGGCTTACTTATCTTATCAATGGTGAATCAACTTGGGATTTATTTAACGAAGCGACAGTCGCTGACGGCGAATACGTGAAAATCGGCGACACCGAATGCGGCACAATGATTGATCCTATAAACTGGATTTATGTCTATGAAAAAGAAGTGGCTCCGGTTTACGCTTTAGGCGAAGAGGCAATGATTGCGGCAGCTGATATCCAATATTGGATTGGTGAAGGTGATAATGAAGCTATTTTTGCCATAAACTTTGCTGACCCGGAAGATGTTTGCTATGCTTGGGGTTACAGATTTGCTACTGAAAGCGTCACAATTAAAGAAATGATGCAAGCTATAGCTGATGTTGACCTTCGCTTCGCTTATAATGACGAGCCGTCTCCATGGGGTGGTATGAGTCTTACCGACCTCACATTCAACTATAATGAAGTTCATTATGAACTTGTTGGTTATAACGCCATGTACAATTTGAATGGCGTGGCACCATGGTTGACTTTTGACGAGCAAACAGTAGTCAATGGCGACTTTGTGAAATGGGGCGACTATACTATCGCTACAGAGATTGCACAGTGGACATATGTTTGGGAAACACCAGTTCAGCCTGTGACAGTCTACACCAGCGTCGACGAAATCGAGGCTGCAGCACTTTCGATTTACCCGAACCCTGCAACAGAAGTGTTGTATGTCAACGCTGAAAACCTTAAGGATGTTGAGATTTACGACATGACAGGCCGCAGCGTGATGACAAGCACAATGAATGTCGTCGATTTGAGCGATATGTCGGCTGGCGTTTACTTCGTTACAGTGAGAAGTGAAAATGCTTCAAAGACAACTAAACTCATTGTAAAATGAGAAAACTACTAGTTTTGTTGATGGCTATGGTGCCGGTGGCCCTGTGGGCGCAGTTTGCTCCTGCACAGGATCAGCCCGGCACCACGGCTATTCACGCCGATTCTACGGTTTTTGTCGGCTGGGCCACCGGCTGCGTGGCTGAACCCGGTCCGATGGACATCTCCAACCCAAGTGGTGGTATGGCTGGTGCTGGTTGGCCTGCGGCCAATGCCATAGGTGCTCCTCAAGGCACAATGGGTGTAACATGTCTCGGCGATGGCGGCATGGCGACAGTAACATTCGCTTCGCCTATATGCAATGGCGAAGGTCCCGACTTTGCAGTGTTTGAAAACGGATTCAAGAGCGGCAGTCAGTGGTTTCTGGAGATAGGTTTCTGCGAAGTTAGCTCCGACGGCGAGCATTTCTTCCGTTTCCCGGCAATAACAGCAGTGCAATACGAGACTCAGATTGGCGGCTTTGCTACGATGGATCCAGCACAGATTCATAACTTCGCAGGTAAATACGGCGCTTTCTACGGCACCCCGTTCGACCTCGACGAGGTTCCCGATGATCCGCTCCTCGACAAAAACAGCATCACCCATGTGCGCATCGTCGACGTCGTTGGCTGTATTGATCCTGAATATGCCACTTATGACTGCCAGGGACATCCGATCAACGACCCATGGCCCACACCATTTGCATCGAGCGGCTTCGACCTCGACGCCGTGGGCGTGATTCACGACCAGGCACACACACCGGGATTTGGCGTTGCCGAACAGGAAGAGGTGATGATTTCGGTTTATCCGAATCCTGCACACGACAAATTGTTTGTGAATGCCGAAAACGTGCAACGTATTGATATTTACGGTGTTACAGGACAGATGGTGATGTCAACCACCGATACCGAAATCAACGTTTCGGATTTGGAACCGGGAATGTATTTTGTTCGCGTCAATTGTGGCGACAACGTTTATACTGAACATGTAATAATAAGATAATCAATTAGTTATGAAAAAGATTTGTCCTCGTTGCGGAAAAGAATTCGAATGTGTGCATTCGATTAATTGTTGGTGCGTAACAATACACCTCAGCGATCGCGCGAGGGCAAATCTTAAAGAAAATTACACGGATTGTTTATGTAAGGATTGCCTCGAAGAGTTAAATAATTGCCCCGGCAATTAAATAAACAACGAACGCGCAAAGCCACGCCACGGAGCATTGGAACAGAATCACAAGGATCATCCATTTTGTGCCGAGCTCGCGGCGAATGGCAGCCATAGCGGCCACGCAAGGCGTGTAGAGCAGGCAGAACACCAGCATCGGGATTGACGTGAGGGTGGTGAACAACGGCATGGCGTTGAGCACCTCGAGGGTAGCCACCACGCTCTCTTTTGCCATGAATCCGCTGACTAGCGCGGTGACGATCTGCCATTCGCCGAGGCCTATCGGCCTGAAAACTGGCGCAATCCAGCCCGCCACGACAGCGAGCATGCTTCCTTCGCCGTTTTCGACCATATTAAATTGAAAATCAAACGTTTGCAGGAACCAAATTACCAGCGAGGCGACGAATATCACAGTGAACGCGCGCTGGAGGAAGTCCTTGGTCTTGTCCCACAGCAGATGCGCCACGTTTTTCGAGCTCGGCATACGGTAGTTAGGCAGTTCCATCACGAATGGAGCCACGTCGCCTTTCTTACCTAACCACTTGGTAATCAATGCGGTGACTATGCCGGCGAAGATTCCGAAGAGATAAAGTCCTATCAAGACCACTCCGCCGTGGTGAGGGAAGAAATACTCGGTGAAAAAGGCGTAGATCGGAATCTTCGCCGAGCAACTCATAAACGGTGTGAGCAATATCGTGCGCCAACGGTCGTGTGTTGAATGCAGGGTACGCGACGACATCACCGCAGGCACAGTGCATCCGAATCCTATGAGGAGCGGCACTATGCTGTGTCCGGTGAGACCGAGCTTACGTAGGAAGCTGTCGCTCACAAAGGCCACGCGCGCCATATATCCGCTGTCTTCGAGAATACTCAGGAAGAAGAACAGCAGTATGATGATAGGCACGAAGCTTATGATGGTGCCGACGCCTCCAAAGACGCCGTCGACCACCAGCGACTGCACCGCAGGCGTTACATCCCATCGTGCCAAGGCCTCGCCGCAGACACCTGCCAGCCACGAGATTCCGTCGTCGAGGAGGTCCTGTAGCGGAGCGCCGAGAGCGTCGATCGACACGTAGATGATAGCCATCATCACGAGGATAAAAATCGGGATGGCCGTCCACTTGCCCGTGAGAATCTTATCGATCTTGCGGCTACGTTGATATTCTTTGCTTTCGCGAGGTTTTACTACTGTCTTCGAGCATAGACGCTTGATGAAGGTGAACCGCATCTCGGCCATCGCGGCGGCGCGGTCCAAACCACGTTCTTCCTCCATCTGCACTATGAGATGTTCGAGTGTCTCCTTCTCATTCTGCGACAGCTGCAGAGCCTCGAGGACGATGTTGTCGCCTTCGATGAGCTTCGAGGCTGCGAAACGAACCGGTATCTCGGCTCTCTGCGCATGGTCCTCGATAAGGTGCATGATGCTGTGCAGGCAACGGTGGACCGCGCCGCCGTTGTCGTCTTTATCGCAGAAGTCCTGACGCACAGGCTCTTCCTGGTATTTTGCCACGTGCACGGCATGTTCCACAAGCTCGTTGACACCTTCGTTTTTAGCTGCCGAAATCGGCACTACAGGCAGTCCGAGAATGGCCTCCATCTCGTTGACGAGGATGGTGCCGCCGTTGTTGCGCACCTCGTCCATCATGTTGAGCGCCAGTACCATAGGCGTGCCGAGCTCCATGAGCTGCATGGTGAGGTAGAGGTTACGCTCGATGTTGTTGGCATCGACGATGTTGATTATCGCCTTCGGTTTTTCTTTCAATATGAATTCGCGCGAGACGATTTCTTCGTTAGTATAAGGTGAAAGCGAATATATTCCCGGCAGGTCGGTCACCAGCGTATCAGGATGATTCTTGATGACGCTGTCTTTACGGTCGACGGTCACGCCAGGGAAGTTACCCACATGCTGGTTGGCGCCCGTCAGCTGGTTGAACAGGGTGGTCTTGCCGCAGTTTTGCTGTCCGGCGAGGGCGAACGTCAGCGTAGTACCTTTCGGGACTGGCTTTTCGTGAGTTTTGTCGTGATAGATACCTTCCTCACCGAGTCCAGGGTGGGCGTTGTGATCGGGTAATGATGTGATATACAATCTGTTAGCATCGAAATCGTCTTTTGGTTCATCGACAGTTTTTTCGATGAGATCCACTTCGATCATCTTGGCGTCGGCTTTGCGGAGCGTGAGGGCGTAGCCGTGAATCATCACCTCCATCGGGTCGCCGAGCGGAGCGTATTTCACCAGCTTCACCACGGCATCGGGAATCACGCCCATGTCGAGGAAATGCTGGCGACGCGAGCCTTTTCCCTTCACGGTCTTGATTACCGCCGACTGTCCGATTTCGAGTTTGTCGAGTGTTGTCATCCGATGCTAATTTTCATTCTGCAAAATTACAAAGAAAAATAATTGGTTGGCATCCCCATTAATAGGGATTTTTCATGCTAAAATGCCACTCCGATTCTAAATCCGGCCGTGAATGCCGTCGGACTGTCGGGGTTCAGTCCGATGAATCCATGGTGGTAGTTGCTGAGGTTACTGTTGCCGCATGCCAGTCCGAGTCCGCCGTAAATGTCAAACACAAACCAACGTATCACCCAGTCGTAGCCTATCACTCCCATCAGCGCAACGCGGTCGACCTGGAGTCGGCCTTCGGTGTCGTGGTTGTAGCGGTACGACGAGTAGCACAGCTCCGGCTTGACGTAGAAGCCGCTCATCTGGATGAATTTATATGCCAGTCGCCATGCCGTTCCGCGCGGGTCGCTGTCTTTGAGCTTATCGAAGCCCCATCCGATGACACCGAAGGTGAATTCAACAGCTTGATAGTCACACACTAAGCGTTGGTATGTGACCTTCGACGTGCCGCTGGCCAGCGACAGCAGCGCCACCTTGACCTCGTTCTTGCGCATCTTCGGCGTTTCCTCCGTCTGCGCAGCTGTCATCAAGGGAATCAAGAGACAAAGAATGATATAGAAGGCCTTTTTTATCATCATATTTTCTGCAAAAATAGAAAAAATGATTTATCTTTGCAAAAAATACATCTTTTGTAATATGAAAAAGAAATTGATAATATTACTGCTTTGCGCCATTACGATTGGCACAGCCTATGCACAGAACCAGCCTGTCGACATGAGAGTGGAGGTGACAGATGTAGATTTCGACGATGATGAGTTCTCCATTTTCACATACAAGGATTCTGAAGCTGATGATTCATTCGGCTATTATCTCAGCTTGGGCCGCGTCACCAAATTCCTTGGCGCCGATGAAATCCTCAACATGGAGGTGTTTAATATCTATGAGGTCGCCATTTGGCTTGGTGCTACCACCGATGAGGCGATGGCAACCCTTGGCTCCATGATTGATCTCTACGACAAAGACGTGAATACCGCAGTTGAGTTTAACGGTCGCGCCTCCACCAGTGGCTTTAAATTAGGTGAGACGGTCACTACGACCTGTGTCGTTGGAAAGAAACTTCTCGGCGGCAAACGTCTGGAGTTCCTTTTCCCTGTTGGCGAATATCAGGCAGTATGCTACGTTCCGAAGTCAGTGCTCAAAGACCTTCGTAACAATTTTAAGATAGATATCAAGCTACATCCGAGCCAGCACAGGTAAGTCTATTTTTTGATGAATCTTACCGTAATATCATCAATTTTGATGGTATAAACACTGGGAACCAGTTGGCTCACGTCGACTTGGCCAGTGTAACGTTCACACCTCACCATACGGCCTGTCATGTCGAAAATACTGACGGTTGCATCATTTTTGACATTCAGAAACAGGATATCGTCCGCAGGATTTGGCCAAAGTGTCACATTTTCGACAGTCGGTTGAACTACGCCGTCCCATTCAGCTGCTGCTGTGACTGCGGCAAGCGCATCAACTCGTCCAACGCCGGTACGGTTGCTCTTGATCGGGGTCAGTTTTAAAGATGTCTCTTCGAGGATTTGGCAGATGGCCGCAGGGTTCAGTTCGGGGTTCTCATGCAGCATGAGGGCTACTATGCCTGCTACACAAGGCGTAGCTTGCGAAGTGCCACTCATATAATCGTAGTCATAGATATTGTTGTATTTCAGCGACCATATTATCACGCCCGGAGCGCACACGTCGGGACGGATGAGACCCATGCCGGGATTGTAGGCGTAGTCGCCAAACTCAGTATCTTGCCATGTCACAGGGCCTTCAGAACTGGATGATGCCACAGTGTCGTTTTCATCGACAGAACCTACGCAAATAACGCATGACAGACCGCCCGGATTTACCATCTGGTCGGGGTCGAGATAAGGTGGCGGACAGCTGCCTGGCACGCGAATGTTGAGAGGGATAGGGCAGAGATGCTGCAGGTTGTGTTCGTTGCCTGCTGGAAATACGCCTACGATGCCTGCATCCAACAGTGCTTCACAGGTATGGCGAAGCAGATCTCTTTCCGACACTTCGGCTTGAGCTATGCCCATCGACATGCTGATGAGATCGCAGCCGTGTTCCACTGCAAATTCCATCCCCTTGACCATGTTGACAAGCGTTGTGTGACCTTCGTTATTAGAACTCTTGATGCACATCAAAGTGGCTTCAGGCGCAGCACCCGTACGCAAGCCCGCAGTGCCATCGCCGCACACTATACCTGCGCAGTGTGTGCCATGTCCTAAGTCGTCCATCGGGTCATCGTCATCGTTTGCAAAGTCCCAACCATGATGCGGGAACTCATCGCCTCCATCCCAGAGATGGTCGGCGATATCGACATGGTTGTAATTCACACCTGAATCAATAACAGCAACCACTACACCCTGGCCCTCGTTGCCTTGCGCCCACACCTGAGGGGCATTCACCTGCGTGAGGTTCGGGGCAATCGTATAACGAGAATCATCCTTAACCTCGCTGGTCATTTCCGTCTCGGGGATGCACTGGTGTTTTTTTACAGGTGTAATGCTTTCAATATCAGAACGTCCGCTGAGCATTTGAATGACTTCCTCTGTGGCCGTAAAACTGATGGCATTGGCCGACCAGAGGCAGCTTGTCGACGACACCAATCCCTGTTGCTCAAGTTCTTTTAGCGTGACCATGAGGTCGTGTTGTGATGCTTCGGCGAAAGCTTTCAGTTCTTTCACCACATAGTCGCGCCGTGCGGCTCTTGTTTGGTGGAACTCTGCCCGACGGCACAGTTCGGTGCGGTCATAACGGGCTTTCATTAGCACCATCACTTCAACAGGCTCGTTGGCAAACGCCGCGAGGCAGCAACATAACAGTATGATGGAAAGAATGGACTTTTTCATAACAAAGAGGCTTCTTATTTATTTAAGCAGGTTTATCTTCTGCACCTTCACGCCGTTAGCACTTTTGATGTGGACGAAGTAGATACTTGATTCGTTACCGCTCAGGTCGAGTGTGGTGTCGTTTTCGGCGTTCACTTCCAAAATCTTCTGTCCCAAAAGGTTGCTCACGGTGATGTGCATCGTGCCGTTGCCGCTCACGTTGAGCAAACCCTTGGTCGGGTTGGGATATATCTGGATACTTTCATCAAGTTCAATTTCAGCAACATTATTGGGCTCGCAGTCGTTCTCGTAAGTCAGGAAGACACCCGCTTGGAGGTCGGTGGAGGTATAAACCACCTCATCATCTGCATTGACGATGCTAAACGAGCATTCAGGGTCGGTGTCCCATCCAGAGTAGATGTGGAACCAACCATGGTTCCATATGAAGTCGAGGTTGCCTTTCAGTAGAGGTAGGGTGACGGTCTTTTCCGAGCCTTCGTCCATGCCGACTATGGCAATGCGTTGGCCGCTTTCTGAGGTTACGCTGATGCAGGCGCCTTTCCAACCGTCGCCACCGTCGTCGTGAAGAATGAAGGTGATGTCGCATTTCTCGCCGACGATCATGCTACGGTAGACGGTATGGCTGATGCCAGCCTCGTTGGTGACGTAGATGGCGTATTCGTAGAGGCCGGGCTCAAGGCCATTGTCCTCATATTCCATGTTGGCACCCACTGGGGCATCGGTCAGTTCGGCGATGACCACGCGGTTGCGGCGGATGGTGACTGAAGTGATGGAGGCCAAGTCGTCGCCTCCTACCGTCAACATAGGGTTGGTCCATTGCAGTGTCATGCCGTTAAAATTAACATTCTCAACGACTTGCATGTTGGCAATGCTGTCGGGACGGCTATAGTATTCGCCCTGTTTCGGAACAATATGACCAGTGAAACCTGTTTCTGTGTTGAAGGAATAGCTCGTGTAATTGAGCGCGCCTATCGGGCACCAAGCGTCGTCGCTGCCGCTCAAACCCCAGTTGAAGTGGAAGTAGTCGTTTTCGTCGTAACCGTCACACACGAAAGCATGACCGACTGAACTATTGTCGTCAGTACCACTGTAAAACAAAGGCAAATGCTCGTCCAGACCGCCATTTTTCAGCATTTGGGCCCATTCCTCGTTGCTGTAGTGATTATTTCCGTCTTTCTGCTTATAGACATCGCAGTTGTAGCGGAAATAGCTGCGCAGGGCACTGCCCACCATTGAGGCATATGAAAGACTGGAATAAGGGCCATAGACCATATCTACGCCAACACCGATATGATACAGAAGTTGGGCGATATAGAAATAATCTTCCTCGGTGCTGAGAGAATCAAGGGTATAGGGCATCAGCTCGAAATGATAGTCTGTCTCGCCGAAGTTGGCGGTTTGTTGGCCATAGCCTCCTGAAAAAGAGTAAGAATGCGAGCCTTCTCCGTGATTGGGCCAGTCATGGTATTTCATCACCATGCCAAGAGCTGTGGCGATGCAACCGGCATAGACATGACCGCCGGGACCTTGCGGGTCGGCCGGACACTGGCTGTTCCATGGGGATTCTTGGTCCCAAAGTGTTTGACAAAGCGGCCCTACCACGGCACGTGCCTGATAAACCGATTCCCATTCAGCGATGATGTCGGGGGTGGCATTGAGATTGTTCTCGCGGACGTAGTGTATTTCCTCACAGAAATTGTTCAAAGTAAATTGGAATCCATCCGACACACGTTCAGGGTCGAAATGACCTGTGGTGGAATAAGCCAAAACAGGCTTCACGCGGTCGTCGGCCGCCACTATTACAAAGCCTTCACCATTGCTCACGTTGAAAACATAATAGTCGGCAACCCCACGGTCGGCAACTGTGGCCGCCAAACGGAGTTGGCTTTTACCAAGGAACTTAGCACCCAGTTGTTGAGCTTTCTGCTGGTCAACCGGACCGGCAAACACTGCCATACAGCAGCAAATCACCATCAAAAATAGGATTACTTTTTTCATTACTCACTTAATTATCAATGCAAATATACATATTTTCACTAAAAACTATTATCTTTGCAAAAATATTTCTTATGAAAAGACACTTGATATAAACAACAATCAAATTGACGTTTCAAACCTACCCGGTAATAATTTTAATTATCAATTCTTTATATTTAAAAATTCTTTATCTTTGCGACTTGAAAATCTTAAGTTAACCATTTTGGCTTAAAGAGATGAAAAACCTTAATAAACTGCGTAACAGCATGACAGTCATGCTGTTGATGGTGATGTTATTCACCGGAAATGTGGCGTTTGCCACCGATTACATTAAAGACGTGCTGCTCATCGGTCACGACGACGAAGACCAGTTCAATGCGCTTCAAGCAAGTCTTGTACAGCAAGGATGGATAGCCATCAATAAAGACCTGAACGCCGGTGCTGGCGGCGACTATATCCATTTGCTTTATAAAAAGGAAAGCACCGTCAACAACTTGGACTGGGACTATATCACCGACTTCCGCCTCAGCAGCTACTGGAGTGAAACCATCAACTACCAAGGCCGCACCTATTACCCCGTGCCGTTACAAGGCAGTGACGACTTTTTGGAGGATAATGGCGACCTGAACAACAATGCAGGCGGCGCGGTTATATTCCTTTACTACACCAAGGATGTCTTCCAAGACGGTCGCACTGTGACCGGCATTACTTTTAATGATACCCAAAGTGGAGCCTTAGGAATCAATGGAGGCAGCACAGGATATGATTTGAACTCCAGTGCCGGCGGCGACTACATCTATATGCACTTCACCACAGGAACCTCCACTCCTATAGTGTCGGGCAAAGGCACCGCAAACAACCCCTACATCATCGGTAGCGCAAGCAATTGGAACACATTCACCGTGATGATTAAAGACGCGCAGGGTCAAAACAAGTACTACCAGCTGGGCGGCAACATTGCAACCGTAACAACGATGGCTGGCACCAGCAGCCTTCCTTTCAACGGCACCTTCGACGGCAACGGCCACACCATCACTGTCAACATCAACAGCTCGGAGACAGGCACGGCACCTTTCCACTATATCAACGGGGCTACGATTAAGAACCTCACCGTACAAGGCACAGTGACATCGTCGGCTTATCATGCCAGCGGCTTGGCAGGCTCATGCGGTGGCACCAACACCATCAACAACTGCACGGTGCTTGCCAACATCAATGCCACGGGCTATGGTGGCGGCGTAGTGGGCCACGGCGGCACCAGCACGCTCAATTTCCTCAACAGCAATTATGGCGGCACAATCAGCGGCTTCACTAACTATGCCGGCGGCGTCCTCGGCTGGTGCGATGGCATGACGCTCAACATAAATAACTGCCAGTGCAGCTGCTCGTTCGTGCCGTCAGGCAACGGCAAATACCACCCCATCGCCTGCAAGAACGGCAACAGCACTGTCACTGTCACCGCCCAAAGTGTTTTCTACTCTGCTAACATTACACCTACGGCGACGGCACCTTATATCATACCCGGAGCCGAAGGCGTGCCTGTATTGCAGGGATTGGGTCTTACAGACTATCCTTACCTTATCAGTACCACTAACGATTGGCAGGCTTTCACCATAATGATACAAGACGAGCATCTGTATAACAAGTGCTACCAGCTACTTAACGACATCAACGTTTCAACCATGGCAGGCACCAGCGCGCAACCTTTCGGAGGCACTTTCGACGGCAACGGCCACTCTATCACCGTTACCATCAGCACCACCGAAGCTGGTGCGGCACCTTTCCACTATGTCAACGGGGCGACGATAAAGGACCTCACCGTCAACGGCAGCGTTAGCAGTAGCGCCCGCCATGCTTCAGGCCTGGTTGGCTCATGCGGCGGCAGCAACACCATTACGGGTTGTGCAGTGAACGCCAACGTCAACGGCGCGGAATATGTCGGCGGCATGGTGGGCCACGGCGGCACCAGCACGCTCAATATCATCGACAGCTATTACACCGGCACCATCAGCGGCTTCAACCACTATGCAGGCGGTCTCCTCGGCTGGTGCGACAACATGACGCTCAACTTGAACAACTGCCTGTTCAAGGGCTCGTTCTCGCCCGCATCGGGAGGCTTGTACCACCCCATCGCCTGCAAAAACAGCGTCAAGACAGTCCAAGTCTCCGCCGAAAACACCTATTATCTCAATGACGTTACTCCAACGGTTACCGACGACAATGTCATTCAAGGAGCCGAAGGCGTTGCAGTAAGCCCCACCTTGATAGAAGGTTCATGGGATTTACCTGTGACGGCAGCCGACGGTCTCACCTATTATTTATATTTAAGCGGCAAAAGACTCCCTTACTTCTACGGCTTCGAGAACTACGACCTGGAAGCAGAAGGCTGGATTAATTCAAGTGGTATTAGTTACCTAGTAAATAGTACACCTGCAGCTCATTCCGGTTCTTGTGCTTTTTGGTTGCAGGATTTTAGTAAAGAAGAATATTTGAGATCCCCAGAGCTTGACTGCAGGTCTGCCATAACTGTATATTTTTATGCTAAAAGTTTTAATTCACAATATCGTGCGTCTTTTCAAGTTGGCTATTCCCAAACAGGAGCACTCGACGACTTCATTTGGGGCAATACGATTACCCCGCCAGCAAACTATTCCCGTTATGAAATTTCCGCACCTAAAGGCACAAAATACATTGCCATCAAAAAATTTAAACCAGAGGACGATTATACGTCAATGTTTTTGGATGATTTCAGCTTCATATCTGAGCCATCTCCCGTCAACCTTGCTGTAAGCAACCTAACCGACCATAGCGCTAAGGTAACTTGGGAAGCTCCTGAAACCGATTTAACCATCACGGGTTATGCCTATCAGTACAAAAAGAGCAGTGATGCCAACTGGTCGGCCGAAGTAACGGTGGGCGGCAACACCACTTCGGTGACCCTCAACAATTTGACCTGCTTAACAACGTATCAATTCCGAGTAAAGGCTCTTTACGGCAATAGGGAAAGCCTTTATGCCGAATGTTCATTCACCACTCTAACATTATCGCCTCCCGTCAACCTTTATACAAGCAATCTAACCGACCATAGCGCTACGGTGAGTTGGGAAGCTCCCGATACCAATTTAACCATCACAGGTTATACCTATCAATACAAAAAGAGCAGTGATGCAAATTGGTCGTCCGAAGAAACTGTGGATAGCAATGTCACTTCGGCTGTCGTAACCAACCTGTCGAGATCAACACAGTATCAATTCCGCGTCAAGACACTTTACGGCAATAGGGAAAGCCTTTATGCCGAATGTTCATTCACCACTCTAACATCATCGCCTCCCGTCAACCTTTATACAAGCAATCTAACCGACCATAGCGCTACGGTGAGTTGGGAAGCACCCGATACCAATTTAACCCTCACAGGTTATACCTATCAATACAAGAAGAAAAATGATGCCAACTGGTCGTCCGAAGTAACGGTGGGCATCAACACCACTTCGGTGACCCTCAACAATTTGACATGCTTAACAACGTATCAATTCCGCGTTAAGGCACTTTATGGCAACGAGGAAAGCACATATACCAACTTTTCTTTTATCACCACATCGACATTGCCATACGAGTACGGTTTTGAGGATGGCATCAACGGATGGACCCAGAGGAACATTAATGTGAACAACTCTGTATTTAATTCAGGAATTAATGAATACGCCTGTCATACTGGCAATTATGGGTACAGATTTATGAACTATTCTTCAACAACACAAGGCGCACAATATCTTATTACTCCTCAATTTCCAGGAGACCCTATAAACATGTCATTCTACTACTATGTCAGTTCACAAACCGGTGGCAGTTTTTTCGTTGGTTACTCTCTCGGTGGCAGTAACCCCGAACAAGATTTCACCTGGGTTTCTGAAATTCAGCTTAATAACAGCTATCATACATGGATTAAGCACGAGGAGAATTTCCCGGCGGACATCAGATATATTGCCATTAAATTCGACAATAGCAGTTCTGCTGTAATACGTAGGCTATATATTGACGATTTCGCTTTTGAAGAGAATTCAACATACGCGAAACCAACCGATATCATTGCAAGCAGTTTGACCACCCATAGTGCCACTATGACATGGACAAAACCAAACAACTCAGTCACCGGCTATAAATATCAATACAAAAAGCAAACCGATGTCAATTGGTCGGATGAGATAACGACAACCAGCACCTCTGTCACGTTAAACAACCTGCCAAGCAGCACCACCTACGATTTTAGGGTTAAGGCACTATACGGAGGAAACAATGCCAGCAATTATGTTTACACCACATTTATTACTGAAGGTGATACTGAAACTCCTCCTATTTATCAAGGTTTCGAAAACGGCATGGGAGGTTGGCGTGCTGTGACTGATAATCAAAAAACAGGATTATATACTGGAGACTACGTACACGGCGGTAATCGCGGTTTCAAATTTGACTATGAAACTGACGAATTTCAATACCTAATTTCCCCTCTATTGGAGAGCAACAGTGACTTGTTGGTTTCTTTTTATTACATAAATTTTTCAAATGACATATACAGCTTAATATCACGTTTCGATGTAGGTTACTCCACTACGACTAAAGACCCGGATGAGTTCTACTGGGGCGATATGATTGTGAGTGATTACGTATGGAAGCGTAATCAAACTATTGTTCCTGCGGGAGCCAAATATGTAGGTATCAAATGGGTTGCCGGTTTAAATCTGTACATTGACGACATCAGTGTTGAACCGGTCGTCACACAAAACGTTACAGGCTATGGCGAAAGCACTGAAAGCGACCATTGGATGTTCATAGCTTCGCCGGTTGCCGGACACGTTTACCCTGAAGATATCGGCAACCTCATGTCGAGCACTGCGAGCAACTACGACCTATATCGCTTCAATCAGAGCGCGGCATCGGAATGGGAGAACTACAAGTCACACGACTTTGGCTTTGTGTTGTATAACGGCAATGGTTACCTCTATGCCAACAAGAACGATGTGACGTTGTATTTTGTAGGCGAGCTGAACAACGATGCATCTAAAACGGTGAACCTCGTTTACAGCAACAATTCGCCTCATGCCGACGCGCGAGGCTGGAACCTGGTGGGCAACCCGTTCCCCGCACCAGCTTACAGCAATAAGTCTTATTACAAGATGAATGCAGCAGGCAGCGATATCGAAGCAGTGACAAACACCTCGACGCAAATCGGTGTATGTCAAGGCGTGCTTGTGCGAGCCACCGGGACAAACCAGACGGTCACGTTCACAAAGGCAGGGGCGAAATCAGGCGACCAACCTGAGAGCAAGGGCAGCATTGAGCTGACGCTGACGAAAGGCGGCACACGAGGCGAGGACTTCCACGACAAGGCCATCGTGAGCTTCGACGAGGGCACGCAACTGAGCAAATACATCTTCAACGAAGAACATGCGAAACTGTATATCCCGCAAGGCACCGAGGATTACGCCATCGCGTTCAGCAACAGAGAGGGCGAGGTGCCGGTGCATTTCAAGACGAAGGAGGTTGGGACATATACAATCACCGTTGTAGAGACGCACGGCCGTGCGTCTCTACAGGGCGTCCACCTGATTGATTTGTTGGCAAACGTAGACATCGATTTGGGTGTTGAAAACAGCTACACGTTTATCGGGTCGCCAGCTGACCGTCAGGCAAGGTTTAAAATCGTGTTTAAAAACATCGAAAACGACGGCAACGACATCTTCGCCTATCAGAACGGCAGCGATATCATCGTTTCGGGCGAAGGCGAGTTGCAGATATTCGACGTGGTGGGGCGAATGGTGATGAACCAGCACATCAACGGCGTTGAAACGATTAACAAACCGTCGCAATCAGGCGTTTATATTTTGAAATTAAATGAAAAAACACAGAAAATTGTCATTAGATAAACATTGGCTTTTGGCAATTGGCTTTTGGCTGCCAACAGCTAACGGCCAATTGCCAAAGTTGATTGACAAATACAAGAAACGG
>LUZN01000069.1 GCA_001603665.1 Bacteroidales bacterium Bact_22
ATGATTTTTTCAAAAAACAATTTGGGCTCTAAATTGCTTATAATGAGACGTTTTTAACATAAATTTCATTTTTTTGCAAGAAATGTAAAAATTTTTTTACAAATTTTTTTCGCTGATATTAAAAAAAGTTGTATTTTTGCAGTGCGTAACGATGTACATCCATAGTTACCCATCCGGGTAATTTACATTGTTCGTAAAAGGTTTCATAAATTTTGGTTTTTGGTTCTGGAGACCGTCCACGCTCAATGGACGGTCTCTTTTTTTGTGCATTTTTTACCGATATTGAAGAAAAAATCGTATCTTCGCAAAAAATTATACAGTCATGACAGATATCAAAGTTGAATTAGGACATGCAAAGGGCTTTCCTGCTGAGTATCAAGCGGATAAGTATTTCAAGACTATCTATTCGCGCACAGGGGCGGGCAACGATTTCCTCGGATGGGTGAACCTTCCGTCGACGATAACCCCCGATTTCATTAAGGATGTGAAGGCCAAGGCCGAAGAGCTCCGCAAGAAGTCGGAAGTGTTCGTCGTGGTGGGCATCGGTGGCTCATACCTCGGCGCTCGCGCTGTCATCGAGGCGCTGTCGAACCATTTCGAGCAGCTCGTCGACACCGGCAACCCGAAGATCATCTATGCAGGTCATAACATGAGCGAAGATTATATGTCAGACCTCATCAAACTCTTGGATAAGAAAGACTATTCGATGACTGTCATCTCAAAGTCGGGGACAACCACTGAACCCGCGGTGGCATTTAGGATTTTGAAGAACCACATCGAGAAGAAATACGGCAAGGCGGAGGCTAAGACGCGTATCGTGGCCATCACCGACAAAGCTAAGGGCGCGCTGAAGGTGCTGTCTGACAGTGAGGGTTACAAGACGTATGTGGTGCCTGACGATGTCGGCGGACGTTACTCGGTTTTGACACCTGTGGGCTTGCTGCCGATAGCAGTAGCCGGCGTCGATATTGAGAAACTCGTGGCCGGCGCTCAGCTGATGGAGAAGTATTGCCTTGATAATCAAAACAATAACAATGTCGCGGCACAATATGCGATGGCTCGCCAGGCATTGTATCATGCGGGCAAGACCAACGAGATCCTGGTGAACTACGAGCCGCGTCTGTGTTACTTCAGCGAATGGTGGAAGCAGCTTTATGGTGAGAGCGAAGGCAAAGACGGCAAGGGAACATTCCCGGCCAGCGTCACTTTCACCACAGATTTGCACTCGATGGGACAATACATCCAGGAAGGCCTGCGTAACCTCATGGAAACCGTCATCAGCGTTGAGAATCCCGCAAATGAAGTCAGGATTCCTTCCGACGAGGCCAACCTCGACCAGATGAATTACATCGCTGGCCGGCGTCTCAACGAGGTGAACCAGACCGCCGAAAAGGCAACGATATTGGCACATGTCGACGGTGGCGTGCCTAACATCCGCATCGTCATCCCGAGAATCGACGCACACGTGCTTGGACAGCTCATCTACTTCTTCGAGATGGGATGCGCGCTGAGCGGCTACATGCTTGGAGTTAACCCGTTCAACCAACCTGGCGTGGAGGCATATAAGAAAAATATGTTCGCACTCCTTGGCAAGCCGGGATACGAAGAATTAAGAGAGAAATTATTAAAACGTTGATGTACAACGATATAGAAATCATGGCGCCGGTGGGCTCGTACGAAGCCCTGGCAGCAGCTATTCAGGCGGGAGCGGGAAGCGTGTACTTCGGCATAGGCAAACTCAATATGCGGTCGAAGTCGACGAAAAATTTCACGCTCGACGACCTGCATACCATCTCCGAGACCTGTCACGCTCACGGCGTGAAGAGCTATGTCACAGTAAACACTGTGGTTTTCGACGAGGAGATGGATGAGATGCGTGCTCTGCTCGACGCCATCAAGGCCAACAAAATCTCGGCTATAATCGCCTCCGACCAGAGCGTGATACAGTACGCCCGCAAGATTGGCGTGGAGGTGCATATGTCGACACAGTGCAACATTACTAACATCGAGGCGGTGAAGTATTATTCGCAGTTTGCCGACGTGATGGTGACAGCCCGCGAGCTCAACATCAATCAAGTTAAGCATATCACCGAAGAGATTGAGCGTCAGCATATTACGGGTCCGAATGGCGAGCTGGTGAGGATAGAGGTGTTCTGTCACGGAGCACTTTGCATGGCCGTCTCGGGCAAATGCTACCTCAGCTTGGATAACTTCGGCACTAGCGCCAACCGTGGTGCTTGCGTGCAGCCATGCAGGCGTGGCTATGAGGTCACCGACCGTGACAAAGAGATCACGTTAGCTATTGAGAATGAATATATTATGTCACCGAAGGACCTCTGCACCTTGCCATTCTTGGACAAGGTGTTGGCAGCAGGCGTCAAAGTGTTGAAGATCGAAGGCCGCGGCCGTTCTCCGGAATATACCAAGGTGACGGTGGGCGTGTACCGCGAGGCCGTCGATGCCATCAACGCAGACTCCTTCAGCGCGGAGAAGGCCGTGGCCTGGGTCGAGCGACTGCGGAGCGTCTATAACCGCGACTTCTGGGATGGCTACTATCTCGGACGTAAGATGGGCGAGTGGACCAAGAAATACGGCTCGCAAGCCACCAAGACAAAGCTCTTCATCGGCACGATTACCAATTTCTTCGCAAAGATCAACGTGGCGGAGATCCGCATGGAGACGCACGACCTCAACGTGGGCGACGAGATAATGATAATAGGTCCGACGACAGGCGTCTACGAAGATACCGTGAAAGAGATAAGAGTCGACTTAGAGCCTGTTAATCAGACAGTTAAGGGCGAGCTTTGCTCCATCCCGGCACACGACATAGTACGGCGCGGCGACAAGGTTTATAAGATTATTGAAGCGACAGACGACGATGCAACACTTTAATTTACATACACATAGCACCTATTCCGACGGCAAATCACCGATGGAGGACACCGTGGCCGAAGCCATCAGTCAGGGCATGCACACCCTCGGCTTCTCCGACCACTCCAGCGTGCCGTTCCAGAGCCGTGTCTCCATCCCGATGGATAAAAATGAGGAATATGTCAATCATCTTAAAGATCTGAAAATAAAATATTTAGATAAGATAAACATCCTTTCTTCGATGGAGATGGAGTTTATCCCGGGCATCGTTGTCGATTTTCAGAAGACAAAGAAAGATTTTGGCCTCGATTATCTCATCGGATCGGTGCATCTGGTGGGCAAAACGCCTGATACTCTTTGGTTTATCGACGGAAAAAGCACCGAGCCTTACGACGAAGGACTGAAAAAATACTTCGACGGCGACATCCGCAAAGGCGTTCGCGCTTATTTTGATCAGGAAAATGAGATGATTGAGACTGAAAAGTTCGATATAATCGGGCATTTCGACAAGGTGAAGATGAACTCGCGCGGCCGTTATTTCCACGAGGATGAGAAATGGTATCAGGATATGGTTCTTGAAACCCTCGACCTCATAAAACAGCACGATTTGATTGTCGAAATCAACACCCGAGGCCTCTACAAGCAGCGTTACAACGGTTTTTACCCTTCGGAATGGCTGTTGCCACGCATGAAAGCGATGAATGTGCCTGTTTTGATCAGCTCCGATTCGCATCAATATTGGGAACTGACTTATTTCTTCAAAGAAGCCGAAGAAGCACTGAAAGCTGTGGGTTACAAGGCCACAATGTGCTTCAAAGACGGCCAATGGCATGAGGAGGCGTTGCAATGAACACCACAATTCTGATATTAGCCATACTGCCCGTCATCGTGCTTTCGGTGTACATCTACTTCAAAGACAAGTACGAAAAAGAGCCGTTCAGCATGCTGATGCTCGCGTTTTTCCTCGGAATTCTGGCAATCCCAATGGATCTGGTGGTGGTTCGAATCATCAACGCGGTTTGGGAAGGCAGCACAGTGTTTTACAGTGCGTTTTTCGAGGCCGGAATCCCCGAAGAGTTCTGCAAATGGGCGCTTTTCATGCTGGTAATCTGGCGAAATAAAAACTTCAACGAGTTCTTCGACGGCATTGTCTACGCCACCTTTATCAGCCTTGGCTTCGCATGCATCGAAAATATCATGTATGTCTTTGGCGCTGAATCGTTTGGCGAAGCGGTACATACAGGCGTGCTTAGGGCGTTGCTCTCCGTACCGGGGCATTTTCTCTTCGCGGTGATAATGGGCTATTTCCTCGGGATGGCGAAATTTAAACCAGACCAGAGAAGTAAATATTTGATACTCAGTATGTTATGTCCGATGTTGGCGCATGGCATCTTCGATTATCTGATAATGCTTTCTTCCGCCTTAACGGAGAATAACATGGAACTGATAGGAGCCGGTTTGTACTTCATTTTCATCTATTTTGATATAAAAATGTGGAAAATCGGCCTCAAGCAGATTACAAAAATGCAGGAACGCTCGCGTGTTGAACATAACAATGAAATTTTTAGAAATATATTTAAATCATAATAAAATGAAAAAAGTTATTTTATCTATCGCATTGATTATCAGTGTTATAATCGTTAAAGCCGATGAGGGAATGTGGCTTCCGTACAACCTCAGCGGACAGAGTCTTGCCGAGATGCAGCAACTTGGATGCAAACTCACTGCCGAACAGATTTTCAACCTCAACCAGCCGAGTCTGAAAGATGCCATCGTGCAATTTGGCGGCGGCTGCACAGGTGAGCTCATCTCTCCGGAAGGCCTTTTGCTTACTAACCATCACTGCGGCTTGAGCTATGTGCAGAAACACGCTACGGTGGAGCACGACTACCTCACCGACGGCTTCTGGGCCTACAGCAAAGCCGAAGAGCTGCCGAACCCGGGCTTGACAGTGTCGTTCCTTGCAAATGTTGAGGATGTCACAGATTTGGTGCTAGAAGGCGTGACTGACGAAGGAACCCGCAACGATGTGATTTTTGAAAATATAAAAAAGATTACCAAAGAACGCAAAGGTGAACGCGATGTGGAGATTGAAATAGTGCCGTTTTACACTGGAAATCAATACATTATGTTTGAATACGACGTGTACCGCGACGTACGTCTGGTATGCTGCCCGCCATGGGGAATCGGCAAATACGGCGCCGACACCGACAACTGGACATGGCCACGCCACAAAGGCGACTTCAACATCTTCCGCGTGTATACCGACCGCGACGGAAAGCCAGCAAAATATAGCGAAAACAACATCCCGATGCAGTCGAAACACTATCTCCCTATTAATATTAAAGGTGTGAAGCCAGGCGACTATGCCATGATTTTGGGTTATCCAGGCTCAACCGACAGATACTCAACATCTTACACGGTTAAGAATCTGATCGAGTCAGACTGCCCGTCGATTATCAACTGCCGCACAACCAAGCTTAACGAGTACCGCAAGCACATGGATGCCGACCAGGAAGTGTTCATCAAATACGCCTCAAAGCAGGCAAGCGTGTCGAATTATTGGAAATATGCCATCGGACAGAAGAAACAGTTGGTGCGTAACCATGTGTACGACAAGCGTTTAGCTCAAGAAGAAGCCTTCAGAGAATGGGTCAACCAAGATCCTGAACGTCAAGCTGTTTATGGCGATATCTTTAATGGAATTGAAGAAAAATGGGAGATTCTCGACGATATCATCATGCCTATGACTTATCTGCGCGAAGCTGGCTGGAACGGTGGCGAGGCTGTTGCTTTCTCTCGTAGATTTATGAGAATCAATAAGTTAATAAACGAAAAAGGTTCTAAAGAAGACATTGCAAAGATGGCTCAGGGTATGAAAGGCCAGGTTGCGGCATTCTTCAAAGATTACGACAAAGACCTCGATAAAGACGTGACCATCGCCTTGCTCAACCTTTTCTACAGAGATATCGACCGTTATGTCCCTTCGATGATTGAAGAAATCGGTTCCAAAAACGGCGGCGACTTCACCACTTGGGTCAATAAAGCTTTCGAAAAATCGATCTTCGTCGACCAGGCCAAACTCGAGAAATGGCTTGAAAAACCTAAGAGTCTCGACAAAGACCCGATTTTCGCTTTTACGATAAACATCATCGACGAATATGCCGACGTCGTTTATCCGATGTATGAGGCTGCAGGTCTGTTGGGTAACGCCGGCGAGCGCCTGTATATGAAGGGCTTGATGGAGATGCAGACCGAGCGCAACTTCTATCCGGATGCCAACTTCACCATGCGTCTCACCTACGGAACCGTGGAGCCATACAAAGGTGCCGACGCTGTCAACTACAGCTACTATACCACTATGGACGGCGTGATGGCTAAATATGTGCCTGGTAACTGGGAGTTCGACATCCCGCAGGACGTGCGCGACCTCGCCGAAGCACGCGACTACGGCCGTTATGCCGATGAAAACGGCAACCTCATCGTCAACTTCATCACCACCAACGACATCACCGGCGGTAACTCGGGAAGCCCAGTAATCAATGGCGAAGGCGAGTTGATCGGTCTTGCTTTCGACGGCAACTGGGAGGCCATGAGCGGTGACATCATGTTTGAGCAGAAGGTGCAGCGCACAATCTGCATGGATGCACGTTATCTCCTGTGGTGCTTAGAAAAAGTCGGACAGGTGAAGAATGTGATAAACGAACTGACGATTATCGAATAAGGTTATTTCGAAAACCAGTTTTTAAACTCAGCAACCTTAGCTTTGCTGATGATAATTTTCTCGGGAACTTTCACTAACAGGTTGAGCGACAATTTGTTACCAAACCATACTGTGATGTCTTTTATCGCCTTGCGCGAAACGATAAACTGTCGGTTGGCGCGGAAGAAGTCGTCGGGGTTGAGCTGGTTCATGATTTCGTCGAGCGTCTGGCTCATATAGTAAGTGTGCTCGTCTAACGCTATGGTTTTCACCGACTTATCTTCAATATAGATGTAAGCGATGTTGGATGTCGCCAACGGGATGAGCTTGTCGCGCTCAGGCACGAGGAAGCACGATTTGTAGTTCTTTTTCATCCCAATCTGGCGCAAAAGTGTGTCGAGAGCGGCGTTGTTGTCCTGCTTTTCGCCCACGAGCGCGTTGAATTTATTCATTGCACGCGTCAAGTCGTTGCGGTTGATGGGCTTCAGAAGGTAGTCGATGCTGCTCACTTCGAAGGCCTTCAAAGCATATTCGTCGTAGGCCGTGGTGAAGATGATAGGGCAGGTGATCTGAGTGCGTTCGAAGATGGCAAACGACGAGCCGTCGGCGAGGTGGATGTCCATGAAAACCAAGTCGGGCATAGGGTTTTCGTCGAACCATGCCACGCTTTCCTCTATCGACTGCAGCACCCCGATGATCTCGGTGTCGGGTGCCACCTCCGTTATCAGTTTTTGCAGCGACTGTGCCGCAAGGACCTCGTCTTCGATAATTAAAGCTTTCATAATCAATCGTTTTTGACCAATGGCAGTTTCACGCTGAATGTGCTGCCGTCGTTGGTGATTTCAACTTTTTTGTTCCATTTCAGACGGTATCGCTCGGTGAGGTTCACCAGTCCGATGCCGTTGCTCTCCTCCGGTTGGGTCTTCGCCTGAATAGGATTTGAGACCGAAACGCTGTCGTCGGCCGTGGCCAGAGTCACGGTGAGCGGCTGTTTCGATGAAATGACGTTATGTTTCACCGAATTTTCAATCAGCGATTGCAAAGAAAGCGGTAAAACGCAGTAGTCGTTGTATTTTTCATCGATTTTGAACTCAAATTTCAGGTTTTCGCCGTAGCGGATCTGCATCATCTCGCAATAGGCGTGCACGCATTTCAGCTCTTCTTCCAGACTTATAACCTCCTTGTTTTGCAGGGTGTAGCGAAGCACTGATGACAGCTGCTGCAGGTAGTTTTCGGCCTTCTCGGTATCCAAAGTGATGAGCGACTGCAGGGTATTCAGCGAGTTGAACAGAAAATGCGGGTCGAGCTGACTTTTCAGGGCTTCGAAACGCGTAAGGATGTTCTCGGTGCGCAGCGCCTCGTTTTCAACGGCTATCTTTTTCTGATAATATTGCGCTCTAAGTAATTGAACCACAAGGAGAACCACCACTGCCATCGTCAAATCACGCACAAGACTGTCGCGCATGATTTTGTACATAAATTCCTGGTCGGGATGCTGAGGCGACAATGCCGCGCGGGTATAGACGAATCCAATGCTGAATACCGAAGTGATTATCAAAGTACCTAAGATTATGAGTGTCAATTCGTTATATTTGTTTTTATACGAATAACTCAAAACCTTTCGGTTATAGATGAGAATCAGGAAAACTATGATGAAGCTCGCTGTGGTGAAGAACAGAAACCTTCCGATATGGAAGTGCTGAGGATTCATTGCTTTGACTAACTCACTGGAAAACAATGTGTTACCGAAGAAAAACGACAACATCATGATGACGTGAAAGCCAAGGCTGACGATGAGCGCCACGAGGGCGATTCGTTTCAGCGAGAGATATTCCGGTGCGGTATTTTTATTCATAATAAATCAAAATCGGACACAAATATAATATTTATGCCCGATATATTGAAGTTTTTTTTACCGAAATGGCAAAAAATGAGGTTGAAACGGATTATCTGTGCTCCATCAAGAAACGTTCCACTTCGATTCCTGCCATCGCGCCGGTTCCTGCTGCCACTATTGCTTGGCGGTAGGTCTTATCCTGGCAGTCGCCTGCTGCGAAGATGCCTTCCACGCTGGTGGCTGTCGACTTTGGCTTTGTGATGATGTAGCCCGTCTCGTCCATCTCGAGGATGCCTTTGAAGACGTCGGTGTTCGGCACATGTCCGATAGCCTCGAAGAATCCGTCGATCTTCAGTGTGCGTTCCTCGCCGGTCTTGTTGTTGACCACGATGGCGCCTTGCAGTGTGCTCATGAATCCGCTCACTTCGCCGAACAGCTCTTTAGTGTTGGTGTTCCAGAGTATCTCGATGTTTGGGGTGTTCATCACACGGTGCTGCATGGCTTTCGAGGCGCGGAGCACGTCGCGGCGCACTATCATATACACTTTGTTGCAGAGGTGTGCGAGGTATGTGGCGTCTTCGCAAGCGGTGTCGCCGCCTCCCACCACTGCCACGTCTTTGCCGCGGTAGAAGTAGCCGTCGCAGGTGGCACAAGCCGACACTCCGCCGCCTTTAAACTGTTCTTCTGTCGGCAGTCCGAGGTAACGCGCTGAGGCACCGGTGGCGACGACGATGACGTCGGCCAGAAGCTCATCGCCAAAGTCCGACTTGCAGTGGAACGGACGTTTCGAGGCGTCGACTTCCACTATCGAGCCCATGCGGAACTCGGTGCCGAAGCGCTCGGCTTGACGGCGCAGGTCGTCCATCATCTGGTTGCCCTGGATGCCTTCGGGGTAGCCTGGGAAGTTCTCGATTTCGGTGGTCTGAGTGAGCTGTCCGCCTGTCAGCGGTCCCTCATAAATGACGGTTTTTATATCGGCGCGGCCGGTGTAGATGGCGGTTGTGTAGCCTGCTGGGCCTGAGCCGAGGATAAGGCATTGAATGTGTTCCATATTAATTAATAAGGTGTTTTAAATTTTTTGCAAAGATACGAAAATAAATCTTTGTATTGAAAAAAGTTGTATTTTTGCGGCGCGAAAAGCAGGCGGGGTGTGGTGCAGTTGGCTAGCATTCTTGCATGGGGTGCAAGCGGTCGCCCGTTCGAGTCGGGCCACTCCGACGATACAGTTTAGAGT
>LUZN01000070.1 GCA_001603665.1 Bacteroidales bacterium Bact_22
CTTATAAAATATTTATTAATTATGTCTTGCAAATTTGAAAATATCTCCGTAAATTTGCGCGCAAATTTTTTTATAATTAGGTAATAGAATTAAAAATTAAACAAATTAAACATAAATGGCTATGAATAAGCAGATTACATTGGAGCAGGCCGTTGAGAAAGTTCACGACGGCATGACAATTATGTTCGGCGGATTCCTCGGAGTGGGAAGCGCAGTGCAGATCATCGACAAAATCGTCGAGAAGGGCGTTAAAGATTTAACCATTATCGCTAACGACACCGCTTACGACAACATCGCCCACGGCAAACTCGTTGCCAACCATCAGGTGAAGAAGGCAATCGTGTCGCACACAGGTACCAACAAAGAGACTGCAGCACAGAAGAACGCCGGCACCCTTGAAGTTGAATACGTACCACAGGGCACATTGGCAGAGCGCATCAGAGCCTACGGCGCAGGTCTGGGCGGAGTCCTCACCCCAACAGGTCTCGGCACCATCATGCAGGACGGTAAGCAGATTGTGAAAGTCGACGGTAAGGATTACCTCCTTGAGAAGCCACTGAAGGCCGACATCGCTTTCTTGCGCGCTAACATCGTCGATGAGTTCGGTAACATGGTGTTCCTCGGAACAACCAACAACTTCAACCCATTGATGGCTACAGCAGCCGACTACGTTGTGGTTGAGGCCGAAAAACTCGTGAAAGTGGGAGAGATCAAGCCGGAATGCGTACACGCTTCGGGTATTTACGTTGATGCTATCTATGTCGAAAAATAGGTTATAGGTTATTGGTTATAGGTTATTGAAATTTAGATTTTGATATGGAAAAAGAATATAGATCATTATTGAGACTCCGTATGAGTGCAAAGGATGCTCACTACGGCGGAAATCTGGTTGACGGCGCTCACATGGTTCATCTTTTTGGCGACGTTGCAACGGAATTGTTGATTATGACAGACGGCGACGAAGGGCTGTTCTGCGCATACGATAACATCGAGTTCCTCGCTCCGGTTTATGCCGGCGACTATATCGAGGCAGAGGGCTGGGTCACTAAGATCGGCAACACCTCACGTAAGATGGAGTTCGTGGCACGTAAGGTCATCGCTCCGCGTCCAGATATTTCTGACTCGGCAGCCGACGTGCTCGCAGAGCCAATCATTGTGGCACGCGCAAGTGGAACATGTGTGGTGAAGAAAGAATGCCAGAGAATTCAACGCTAAAACATTCGAGACATGGATAAACTGATAATCACAGCTGCTATCTGCGGCGCAGAAGTAACAAAAGAACAGAATCCTAATGTTCCTTATACCGTTGAGGAGATAGTTCGCGAGGCTAAGTCGGCTGTCGACGCCGGCGCCGCCATCGTGCACTTGCACGTCCGCTGGGACGACGGTACACCTACACAGGACCGCGGCCGTTTCCAGGAGTGCGAAGAGGCAATCCTCAAGGTTTGTCCTAACGTGATATTGATCCCTTCGACTGGCGGCGCCGTCGGTATGACACCTGACGAGAGACTTCAGTCGACCGATACCAACCCACGTCCGGAGATGGCAACCCTTGACTGCGGAACATGCAACTTCGGCGATGAGATCTTCGACAACACCATGCCAACGATGCGCGCCTTCGGCAAACGCATGATCGAGCGCGGCATCAAGCCGGAATACGAATGCTTCGAGATGGGTCACCTCGACACCATTTTGACTATGGCTCGCAAGGGTGAAGTCCCGGGCGCACCGATGCAGTTTAACTTCGTGCTTGGCGTTCCTGGCTGCACACCGGCTACAGTGGCAAACCTCTGCTGGCTCGTCAACGGCATCCCGGCTGGCTCGACATGGACAGTGACAGGCGTCGGACGTAACGCATTCCCAATGGCAGCAGCAGCTATCGCCATGGGCGGCAACGTACGCGTCGGTTTCGAAGACAACCTCTACCTATCGAAAGGCGTTCTTGCAAAATCAAACGGCGAATTAGTTGAAAAAGTCGTGAGACTGGCAAAAGAACTCGGTCGTCCGATCGCTACATCAGACGAAGCAAGAGAGATTTTAGGTTTAAAACCAAGAAAATAGTTTAATAGCTTAGTAGTTTACATAGATTAAAAGGAATTATTAACAATAAAAAATTAAAATAAAATGCAGAAACACGGTAATAAATACGGTACACACCGCGTGATTGAACCAAAAGGCGTTCTTCCACAACCAGCTAACAAACTCGACAACAATATGGACGAAATCTGGGACAACGAGATTTTGATCGACGTCCAGACTTTGAATATCGACTCAGCATCATTCACCGACATCCACAACTACGCCAAACAGCAGGCAGGCGAGGGTGCTTCACAGGAAAAGATCATGGAAGAGGTGAAGAAAGAGATGTTGTATAACGTCGAGCTGCAGGGCAAGCATCGCAACCGTCGTACAGGTTCAGGCGGTATGCTTCTCGGTAAAGTCGAGAAGATCGGTGACGCTTTGAAGGGCAAGATCGACCTCAAAGAAGGCGACCGCATCGCTACATTGGTCTCATTGTCACTGACACCTCTCCGCATCGACGAGATCCTCGAGATCCGTCCGGAAGTCGACCAGGTTGACATCAAAGGTAAGGCCATCCTCTTCGAAAGCGGTATCTACGCTAAGATTCCGACCGACATGCCAGAAAAACTCGCTCTTTCAGCATTGGACGTCGCTGGTGCTCCAGCACAGACAGCAAAACTCTGCCAGTATGGTCAGACAGTCGTCATCCTCGGCGCAGGTGGTAAGTCAGGTATGCTTTGCTGCTACGAGGCAAAGAAACGTGTCGGCGTGACAGGTAAGGTGATCGGCATCGCCAACAGTCCTAAGTCAACACAGCGTATCAAAGATCTCGGCTTCTGCGACATCGTCGAGAGCGCTGCAGGCATGACACCGGTTCAGGTTTATGAACTCGTTGAGAAGCTCACAAACGGCAAGATGGCCGACGTGACAATCAACTGCGTGAACGTGCCGGATCAGGAGATGACAGCAGTCCTCTGCACAAAGGACGACGGTATCGTTTACTTCTTCTCAATGGCAACAAGCTTCACAAAGGCATCGTTGGGCGCTGAAGGTATCGGCTCAGACGTCAACATGATCATGGGTAACGGCTACACCAAGGGTCACGCAGAATACACACTGCAGGAACTCCGCGAGTGCCCGAAACTCCGCAAGATTTTTGAAGAATTATATGCTTAATAATAAATGACAGCATCAAGACCATATGTAATTATGATTGCTATTTTGTGTGCACTGTTTATGGTTGCATGCAAAAAAGGCTCGAACTTCCCATATGTACCTATGGATGATTATAGACATGGTATGGTAGGTTATTATGGATTTGAATTAACGAGAGTATCATGGAATTTGGAATTAGGAAGTGTTACGACTTACGACTCCGGTGATATTTCAATACAGCCAATAGGTGACAGTTGTATCAATATAAAAATATTGAATTCGACGACGTATTGGTTGTGTAAAGTTAATAAAGACAAATCTATAAAGCTTATTGATAGCGATCATAAATATGAACCGCATTATTATTGTGAAATATATAGTCCAATAACATGCGATTTGTATATTTCTTGTGGGTCTGGCGCTCTTGGTGCTGGAATAGATTTTAAGTATTATTGTAATAGAAAAAGTATATCACAATGGGAGAATCAAGAAGAAAAATAATGTTTCCGAACGTTACCGACGCTGAATGGAACGATTGGAAATGGCAGGTCAAGAACCGCATCGAGACCCTTGAGGACTTGAAGAAATATGTGAAGCTGACACCAGCCGAGGAAGAAGGCGTTAAGAAGACTCTTTCGACACTCCGCATGGCTATCACTCCATATTATCTGAGCCTCATCAACCCTGACGACCCGGCTGATCCGGTCCGCCGTCAGTGCATCCCTACGGCTGCTGAGACACACATCGCACGCGCCGACTTGCTCGACCCGCTGCATGAGGACGAGGATTCACCAGTGCCGGGATTGACACACCGTTATCCTGACAGAGTGTTGTTCCTCATCACCGATATGTGCTCGATGTACTGCCGTCACTGCACACGCCGTCGTTTTGCAGGTCAGAAGGACGACGAGTCGCCGGCCGACAGAATCGAGAAAGCATTGGAATACATCGAGAAGACAGAATGTGTCCGCGACGTGTTGCTGTCGGGCGGCGACGCTTTGATGGTGAGCGACAAGAAGCTGGAATACATCATCGGTCGTCTCCGTCAGATCAAACATGTCGAGATAGTTCGTCTGGGAACACGTACACCTGTGGTCTGCCCGCAGCGTATCACTCCTGAGCTTTGCGACATGCTGAAGAAGTATCATCCAATCTGGATCAACACACACTTCAACCACCCGAACGAGGTTACACCAGAGTCATTCGCAGCTTGCGAGAGATTAGCAAATGCCGGTATCCCGCTGGGTAACCAGAGCGTGTTGCTCCGTGGCGTCAACGACTGTGTGTATGTGATGCGTAACCTCGTCCACGACCTCGTGAAGATGCGCGTTCGTCCGTACTACATCTATCAGTGCGACCTCTCGATGGGTCTGGAGCACTTCAGAACACCGGTTTCGAAGGGTATCGAAATCATCGAAGGCTTGCGCGGTCACACATCGGGCTTCTGCGTCCCGACATTCGTCGTCGATGCTCCAGGCGGTGGCGGCAAGACCCCGGTCATGCCACAGTACGTCATCTCACAGTCACCAGGCAGAGTGGTGTTGCGTAACTTTGAAGGCGTCATCACAACCTACACCGAGCCGGCTGAGTATCACAGCGAGTGCAACTGCCCTGAGTGCCAGGCACTTAAGAAGAGACTCGAGGCTGAGAGAGTGGAGGAGGTCGACAGAAACAAACCTGTCGATGGCGTGATCACATTGCTTGAAGGCGAGAAGATGAACATCGAACCGGCTCATCTCTATCGTCATGAAAGACAGAAACACAACAAATAAAAATAATTATGAGCGACAATAATCCAAAAGTATCAAACTGGAAGCTTATCTTCGTTTTGATGATAATCGTCTGGATGGCAAACATCCTGATGTCGTTTGTCTACAGGTACCAGTTGAATTTCTTGTTTTACACTTGGCTGACGAACATTTTCCTCAGTTTGATTGAAACGATTCTTTTTGCAATTTTATTCTATATTTTTTATCTCTTATTCTGGAGAAAAAGAGGCAAGGATAAAAATGCGGAAGGCAATGACGCTCAATAAGTTATGCCTTTTATAGAGGAACTTATCAAGTACAAGAGCTGTTCTATCGTGGGGCTTGAGAAGAACACGGGAAAGACGGTGAGTCTGAACTACGTGTTGAGTCACTTGCCCCTCGATAGGATGCGTATCGCGGTGAGTTCCATAGGTATCGACGGTGAGACGACCGACCAGGTTACGAAGACGGCAAAGCCGGAGATAACATTACAAAAAGGCACATATTTCGGGACAAGTGAGAAACATTATCTTCAAAGAAGATTGGTTTCGGAGCTTGTCGATGTGAGCGATGAGAACACTTCATTAGGAAGGATTGTCACGGCCAAGGCGCTGAGCACGGGTAAGATATTATTATCAGGACCTTCGTCGAACCTTGGACTTAGGCGTTGGATGAGCTCGATGGACAGGTTCAACATCGATTTGATCATCATCGACGGGGCGCTTTCGCGAATGAGTCTGGCCTCGCCGGCAACGAGCGAGTCGATGATTCTGGCAACGGGAGCGGCCTATTCGGCGAATATCACAAACCTCGTGCAGAAGACGGCTTACGTGGTGGATATGGTGAATCTGGATTTGACTTCGGAAGATAACAGATTGAGGTTCAATGATATACACAATGGCATCTGGGCGGTTGACGATAATGATGTGCTGCACGATTTGAAGGTGACCTCGTCGTTGTCGACGAAGATGAACACCGAAGGCATCGAGCATATCAAGACGCTGTTTATGAGCGGAGCGCTGACCGACAGCTTCATGGAGCACATCCGTGGAAAGAAGATTTTCAAGGAGACGGAGATTGTGGTGACTGACTTTACGAAGATATTCGTCACACCTTTATTATATAAGGCGTTTTTGAGAGGAGGCGGAAAGATCAGTGTTTTGATGAAGAGTAAGCTCATCGCGGTGACGGTGAACCCGACGGCGCCAAATGGAATGGTCCTGGATTCGGACAGACTATGTAAAACAATGTCGGAAGCGATTGGCCTTCCGGTTTATGATTTAAAGAAATGCGACTGAAACAACTCATAGAGCAACCCTGCGGTCTGAAATACATGATCGACAACCTCGACACCCACTCGGGCTATGCGAGGCGGATGATTCTCGACACCGAGATGCCGACGGATGCCAAGATTATCAACACTAACTATCAGATACTCAAGCAGTTTTATGATGTTGTAAACGTTAAAGAGAACCAAACCCAGATTAACACACTGCAGTTTAAGCTCTGCAATCTGAAGGAGATTGGAGGCACGATAACGCATCTGAGGAACAAGTATGTTCTTGATGACATCGAACTCTTTGAGGTGAAGCATTTGGCGATGCTTGCTGGCGAAACTCAGGTGGTGATGGACAACTTGCAACTTGGCGAGAGCATTTTTATCCCGAATTTGGAGGATGTCGTGAGCATTCTCGACCCTGACGGGATGAAGATAGCGAGTTTTTATATCTACGACTCGTACTCGCCGCGTTTGATGGAGCTTAGAAGGATGATGAAGGCGAAGGACGACTTCGACGAGGCGTTGTTCAACGAGGCGACTTCGATTGAAGACGAAATTCGCGCTAAGTTGTCGATGCAGCTCTCGAAGTATGCCGATGAGCTCGAGGCGGCCCAGAAAGCATTGGGATTCATCGACTTAAACCTCGCGAAAGCGTATCAGATGATAAAATACAACCTCTGTTTCCCGACAATTTCAGAAGATGACGAGACAGAATATGAGGGGTTGTTCAATCCGGAAGTGAAAGAGATTTTGGAGGAGAAAAATGAGTTTTATCAACCAGTTTCGATAAGATTTGGACAGAAACCGACAATTATCATGGGAACGAATATGGGTGGTAAAACGGTGGTAATCAAGACATTAGCATTGTGTCAATATCTTTTCCAATTCGGATTCGGAATACCAGCGAAGAAAGCTAACATCATGCTTCAAGAAGAGGTGTTCCTTTGCACTACTGACGAACAATCAATATATAAAGGATTGTCATCGTTCGCAGCAGAGATGAAGAAGATTGATGAAATTATTAAAACTTCAAGAAATAGCAAGAATTTCATGGCTCTCGTTGATGAGCCTGCAAGAACAACAAACCCAACTGAAGGTACAGCTTTAGTATCGGCATTGGTTAAAGTTCTACAAGAGAAACAAATGAGTTTGATAATCGTAACTCATTATAATATAAATACTTATAATAATCATTGTCTGCGAGTTAAGGGCTTTGAAAATGACAGAATGAATTATGAGCTAGTTGAAGTTATGAATGGTGAGGTGCCGCACGAGGCACTGAATATAGCAGAAAGCTTGGGAATTGACGAGGAGTGGATAACAAATGCAAAGGAAATAATTAAAAATTAAAAATATGAAAAAATTTATCTTTACTTTATGGATGTTTGTGGCATTAACAGTTAATGCTCAAATTAGTGATGCTGTTAGATTTATGGGTATACCAGTAGATGGCCCCAAAGAAGATATGATATCGCAACTTGAACAAAAAGGATTTACATACAATAAAGACTCTGATTATTTAGAAGGAAGATTCAATGGAGAAAGTGCCATTTTAAGTATAAGTACTAATAAAGGTGTTGTTGATAGAGTAGTGGTAATATTTATCAACC
>LUZN01000071.1 GCA_001603665.1 Bacteroidales bacterium Bact_22
AAAGAAATTTTTTAAAAAACTTTTAAACTTTTGACTTTATAAACTTTAAAAACTTTACGAACTTTAAAAACTTTATGAACTTTTTGATTATTTTTGCAAAAATTATGGCAAACAACGACATCAATAAACCGACGATTTCCGAGGCTACAAGCCGTAACTGGGCGCGACTGCATTCCGACAGCAGCGGCCGACTGATGTCGCGGGCCAACAAACAGCTCTCCACGAAGACTGTTTTACCCCTCGAATACTTCTCAAATAAAGAAAATATCGCCGATATTCAACGCTTTGTGACTTTTTGCAAAGAAAAGAATTATAAAGTCGAAGATGTGATATATTCGATGGGCGTCGAGTTGCTGAAAAAAGCTGGAATTTTTGGCAAGCCCCATGTGGCGGCAGCGCTAAACTCGGAGAACTCAGAGTACTTAGAGATCTCAGAGCTCTCCGAAAGCGCGGATTGCTTAGAGCTCTCAGCGCTGCCGCCACTTCCTTCTGACGAAGCCGACCTCCTTGGCCTTCTATACCAGTGCTTCCTGCTCGAAGGTGAGAAAAACCGCAAAGGCTCATATTACACTCCGCTGGAGGTGGCTCGCAACATGACGAAAGGACTTGATTTCTCGAAGGGGCAGACTTTCTTCGATCCTTGCTGTGGCAGCGGAGCCTTTCTGTTGGCGCTCGACGGGGCTTCACCTGAGCAGGTGCTCGGATGCGACAACGACCCGATAGCTGTCATGATAGCGAAGATAAATTTGCTGCTTAAGTATAAGTCACAAGTATTTGAGCCCCAAATTATTAAATGCGATTATCTAAAGTATTACTTTAAGTATAAGAATTCTTATATAATAAGCAATCCACCATGGGGTGCGGTGATTTTTGACGAGAAAAACAACCCGATTTCGACCAAAGAAAGCTTCTCGTTTTTCTTCGAAAAGGCCTTCAATCAGCTTGAAGAAGGCGGCACAATCCGATTCCTGCTGCCCGAATCGATTCTAAACGTGAAAACCCATCGCAATTTCCGCAAATTCTTACTTGAAAACACTGATATTCAGTCGATTACAAAGTATCCAGGGACATTTGCAGGAGTGCAAACAAGATATATCGACATAGCATGTGGCCGTCGCAATAGTAGGGACGCGGCGCGCCACGTCCCTACATTTGATTTCGGTTCGTCTATAATCAACGACGTATCATTGCAATCTTTCCAACTCACTAACAACCTGAATTTCAATTTGTTATCCGATTCCGACCTTGAAAAAGTTCAGAAGATTCTTGCAAAAAAGAAATATACCTTGAAAGACAGTATCTGGGCCTTGGGAGTCATCACAGGCGACAATAAAAACAAGGTGAAAAGCCGTAAGGGCAGGGGTATGGAGCCGATTTACACCGGTAAGGAAATAGAAGCCTACACTTTGAAGCAGCCTCGCAAGTTTATAAAATATAAACGCACTGATTATCAACAGGTTGCGAAAGATGAAATCTATCGTGCCGACGAAAAATTAGTCTACAAATTCATCTCGAAAAACCTCGTTTTTGCATACGACAACAGCAAAAGTCTGTTCCTCAACAGCGCAAACATCCTCATCCCGCGCATCCCTGGAATGTCAATAAAAACTGTGCTTGCCTTCCTCAACAGCGAGCTGTTCAAATTCATTTACAAATCGCTCTTCGGCGAGATAAAAATCCTCAAAGGAAACCTGCTGGAACTGCCATTTCCGGAGATTTCCACCGAAACCGATAAAAAGCTGACTGAACTTGTTGATGAGATCCTGAAAGGTAATAAAGAAGCGGTTAATGATATTGACGATTTAATCTATAGCATCTTCTCAATAACCAATAACCAATAACCCATAACCATTAAATTATTCTTTTTATCGTCCCCAAGAAGTGCGTATGCTTCCCTAATTCCTTATTGAATATGCCGGTTTGGTCGAGCGAGTCGATTCTCACCTTGCCTGAAGCATGAATGATCTTTTCGCCTTCCAAAATTATGCCGACATGAACGATTTTATGCTCTTCATTTTCGAAAAACGCCAGGTCACCAGGCTGCGCTTCCGTTAGGAAATACACGTCTTCGCCGCATTCCACCTGTTGTGAGGCATCGCGAGGTAACTTTATCCCGACAGTCTTCGCACAAAGCTGCACAAAAGCCGAGCAGTCGATGCCGAAAACCGTTCTTCCACCCCAACGATAAGGCACGTCGAGCAGCATAAAAGCATTGTTAATGAAGCCGTTAGACTCAATGCAATGCTTCTCGTCGGAATAAATCGTGGTTCCGAAACTCAACACCTTCGAATCGTACAACTCCACCGGCTTATTCACGACATAAGAATTCCGCTTTGCTAAAGATTTGTATGTATCTTCTTGAATATCAAATTGTTGCAGACTCCTAATCCATCCTTCGTAGCCATCGTATTCCATCTTGATATAAAGCCAGTCGCCACTCTGCTCCAAGACTTCATACAAGTCGTTAAACAGCAATTCAGTCACCAGTTCGCTCTCGTGATGCGGCTCCTTTCGCACAGGAATGGCCGATAAAGTGCATATTCCGAACATAATTGAAACTTTTTTTGCAAAGTTACAAGAAATTTTCGTATTTTTACAAGTTAATTAAATTTGTTTTTAGAAAATAAATATCTAATCCGTAATTCATTGATTATGAGTAAGATAAAAGATATAGCAGAAAAAGTCCGCCATTCATATTATGGCATTATGAAGGTCTTGGCTTTCGTTTTGGCGCTCGTCATAGTCGTTTTGCTTATGCCGCGTAACGTCAAATTCAAATACGAATACCAGAAAATGCGTCCGTGGCCGCACGAGAGTCTCTACGCCCCGTTCAACTTCCCGATTTATAAGTCAGATGAGACAGTGAAGAAGGAGAGGGAGGAGGCGTTGAGCAACATCGAGCCTATCTTTGTCTTCGACGCCCTCGGCACTGAAAATGGTCGTGAGAAACTGCTTAAAGACTTTGATACTCAATGGATTGACACTATCGGCGATAAGGAATATTACGAAAATCTTATCCTGAATATCTACGATCATATCGAAAACACCGGTATCGTCGCAAAAAACGACCGTACCAATAACTTCAAAGGCGACGAAACGGTCGTGGTGGTCCGCAACAAGGTGCAGACGAAATGCGCTTACGACGACCTCAACACCATGGCGACAGCCTCGGCTTACATCCAAAGTCAGCTCAGAGATATCGACGATTATAATACTATGCAATTGATTAACAATCTGTTACATAGTTCACTGCGTCAAAATGTGATTTATTCGGAGAGCATGACGAAGCAGGCCGAGAAGATGGCCATCGACAACATCATGCTGACCTTCGGAATGGTGCAGAAAGACGAGCTCATCATCATGGAAGGCGAGATTGTGACTGAAGAGAAGTATCAGATAATCAATTCGTTACAACGCGAATACGCCGATATCACAGCGAATAATTTCTTCAGCCGTAACTATCTTCTTTACGGACAGCTGCTGATGGTGAGCATAGTGTTCTTCGTTTTGTACTTGATACTCAGACTGTTGCGTCCCGATATCTTCGAACAGCTGCGCAACATCAACATGATTCTGCTTCTCATGCTGTTCATGATTGTGCCGTCGTTCCTCATCCTGAAGTTCGCTCCAGCCTTCATCTACCTCATGCCGGTGGCCATCATGGCGATGCTACTGATGACGTTCTTCGACGCGAGAGTATCTATCATCGTACAGCTTATGACATTGATAATCATAAGCTTAGCTGTGCCGAATCCGTTCCAGTATTTCTTTGTGCAACTGCTCGTGTCGTTTGTGGCGGTGTTCAGCATGACGAAACGCACACGCCGCGCCAGCTACTTCGGCACTTCGCTGATGGTCTTCATGACCTACGTCATCGTTTACCTTGGCATGATGCTCATCTTCGACGGCGATTTCGACTCATTTAACTGGAAAAACATCATAATCTACGCTGGCAACGCCTTCTTCACCATGCTCGCGCTGCCTCTGGCGTTCCTCTTCGAGCGTGTGTTCGGCTTCGTCACCGATCTGTCGCTGCTCGAGCTCAGCAACACCAACAGCCCGCTGCTGCGTAAGCTGGCATCGGAGGCGCCTGGCACCTTCCAGCACTCCATGCAGGTGGCCGACCTCTGCGAGGAGGTGATATATAATATAGGTGGCAACGCACTGCTCGTCCGCACTGGCGCTATGTATCACGACATCGGAAAAACGCGTAATCCTTTCTATTTCATTGAAAATCAGAATGGTAAATATAACCCGCACGACGATGTTTCAAATGTGGAAAGCGCCCAGATCATCATCGATCATGTGATTGATGGCATCGAGATCTGTCGCCAATATCATATTCCTGAGCAGATTATCGACTTTGTGAGGACTCACCACGGCACTCGTCGCACCGAGTATTTCTACCAGATGGAACTGCGCGAAAACCCTGAAGGTGTTGACGAAAGCGAATTCTGTTACCATGGTCCTGTGCCGTTTTCGAAGGAGACCGCCGTGCTGATGATGTGCGACGCTGTGGAAGCCGCCTCAAGAAGCATGGCCGAGAAGACCGAAGAGTCGATCAACAAGCTCGTCGACAACATTATCGACGGCCAGCTGAAGGCTAACCAGTTTGACAACACCAACATCACATTCCACGATGTCAACGTGACGAAAAAGGTTCTCAAGAAAAAGCTGATGAACATCTACCACGTGCGCGTGGCTTACCCGGATTAAAATTTGTAAATCATTGAAAATATTAACCTTATGAAAAAATTATTGCTCATTTCAATAGTAGCCATCGCGTTTTTAACCTCTTGCAAATGTTCGCATAAAGAAGAGAAATCTGATGATAAAACTGAAGCCAAGACTGAGGTAACTGCTTCAGAATCAACAACTAACGAGAAGTCGTATGTCAAGACGATGACTTACGGCGATTTCATCAAAAAAGTGTGGGACATCGAGCTTAGCGCCAGCAATTTCGCGTTTAAAGGCAGCAAACCTTGTGTTATCGACTTTTATGCCACCTGGTGCGGCCCATGCAAGAAGATTGCCCCGATTATGGAGAAACTGGCTAAGGAATACGACGGAAAGGTCGATTTCTATAAAGTCGACACCGATAAAGATCAGAAACTCTCAGTGATATTGCAGGTTAGAAACATCCCGACGGTTTTCTTTATGAAAGAAGGTGCACAGCCCGAGAAATCGGTAGGTGCCAAAGACGAAGAGTATTTCCGTGCTCAGATTAATAAGCTGTTAAGTGAATAATATTTTTCCGACATCTTATCTTCCTGATATTCAATATGTTGCGCTTTTTTGTCAAAACGAGGCGCCGCAAATTGAATTATACGAGACGTATCAGAAACAGTCGTGTCGTACCCGTTGTAACGTGATGACTGCCAATGGGTTACAGACTCTTACCGTGCCAATCGTAAAGACTAACGGCAACCATACTTTGACGAAAGATATCGCGATAAGCTACAAAGAGCCTTGGCAGCAGATTCATCAGCGCTGTCTGGAAGCGGCATATCGCAAAACCCCTTATTTCGACTACTATTTCCCTTATCTGGAATCGGCTTTTTCGATGAAATTCGACATGCTCGTGGAATTGAATGAGTTTTGTTTGAAATTTATTCTTAAAGTGTTGAAAATCAATAAGGAAATTATTTATACTGAAGATTTTGAGCCGATATCGGATAAAGATGATTATCGTATAAAATTATCGAAATGGTCGCCGAAATCGACTGATTTTCCTAAGTATTACCAAGTTTTTGAAGACAGACAGCCGTTCGTCTCGAATTTGTCAATCATCGATCTGATTTTCAACGAAGGACCAGAAACGATTACTTATTTAAAAAATTTTACGTCATCTAATTAATTTTGTATATTTGCAAGTTAAAAATATCAGAAAT
>LUZN01000018.1 GCA_001603665.1 Bacteroidales bacterium Bact_22
TTCATACTATTATGATATGAATTTTAAATTTTAAATCTTTAAATTTTAAATCTTTAAATTTTGAATCCAATTAATGAATTCGTTTTTCCAGTTTCTCGACTCCTCGGTGCCTCTCGTCTCACTCGCGCCAAAGCCATGACCGCCAGTCTGATACTGGATGTAACGATGGTCGATATTCTTCACCGTCAGAGCCGAGTCGAGCATCACAGAGTTATGATAATCAACGACATCATCGTCCACGCAGTTGACCAAAAACACTGGCGGACAGTCGTCTGGGACGTGGCGTTCCAACGATAGAGAGTCGCGCATCGTGAGTTTCTTGCATCGACGGTCGCCAAGCAAAGCTCGACGAGAGCGGTCGTGAGCGTAAGGCTCGTTCATCGTTACGACAGGGTAGATGGGAGCCGCAAAAGCCGGACGGTTTGCTTCGTTATCATAAAAGCAAGCAGCCGACATCGACAGATGTCCTCCAGCCGAGAACCCCATGATTCCCAATCGGTTAGGGTCGATTTTATACTCTTCGGAATGTTCTTTCACATACTCGATGGCACGTTGCACGTCGTTGAGCATGTCGGGATGCTGGTTGCCACGAAACACACGGCGATAATGCCAGATAAACTCCCTGACTCCAGCTACGCGGTAACACAAGACAAAGGCGGAGATGCCGTTTTCGTTGAGCCAATGGGCCACATCTTCACCTTCGTTTATCTCTGAAAGCCAGTAATAACTGCCACCCGGACAAACTATTATCGACGTTCCGTCGGGATTATTCTCTGCAAGGAAAGGCGTCAGAGTAACCTGCTTTCCGTTATGTACATTCTGGCCTTCCCATAAAAAAACAGCCTCTTGCGCGGAAACTGTTCCGACAAGCATGGCTAACAAACTAAAAACTAAAAATTTTTTTCTGCTCATTTACTTTAAAATCCTCATCACTTCTTCTTTCGACAACTGGCGGTATTTGTGTTGCATATCCGCAAAAAAATCGACCTGAAAATACTCTTCGTCGTAGAACGACAGCTTGGAATTGGTGTTCGGCGTGCATTCCAGATAGACGATGTCCTCCAGTTTCAGGTTCTTCGCCTCACAAATCTGATCGGCCAGCTTCCTGCCTGCATACGTCACCGAGGTGCCTGGGTTATCCTGATACAACTCGGTCACGATGACGTACTTTTTGCCATCTATCTCTCTGATTTTCAATCCACAAGACGATTCCATATCCCATTCGCCCTTGAACGGGAAAATCTCATCATAATATTCCGCTGATACTTTCATTTCCTAATTTAATTTCAATTGTTGGCTTTCCGTTCTCACATTGACGTTTCTTACGCTACGGTCGACGTCACGACCGAACGACTTATTTATCAACCTTCTGTCACGCTGACGATAGGTGCCTTCCTCCATCTCGCGCAATGCCACGTTGCAGAACAGCCTAAACATCTTCGATTCCTGTGTTTCCGAGGCGTAGAAGCTCTTCCAAGCGTAGTCGTAGAGGTCTTGCAGCTTCTCGGGCGACATATTCTTAGGCTGATACACGACTTGTCCTGCATTGTAATGATCCCAGTCGAAGTCGAAGATTCGGCCTTGTCGTAGCAGGTCGTCGTGACCCTTGGTATGCGGGAATGGCGCAAAGATAGTGAACTCTGCTAGGTCGAGGTCGATTTCGCCAAGGAAGTCGATGAGACGTTTGATATCGTCTTCGGTCTGGTTATCGAGACCAAACAGAATCGTGCCTTCAACGCCGATGCCGTAGTCGTGGTAGCGTTTCACACGTTCTTTGATGTAGTCCGAGGTGTCGTAGACGGCTTGGTAAACGTACCAAGCGCCAGCTTTTGCTGCTAAATCGAGCACTTCGGGGTCGTCTTCGATGGTGTGGCTTATCCATTTCTTCTTCAGCGGCGCGATGGCGGTGAAGAGTTCTTTTTCCCATTCCTTGTTCTGCGCCAATGAGTTGTCGACGATAAACAGACGGTTATTGTCTATGCCTGCCATATCTTCCACCACCTTGTCGACCGGACGCGGGCGGAACTTACGGCCACCGAGGTAGGAAACAGCGCATGGATAACAGCTGAAACGGCAGCCGCGGCTAGCGTTGAAGAGGTCGACCATCTGCACGCCCTTGTGGTTGTATAGGTCGCGTTTGTAGAGGTCGCGACGGCATGGTCCCACGCTCTCGATAGGAGGTTGGTTGCCCATGAAGTTGTAGATTTTCTTCAGACATCCGTTCTTCCAGTCGAGGATTACCTGCTCCGAGCGGCCTTCCGACTCGCCCAGGAACACGCTGTCGACGTGATTCACCATCTCCTCGGCGTGAAGCATCGTCGAGATGCCGCCAGCGAGGACTTTCTTGCCGCGCTTGTGATACTCGTCGGCAATGGCCCAGCCGCGTTTCACCTGTGTGGTGAGCATCATCGAGAGAGCTACAACGTCGCATTCCTCATCAAAATCGATGGGTTCCACATTCTCGTCCGTGAACGAAATGTCGACATATTCCGGCAGGGTAGCGGCAAAAGCCACAGGCCCGTGAGGCGGCAGGTTGAACGTGGTCTGCCCCGGAAGCTTGTTCCATTTCGGGTAAATCAGTTTCAGCTTTATAGTATCCATATTAAAATAATCCTACTAATGTAAACTACAAAGATACGAAAACTTTTTTACTTACAAAGAATTTTTGCTGATTTTTTTAACTATTTCGTTATGTCCGACAAGGGCTTCAGCTGTCTCGATGGCTGTGATCGACACCCCGCAGAAACCATGAATGTTGACGTTCTGTCCGGTGAGGTAGAGGTTCTTAACCTTAGTAAACACTGACATTTGCGAAAGCATGAGGTCGTTGCTGTCTTTCTGGAAACCGTAGTTCGAGCCGAATTTATTGCCGTAGAAATCGCGAATCGTGAGGGGCGATGAGGCGAACGAAAACTCAATGCCGCTGCGGAATCCAGGATAGATTTTCTCAATCCGATCAAGCACTTTTTCGGTCATCTCAGATTTCCATCGCTCATATTCCGCGCCACGATGACCCGTTGTGGTGTCTTCCCACTTCTTAACCTGCTCAAAATCCATCATACAGATGGCAATCATGGTCTCGGCAAACTCCCCCTGACCTTCGACCGGAGGCGTGACATACATGAATTTATTCGGCCATCCTCCTTGATTATCAATGATATAACAAGGGTGGTTGATGTAACGGAAGGCTTTTCCTTTAAATTTTATATAAACTTTAAAACTCGAAGTTGACTCGGGAATTGAATGAATTCTCTTCTTAAACGCAGTCGGGAAGGCATCGTCGGATATGACTCTTAAAAGAACATCAGGATGCACGTCGGAAATGTAATTGTCGGCCTTGTAGACGTTGCCGTTTTTAGTTAAAATATCTGTAACTAAATGATTATCAACGTTTATTTTAACAACTTCCTCGTTTGCAATGACTTTTCCGTCACAATTTTCTATCACCTCTTTAAGTAAATCGGCCATCTGCTGACTGCCGCCTTCAAACTGGAATGTGCCGCCGATGTGAAGCACGCTGAGCAGGGCGTTTAAGAAAGCCGGCGTCATGTTTTCTTCTCCACCGAAAAGCGGACTGAGATAGCCAAGAAGATTCTTTAACTTTTGATTGTGTATATATTTGTCAATCAATGAGTTATAAGGCCTTAAGAAATCTTCCGTCAGCTTCATGATGTTAGACTCAGGCGAGCTTTCGCGAAGGTAGAAAAGATCCTCTTCTTGCGACAATGCGAAGAGTTTTTCGACGTAATTCCTGATATTTTCAGCCTCTTCAGGAAATAATTCAGAAAGATAATTGATGAAATTCTCTTTTCCCTTCGGGAGATAATAAGTCGCATTGTCGTCGGCAATGGTCACCACGTCGCAGGCGTTTTCGTCGGTAGGTCGGAGATGCAGTTTATCTGTAATATCAAGATAATCAAATATTTGCTTCAGATTTCCGCCTTCGTTGAAGCCTCCGAAGATATGCATTCCGGTGGCAAAATCCGCGCCATGACGCTTGAACGTCTGCAGACCGCCTCCGATGATGGCGTTTTTCTCCAAAACTGTGACTTTATAGCCCTCTTTCGAGAGAAGAGCGCCTGTCACCAACCCGCCTAGACCGCCTCCGATGATGAGAGCCGTCTTCTTGTTTGCCTCTATGATTTGTCGTCTAACCTCTTGCTCACCAATGAGTTGCGTGCAGACATTCATAGTCCCGACGAGCACTCCGAGCATGCCGTGTGAGTTGATGTTTTGTCCGACGAGGAAGAGATTAGGCACCTTGGTTCTAAACGATACCCTTCCTGCTATGCCTTTGTTCACATCTTTGGCCAGACCGTAAATCGAGCCGTCAGGTGTGGAGGTGTAGTCGCGATAGGTGAGAGGCGTGGCGGCGTGATAATCTGCTATTTTGTCGCGCAAGTCAGGGAAATCGTTCTCTACCGAATCGAGTAAACGGTCCGCCATCTCTTGCTTAAAGCGTTCATAATCAGCGCCTCGGCGACCGATTTTGGTGTCGTTCCATTTCGACAATGCGTCGATCGACATATACGAAAGAATGACTCCGCTTTTGGCATAAGTAGGATTCTTTTCATGACAATGATGCATGTAAAGATATCCGTTTGGCCATTTTTCGTCGACATTTCCGGTCATTTTCCATGGCGAATCGGTGCGAAAACCATAGAAGTTAGAGTTTAGATATGGCATCGCCTCGTCTTTAAAACGCAGATAAAGCGAGAACACCGAAGTGGTGTTTTTTATGTCTCTGATCCTCGATTTATATGCTTCGTTGAAAGCTGTATTGTCAACAATATCAATGAGTTGTTTTGGATTTATGTCGGAGACCACAACGTCGGCGGCATAGTATTGCCCATCCGCCGTAAGCACACCTGTCGCAACCTTGTTTTCTACAATGATTTTTGTGACTTTCTGACGTGTGAGGATCTTTCCGCCGTGTTGTAAAAGCACGTCACTCAACGCTTTAGCGATGGTGTCGCTGCCGCCGACGATACGATAGGCGCCGTTATTGTAAAAATCGAAGATGAAAGCGTGCATCGCAAACGGCGTCTTATCAAACTCTGCCGAATAAAGCGAGATATTGCCGACCAGCACATTTCTCAGCAGCGGGTCAGTGATCGTGGCATCGATAATCTCGTTTATACTCTTGAATAACAATTCGTTACTCTTGAAGAAATTATCGTCGTCGAGAAGTTTCAGGTTGCGATAAGGCGACAATTCAGCCACCTGCTCAATCAGGTCACAATAGCGTTTCAGATTCTCGCGCTGATCGGGGAAACGTTCAGCAAAACGTTCGATGAAAGCCTCGCGACTATTGGGGAAAGCGAACTTTTCACCGTTTAAGGAAACGACGTCGTAGGCGTTATTGTCAAGCTTGTCGACGACGATTTTGTCCTTGATTTCCAGATAGTTAAGATAGTTCGACAGCACCTTCCCATCATCGAGACTGCCAATGAAATGCATGCCGGTCTCAAACTTCACACCATCACGCTGGAAGCATTGCAGACAGCCTCCAATCTGGCCGGATTGCTCAAGAATAGTGACATCGTAGCCGTTTTTCGCCAAGATGACACCAGTGGAGAGTCCACCCAAGCCGCTTCCTATGATGATGCATTTTTTCATTCTATAAACAATTGATTATCAATTAAATAATCGTATTTTGTCAATATCTTGTCGTCGTTTACGAAATGCAGATTTTCGGGAATATAGCTGCCATGTGAGGCGATGAGGAACTTGTCGGTGTCGGCCTCGAAAGCGTAGATCTGAGTGTCGCGATGCACCATAGCTATAGTCCAGGCAAGCTCGCCGTATCCGCTGTTTGTGATGGCTATACTATTGTAATTCAATGATATAACCTTGTCGGAATGAGATTTGATCTTCCTCAGGTTAGCTCTGACAGTGCGTTCAACGTCGTTACCTTTGTAGATATATTTATATCTCACGAACGGCATGACGTAGTCGACATCCTCCTGTTCTTTTCTTATCTCTTCAAGATGTTTGATATAATACTCGTGGAAATACGACCTTAAAGCATTGGTTTCCATTGACTTAGCTTCTTCTGCCAGCATCCTCTTGCCGATTTCGACGTGCAACCTTCCTTCACGAAGCACGAAATCATTCTTCGGCATCACGGCACGCGCTCCGTGAATGAACACCGGCAGTATGTCGACGTCGAGGGCCTGCGCGAGCTGGAATGCGCCTTTATGGAAACGTAATATCTCACCAGTCACGGAGCGCGTGCCTTCTGGGAAGACAACGACGGAATAGCCTCGTTTTACAAGGTTTTGCAAGCGTTCAACGTTCTTGTCGTAGCCGTCCGAGACAGGATAAAACTCCGCAAACCTGATGATTACTCCATAAATCGGGTTCTTCCACACCCAGTCGGTGGTAAGCAAGACAACCTTCGGATTCAGCATCATCATGCACAGAAGGTCGAGGTGCGACTGATGATTCGCGATGATCACCGCAGGCTTGTCAAACTTCTCGCCGTATTTGTTATTCAGACTGAATCTCACTCCCGGTAGTGCCCACAAAGCCGCGCGCATGAAGAACATTATCATCTGATGGTAACGATAACGTTTGTTCTTGGTCGGTGGCCATAACACAATGTAAATCAACGTCAAAGGCGTTACGATGATGAAGGCTGCGACGAAGAAGACGATGAGAATCAAGGCGGTGTAAAGCATACGTTTCATCGTCAATGGGACTTCACGAAGCTGACCTTTTTTCTTGGTGAGCCACCCAAAGATGATAGGAGGGAGGTAGCATGCCATGAACACCACCGTCGCCATACCGATGATAGCGACCTCAGCCAAGGATTTCATTGCTGGATGTTTCGCAAAAATCAAAGTTCCGATGCCGATAAACATCAGGATTCCCGACAAAATCACGCTGTTGCGGTAGTTTTTCAGCATCTTCTTGCCGTAAGCGTACTCGTAAAGCAGTCCTTCGGTGATAAATATCGTGTAATCGTCACCCTGACCGAAGATGAACGTCGCCAAAATGATATTGACGATATTGAATTTGATCGCGCTTAAGTGCATGATACCCAATATCCAAGCCCATCCGATGGTGAGCGGCAGGAAGGCCAGAATCGACAGCTCGAGGCGACCGAACGACACGCAGAGGAAGAAGAAAACTACTATGCTGCAGACGTACAAAATATAGTCGAAGTCGTCGGACAATGCACTGACGAGGTTATTACCCACATCGCTGATGCTGAACGCAAATGAATCTTCTGGAAGTGCCTGTCTAAGCTGCTGTTTCAATGGTTCCGAATCCTCAATGGGCACGCGTACAAAGTTGACAACTCTAAAAATGGAATCGTGCTGCAAAGTGTAAGTCTTGCAAAGCTCCGTCAAGGCTTCCATCTCATCTGTCGACTTTGTAACGTATTGTTTATCAATATTTTGCGTAAAAGTTAAGAAAGCATTTTCAGTAAAACCGACTTTTTTCGCCTCATTATTAATTATTTGAGGAATATCAGCGTGCCTCTGCCAGAAATCAGTCCATTTTTCTAATGATTGCTGTTGTTTTTCAAGCGAAGGAAGCAAGCCATTGGGACCTGAAATGGAGTTCTTGAAGCTCTCTGAGGTCTCAGAGCACTCCAAGAACTTCATTATTTTCTCATTTTTGGTCAACGCTTCCTCCAAATCATTTCCTTCTGCTACCACATACACCAGATCAGTTTCACCTTCTTTGCTCAACGACTCGCTCAAAACTGCCAGATCTTCTTTCTGTTGAGGAGTCATGAAATTGATGTTATGCAAGTCGGAATCGAAAGCGGTATCTTGACTTAAATAACTGAGTATCAATGTGATGATAACCAACGGCCAGAAGGCGTAAAGCTTTATTTTCCGCCATCTTTCCGACGATTCCTTACCGCTGTCGACGAAAAGTTTGTGTGTTTTCTTTGGCGTGACGGCAAACAAAGGCAGGAATATCATCACGAAAAGTATCGTCCCTACTAGCATCAGCGCGCCGAACAGGCCTAAATCGTGCATCGCCTCGGCTTTCACGAAGATCAGACAGGCGAAAGCCGCAACAGTGGTGATGTTTCCGATGACCAAAGGCTGAATCACGTCTTTCAAGGCCTCGCGCTTGTCGGGCTGCTGCTTGATGTGGTCGAGATAATGCAACGGATAATTCACGGCAATGCCAACAATTACTGAGCCTATGCCCACCACGATGATTGAGATGCTCGTCTTAAACAGTGCTATCACCGCCAAGGCGAAAATCCAGCCGAAAAGTATCGAAATACCAAGCCACACGAGGTTGCGTTTCCGTGCCATCGTAAACATTAAAATGCTGAAAATCAGCACTATAGCTAAGGCGATGGAAAGGAAACTGTCGTTTTTGACCTGCTGAGCGTTCGTGACAGCAATCGTTGGGGCTCCGACAGCCGAAATTTTGACATTTTGATGGCAAGATGCAGTCAAATTGATGACATTATCAATCAAATTGACTAAAACTGCATTATTTTTGGTGTCATTCCCGTTGAAAGGAGAGGTGAGGAAGGCAAAGGCCTTGTCGCCGTTTTCATTAAACAGATATTCATCTTCAACGCGATAGCCTTCGGTGGCATTGAGTGCCGTAAGTCGTTGAAGAGTAGGGGAATACAAGTTCAATGGGTCGGCCTGAATGCCTTCGATGACTATGCTTGCCGTCGGAAATGTCAGCATGCGCTTGATGTTCTGCATGCAAGTGGCAACGTAATCGGGCTCGGCAAGCAGCGAATCCATACGCCGATAATCGTCGTCAGTCAAGAAAAGCGGCTGATTCTCACGAATGAAATCGATGGCGTCTAACACTAATCCTTCGTCAATCTTACATCTCAAGTCATTGACTAACAGCGATGTATCGAGTTTGTACCAATTTTCTTCAAAGTCGTCGATGGCACTCATCATCTCGTCCATGTCGTCACCCGAGAAGATGATGGTGATCTGTCCCTGGTTGCTCAAATCGTCGTAAACCGAGGTGTAGCGCTCCTTTTCGGGATCTGTCGGCAGGAAGTCGGCGATGTTTTCCTTATAGTTGAGTCTTAAGGCTGAAAATACGCATAAAGCAGTAATAATCAATAATATAGCTATCGAAAACGCCTTTCTTTTCGACAAAAAATCGTATATCGCGAGGAAAATCCTATTCATGACGCCTCCTTGCTCTTCTTATCGCCCTCGAAGGCAGTCCGTAAACGATGGCCAAGATACACAAAACTGTGTTTAACGCGCTGATTCTCAAGAAGTCCCAGAACGGACGAAAGTGAGTAACGCGTTCCTCGGCTTTGGGGTAAAACACGTTTATCTTAATAGGTATCAGGTCGAGTCCGCGCCATGCCGCTCCCACCAGAAGCTCCAACTCCGCCTCGTAACGCGAAGTCAGAAACCGCATCTTCGGCAGGTTTTTCAATGGATACAGACGATATCCCGTTTGTGTGTCGGGCAAGCTTACGCCAGTCTGAACCTTAAACCAGAAATTGGAAAACTTATTTGCAAAAGTATTCTTACCTGGCATGTTTTCCTCATTGAGGTTGCGGCTTCCCACAATCATGGCATTGGGATTCTGTTCTAATGCCATGATAAACAATGGGATATCTTCAGGAAAATGCTGTCCGTCGGAGTCGATGGTGATGGCGTAGTCGAAGCCGAGTTCCTTAGCTTTTTTGAAGCCTTGCTTCAAAGCATGGCCTTTGCCACGGTTTTTACCATAGTCGACAATGGTGATTTTATCTCCGAAAGAAGCCAGGATATCGGCGGAAGTGTCTGTGCATCCGTCGTTTACGACTATGACATCGGGGCAGAACTGTAAAATACGTCCCACCACATCACGCAGCGTGCCGTCGTTGTTGTAGGTCGGCATCACCACGCAGATCTTCGATGTCTTAGATTCGTTCATTGCTGAAAATCAATGATATTTTAGCGTAAACGGTGTCGTCGTCGCTCACCACGACCTGTGCTTTGCCGCCAGTATCGTCCTTAACGACATTCGAGAAGGTATATTTAATGATCTTACCCTCGGCAGGCACTATCACCGACAAAAACTTAACGTTTTTTATGCTTTTCAGATACATCTTACGGTTGAACTTGCGCTCGAGCAGCTCACCGGCGGTCTGAACGACGCAAACGCCTGGCGTTATTGGGTTTCCAGGGAAGTGTGACTTATAGATGAAATGCTCAGGATTGGTGCGCAGCACCGCCTCAAAACCACCTTCCGTGTCGTTTATCGACTCAATATTGAAAAAACCGTCTGTCAGTCGCATAACTCGTTGATTTTCATATCGTAAAACTGTATCGAAGTGACATCGCCGCCAGCCTCGGTCATCTCCACCTTGCTGATGACGTTGTTATCTTTGCTGAAATAAAATGTGAGCATGGCAAACATACGTTTCATGTCGCGTTTTTTAGGCGTCATCTCGGCTTTCCATAAGTCGCCATCGTCAGTGAACACTACATCGAACGTCGATTTGTCGAACAGATTCTCGCCCGTCGCACTGCTCAGGATTATTTTGACGATTCCCTGATACATCCGTCCATTTTTCGCGTCGAGGACCTCTTCTTTTCCGTCAGTGATCTTTGTGATTTTCTGACCCTCGACAAGAAGTGCGAAAGAATAGGGTGAAGTGTATTCCCAACGTAATATGTCGTGCGCGATATAATTCATAAGTCCTTCAGATACAGTGGGTTCCGCAAGCATGGCCATGGTTTTTGTCTGTGTGAAACGACAATTCATGCACTTCATCGAGGCAGCCGTCTGCGTAAGCATGTTCATCACTTCTTCGTCGGTTTGAGCGAAGCTGAAGATGCTTGTAAGTATCAGAATGCCAATGAGATATATCTTTTTCATATTATTTCATAATTAAAAAACAACCACCCACAACGAGTATGAGGCCGATCCAACGGGATAATGGCACTGCCTCGCCGAAAACCAGCCATGCGGCTATCATTCCGAACACAAACGAGAGACTGGTGAGGGGATAGGCCTGGCTGAACGGGTATTTCTTGAGGATGTAGAGCCACAGCACCGTCGCGGCACCGAAGCTGATGCCGCACGCGAGCAGCCACCAGTCGACCAAAACGGTCTTGAAATACGACCAGGTCCATTCGAATTTACCCAGTTGCTGCATCGCAAGCTTCAGTAAAACCTGACCTCCAGCGAGAAAAAACGTCTGCATCAATATGAGTCCGATGAATCTCCACATAGTTATGCCTCCAATAGTGTTAGTGAATAATTTGTTCCGTCAGAATGATTGAAAATCAATATCTTAGATGGCTTTTTGTCGGTTATATCCTTTGGATTTACAAACAAATGAGCCGGAATCTTTCCTGCCTTAAGGCATTGTGCCGCCACGTAGAATCCGAGACCTGAAGAGGTGAAGCTTTCGCCAAATAAATGCTTGTATTTCAATAACTTGGCATCGCCAAACAACTCTTTTGCCTCAGCGATATATGCCTCGTCGCTCTTATGATCTCCGCTTATCCCTGTAAGGATGAAGTCGGCCTTGAATTTCGCTGCCATCGCCTTCAATCTTTCAATCGTAGGCTTGTGTAACATCTTGAAATCCAATATTTTACAAAGATAATCATCGTTTCTAGCACCTACAACCACCGACACTGCGGCCTCACCGCACATCTCGTCGTCGTGTCCCATCATGCCGCCTTTTTTCAAAATATTGTAAAATGTCTCCGTCATCTCGTCGTGACCGCCGACAAGGGCTGAGCTAATCTTGCCAAGGCGTAGCTGTAAAACCGCGTCCTGCAAGGCACTGTCGAATGACGTACCTTTGTGCGCGTAGGTCACGTTGTAGCCATGATTCTTCATCTGTATGGCCACGATGGAACTGATGGTGTTGTGCGTCGACTGCATGAAATAGGTCGGACTGAGCATCTGCTCGCCGTCTTTCGAGAGCGCGTCGAGGAAAAACTCAGTGTTTTCGATGCATCCGTAGCCTGTTCCGGTGATGATGGCGTCGACAGTCTCCAATCCTGATGCTTTAAGCGCTTCTTTCGAGGTCGCGATGGCGCGTTTCAGAATCTTTCCCATCCTTCGAGCTTCGATAGGAGAGATGTAATCCTTAAAGCTCGGGTCGATGGAACGGTTGAAAGGCTGCTGATACTCAATGGGTTGCGACATCCAATCCTCGCAGAGTGGCTGCTGTACTGAGATCTGCTTTGCCGAAAGCACATATATTTCCTTCTTCTCCATCATAACTCAGGTTTTGAGATTAATAATGATGAGTCGTTGCCGCCGAAGCCGAAGGCGTTGCATAAGATATGCTTCAGTTCCTTCTTAAGTGGCTGATGCACGGGCACTACGCCGTCTTCGATAGGCTGTGACCAGTTCAAATTGACTGGCATAAATCCGTTTTGCAAAGCAAGGATGCAGAACACTGCCTCTATCGAGCCTGACGCGCTGGTAGTGTGGCCGGTAAACTGCTTGGTCGAAGACATCGGCGGTACTTTATCGCCGAAAAGTCGCTTCATCGCTTGGCTTTCGCTCAAGTCGTTGTTAGGCGTTCCTGTCCCGTGTGCGTTGATATAGTCAATCTTATCTGGCTGAATGTCAGCGAGTTGCAATGCTTCTTTCATAGCTCTGTAAGCTCCTTCGCCATCGGGTGACGATGCTGTCTGATGGAAGGCGTCGCAGGCGTTGCCGTAGCCCGAGAGTATGGCTTGCGCTTTCACGCCACGCTTTTTGGCACTCTCTTCTGTCTCCAAAACGAGATATGCCGCGCCTTCGCCGAGGTTTAAGCCTGCTCGTGTGGCGTCGAACGGACGGCACCACTGAGTGTCGAGAATCATCAGCGAGTTGAAGCCGTTGAGGTGGAATTTGGTGATGCATTCGCTGCCTCCCACGACCACGATATCTGCTTCACCGCAGCGTAACATATTGGCGCCCAATATGATAGCATTAGCTGCCGATGAACATGCCGTCGACAAGGTGGTGATGAACGCAAACTTCCCGAAGTGATTGGCGGTCATCTCGGAGCAGCTGCCACAGTCGTGCACTGCTATGTATTCCTTATGATTCTCGTTGTTGACGTAGTCGAGGTAATACTGCTCGCTCATGTCCATGCCGCCGACCGTCGTTCCAGAGATGAATCCGATGTTCGGAAGCATGTCGGGTGTGATTTTCGCGTCTTTCAATGCCTCGTCGAGGGCTATCATGCCCATTAAAGCAGTGCGGGTTGTGATTTCTTTATCGTTGATATTCAGGTGTTTACGCATCCCTTCATCGCTCATCTTGACCTCGCCGACAGGAAATTCCTTATGTTCCGTCTTGAGGTAGACAAGCGGACCTACGCCCGAGCGGTTGTTCAGCAAAGCGTCTAAAGTCTGCACCTTGCCGCATCCAATCGCCGAAACGACGCCAGCACCCGTTATCAAAATACGATCAGTCATTTATTTTGTTCTGTTTTTCGCGATGAAATCAGCCATCACAGCCACCGACTTGAAGATTTCCTTGCCTTGTGTCGGGTCTTTCAGCTTGATGCCGTAGTTCTTCTCCATCATCACGATAAGTTCAAGAGCGTCAATGCTGTCGAGACCGAGACCTTCGCCAAACAATGAGGCGTTGTCGTCGATGTCTTCCGGTTTCATGTCTTCAAGATTCAGAGCTTCAATGATCTGTTGCTTTAAAGTGTAAATCAGTTCGTCCATAATAATATTTAAGATTTAAAATTTAATATTCAAAACTCAATTTTCCTTTTCTATTAAAAAGATTTTCGCTTCAAAATGTTCCTCATCGCTGCAGTCGACCCAGCCGCCGATAATGCTTGTCGTCATTGGATCTTGGAATGCGTTTTTGAGGTTTTCCATAATAATTTTCTCGTCGTAATCGTCGATGACGATGAACGAGGTCTCGCCGAAATACTTGTTACGTATGGCGATTTCACCAGTCACTATGTTCGGCAAGGTGTAAACAAAGGCCGCCGGGCTAGGGAAGAAGTTATCAGGGTCTTGTATCGTCGCCTGATATGCCGTGTCAGCTTGCAACGACGCATGTCGGTTGAACAAGATGACGGCACGGTCTTCGCGAGGCTCGAAGCTTCTGTTTCCTTCAGCATTTAAAAGGAGTTCCGAAGCTATGAATCCTAATTTGCTCAAGGTGTCCATTTTGAAAAACTTCGGATAATCTCCTATGTTGTTGCGATATAGTTCGGTTAATAATACCGAACCTTTCTCATTGTGCATCAATGGGTTACCATCAACGATGACGTGATCGGGAGTGATTATGACGCTGTGTCTCATCATCTTAGACCTCCTTTCGCCATGAGCAATGCCGCGTTGCAGCCGCCGAATCCCGATAAAAGCTTTATGAAAGCGCGTTTTTCGGTAGCTCTGTTCTGATTTGAAACATCGAGAGGATGCGTCACGCCTAAGGTGTCGAAGCCTCTGGTACCCAATATGTTATGGTCGTCGACGGCCTGCATCGAGATGATGGTCTCAAGCACGCCAGCCGCGCCCATGGTATGCCCGTAATATCCTTTCAGTGAGTTGACGGGAACGCCAGCCAAGCCTGCTCTTTCGATGGCTATAGACTCCATCTCGTCATTGTACGAAGTGGCCGTTCCATGTGCGTTGATGAAAGCCAGTTTCTCAGGTTCCATATCACCTAAAGCTACCTTCAACGCTCTGTAGCTGCCTTCGCCAGTGCGCGACGGTCCAGAGATGTGGTTGGCGTCGTTTCTGATGGCACCACGGCACGCAACCCATTCATTATCGCCGACTTTATCTTTCTTTGTAAATACTATGGTCGCTGCGGCGTCGCCGAGGTTCAGTCCCTGCCGGTTAGCATCAAAAGGCTTGCACTCGTCCGGCGACAAAGCCTTGAACGACTGGAATCCCGACACTATGAAAGCCGATTGTACGTCGACGCCGCAGACTATGACGTAGTCGTATGCTCCGCTTTCAAGGTACCGCATGGCCTCGATCTGCGCGCAAACGCCTGAGATACATGCATTCGACACCACTATAGGCTCATTCGGGTTCCCGAAGTGTCGTGTCACCTCCCGAGCCATCATTCCAAGGCGCCCCCGCTCCTGTGGGAAGGCGTTTGCGCGCTTGTCGAGCAAGAAAACGTTGCCCTTCGTCGTGGAGATGATGAAAAGCACCCTTGTCCATGTCGTGTCTATGCCTGCGCCTTCCAATGCCCTTGACACTGAATCGATTACGATTTTCTCGTCTATCGTTTGTCTATCATCTGCGTAAGCATCTCTGTCTAACAACGACGCCACAAAAGGCTCCGGCAGGCCCCAGAGTCCGTCGTATCGCTTCAAGGCGGACCGGCCCGACTTCACCGCCGCGTAGTTATCCGCAGTGGTGACGCCTAATGGCGAGATGATGTTATGTGCTACACAGACTATCATTCCTTTGATTCTTTGTCGGTTAACGCTATCTTCATGCTGGCGCTGACTATCTCTTCTCCGTTGCAACGTATCACCGCATCCACCAGCGTCAGATTAAGCACTTCGCTGACTAATTCTATCGTCGTAACGAGTTTTTCGCCCACTTTCGGGGTTCTCACAATGTTGAGGTTATTTATCGAGCCGATGACGCCGATTTTTACACTGCCGCCGGCATTCAAATTGAGGTAACCAATCCTGGCTGCGCACGACTGAGCTATGTTTTCAACCAGTCCTGCCGACGTAAGTCGTTCATCCTCAACGAAGATATTATCTTCCCGAATCAACAGTTCAGTCACGGCATACACCGCGTCGCACGACACCAGCCTGTCGATCATCACGAAAGGCGGTCTCTGCGGCAGCAGTTCGTTAAGCGTTATCTCTTCGATTTTCCTCATTGTTTCCAAAAATCAAAATAGTTAAACCATTGAGTCGGATATCTCCTCACTATCTCTTCGAGATTCGTGGCGAAATTTTGTGCCAGTTGTGTCATCTGGTCACGTAGCTTCGCCTCTCTATTGCATTGAATCTCACGGACATAAGCGTGATAGGTGCTATAGCCGCCTTTCATCACGAAGACTGTCAACATCGGAACGTTTTTCTGAGCTGCCATGGCAAAGGCTCCGAGTGGAAAACGTGCTTCGGTGCCTAAAAACATGCAGCTGGCGGTCTTCTGCGAGCCGTAGACCCTGTCGGCCGGCATGCTCACTATCTCACCTCTGTCGACGGCGGCGTTGAGCTCGAAGATGTGCGACATGTCTTCCTTCACCGGTATCATGCTCATGTTGTTCTGAGTCAACAGCTTCTGACGGTTTTCCATCACCGTGGCAGTCTCGCCTGCATACACTAAAGCGTTGAATCTCTTCGACTTAGGCTTCAGCGAATAACCTGCAATCTCGTAGTTTCCGACATGACTGCTAAGGTTGACGAAACCCTCAGGATGCTTCTCAAGCTCATCCATAAGTTCTTGACCCTCAGTGATGAAGCGGTATTTCTTGCCTGCATACACTCCGAAACGATCTAAGATGATCTGACCGAAACGGAAATGGTTGGCGTAGACCTTCCAAAACGACTTCCAGCATCCGAAACCAAACCTGTCGCGGAAGAAACGATACATCGCTTTATAGCCTTTCCTGTTGAAAACCATATAGAAAGGTACCACTAATGCCATTATGCCGTAAGGTAGCCACAATGGCACCACGCGGAACATGGCGATGAGCGAACGTTGCATCCAAGGCAGTCCGTCAGTCTTGCCCGACCATTCGTTATGTTGCAGAGCTTCTGCCATCCGTTAGGCCGTCTTCTTCTCGATATAGTCGCAGAACTGATTGAATGTCTTGACGTTAGCCATCTCTTCGGTTTTGATCTTAAAACCGAATTTACGTTCTACGATGACCACGATGTCAACGAAATCGAGACTGTCGATGCCGATGTCTTCCTTCAGACGTGCCTCAGGTTTAATCTTTTCTTCGTCAATCTCAAGGTCTTCAACCAAAAACTCTCTGACCTTTGCTTCAATTTCTTTTCTTTCCATATCTTTTTAAACTAATAACTTTCAACTTAAAAACTACTCTAAACTCTACACTTTCTTGCAAACCATAATACTGTGTCCTTGTCCAAGATTATCATGAATCTTTTCCACTTTCAGACCTGCTTTCTCCACCAGACGTGTCATATCGTCGCTGTGGTACATCTTGCTGTTTCCGTTGGCGATGGCGGTGAAGTAGAGGCTCGTCATGGTGAGGCAGAACGCTGCCGGCTCGAATCTCTGGCGGTCCCACAGCGTCTCCATGATGTAGAGACGGCTGTCTTTGTCCATGATTTTCGCGGCGCGACACACTATGCTCACAATCTCGTCTTCGCCGAAGCAGTCAAGGAACTGGCTCATCCAAATCGCGTCGTAATGCTTGTCGGTAGGGAAGGCCTGGGTGTCGTCGAGGAGGTTCATGCCGTAGCCGTCGATGCGTTCGGCACCAGTCTTTCCGGCTGTGTCGCGCCGCATCATCTCGAGCTGTTGTGGAAGGTCGACGATGGTGACCTTGACATCTTTATCGTAACCCACACATTGAAGAGCCCAGCGACCGGTGTTGCCGCCCACGTCGAGCAAGGTCTTTGGCTTGTTGGCAAACACCACTTCCAAGGCCTGCTGGAACGAGCTGTCGCTGTAGAAATGATCGAATCCGAACCAGCTCTTCTGCACTTGTGGCGGCAGCTGCGACAGCCCTTCATACACCGTCGGCCATGGTCCGAAATGCTCTAGACCTACAGGACGGCCTTCTTTCAGACTCTCTTCGAGATGGAACCATCCTTCGTAGTTCACGTCGTGGTTAAACTCGGTGTTTACGTCAGTGGCGCGGTCGTTGATGAAGAACCAGCCCGTCTTGCTGAGGGTGTAACGGTCGGTCTCAGGGTCTATGAGTACCGTGCCGATGCATAGACTCGCCTCGAGCATCACCTTGGCGGCGTAACCGCTGATACCGGCTGCCTTGGCGACCTCGGCTTCTGTCATTCCGTTGTCGCTGTTACGCAGCATCTCGAGGATGCCGAATTTCTTCATCAGACGGCTTACCTGGAAAACGATAGGTCCCCAAGCGATCCATTCAGCCTTGGCCTGTGCCTCACGCGCTGAGAGATGTTCTTTGCTGTATGCTTCTTTTAATGTGGGTGTAAGATGCATGATTTTTATTTTATCTTCTTGATTATCAATGCACTATTCGTTCCGCCGAAACCAAAGGAGTTGGAAAGGATAGTGTTTAATTCTTTGTCGGTAGTCTTGTTGATGATGTTCAAACCCTCGGAATACTCGTCTGGGTTCTCGAAGTTGATGTTCGGGGCGATGAACTTGCCCTGCATCATGAGGATGCTGTAGACTATCTCGCTCGCGCCTGCCATCCAGCATTCGTGTCCGGTCATCGATTTCGTTGATGATATCGGGGTTTTCGTGGCTTGGAACAGTCGTTTCAATGCCAATGCCTCAAACATGTCGCCTTGTGGTGTCGAAGTGGCATGTGCGTTGACGTAGTCGATGTCTTTTGCCTCAACGCCTGCCTCTTTCATGGCACGCGACATGGCTCGATAGCAGCCGTCTTCGCTAGGCTGCGAGATGTGGTTTTCGCCGTTCGACGAGAAGCCGTAGCCGCATACTTCAGCAAGTATCGTTGCTCCGCGAGCCACTGCGTGGTCGTAGTCTTCAAGGACGAGAGCTGCTGCGCCGCCGCTGGGCACGAGGCCGTCACGGTCGCGGTCGAATGGGCGGGAGGCTTTGGTCGGGTCGTCGACTCTTGTCGAGAATGCGCTGATGCCGTCGAAGCTACCCATCGAGAGGTAGTTTGTCTCCTGAGCGCCGCCGCAAAGCACCATGTCTTGCAGGCCGTTACGGATCAACAAAGCACCTAAACCTATTGAGTGTGAGCCACTTGCACAGGCGGCGCTTATTGTCATGTTGATGCCTTTGAGGTGAAAAATGGTGGAGAGGTTCATCGTCACGGTGGAGTTCATCGACTGGAAGATCGCTGCTGAGCCAATCAAAGTCGTGTCTTTCTTCTCCAGAGCTATCTCGTGCGACTCGATGACGGCTTTTGCTGATGAGTCGTTGCCGAAAAGCACGCCAATTTCGTTGTTGAGGAGGTATTCCTCGTTGATCTTAGCCTGCTCGAAGGCCTCGAGAGCCGCCACGTAAGCGTATTCGCCTTCTTCGGCGAGATACATGCGGAGCTTACGGTCGAGCTTGCCCTTCAGCTGTGGCTTCTCCACTATGCCTGTCAGAGGCGAACGATAGCCGTATTCGATACGCTGTGGGTCGATGCCGATGCCCGACTTGCCTTCGCGCAACGACATGCTGACTTCTTCTTTATTTTTTCCCAGGCACGACCAGATGCCCATGCCGGTGATGACTACTCTTCTTGCCATAAATGCTTGAAAATTAAGTGTATAATCCTCCGTTTATTGAAATAGCTTGACCAGTGATGTAGGATGCTTCATCAGAAGCTAGGAACGATACCAGACTCGCCACTTCTTCTGGTTTTCCAAAGCGTCCCATCGGGATGAGTTTCTTCAACTCGTCTTCGTTAAGTTCCTTAGTCATATCCGTAGCGATGAAGCCCGGAGCGATGGCGTTGACGGTGACTTTCCGTGCTGCCACTTCTTGTGCCAGTGCCTTCGTCGCCCCTATGAGCGCTGCCTTAGCCGCAGAGTAGTTGGCTTGTCCTGGAAGCCCTTTGATTCCTGACAATGACGCCATGTTGATGACGCGACCGTTGCGGTGCATCATCATGTCTTTGAGCAAGCGACGTGTGATGTAGAAGAATCCATTCAAAGTGGTGTCGAGAACCTTGTTCCACTCCTCATCCTGCATGAAAATCATGAGGTTGTCTCTGCGGATTCCGGCGTTGTTCACCAAAACGGAGATGTAATCGTCGGGATGAGCGGCTTGCCATGCCTCCAGAGCCGTTTCAATCGCCTTAGGATCAGACACATCAAAAGGCATGAGCTCGCCAAAGCCGCCATTTTCCTGCACCTGGCGTAAGGTGTCTTCAGCAGCCTCCTTGTTCGACTGGTAGTTGATAATCACCGCAAAGCCGTCTTTGGCGAGCCGCAAGGCAACCGCCTTGCCCAAGCCGCGTGAAGCGCCGGTGATGAGAGCGTATTTCATTATTTCAGATTCAATTTATTGATTTTCAAATAGTTTTCCACGTTCGCGATGTCGTTGTAGAACGGCGTGTCTTCGATGAAGAGCGGCACCATCTCACGAATCTTGTCGTAAACCTTACGTGAGGTGGGAGCGAGCTTGTCGGCGATCTTCAGACAGTCTGTGGCCTGAGCCAATGCGATGTACTGTATTGCCATCACCTGGAAGCAGTTTTCGACCACTTGCTTGCAGATCAAGGCGGTGTTGGTGCCCATGCTCACGATATCCTGGTTGTCGTTATTGTTTGGGATGCTGTGCACGTAGTTCGGCATCGCAAGTGTCTGACATTCAGCGGTTGTCGAGGTTGCGGTGAACTGACAAGCCTGCATTCCGTAGTTCAGGCCGAGCGTCCCGAGGTTGAGGAACGGCGGCAAGATGCCGTTGATACGGTCGTGAAACAGATAGTTGAGCTGTCGCTCAGCTGTCATGCAGAGACGTACGAGTGCGATCTTGACTTTATCTTCCTCGAGGGAGATATAGTCACCATGGAAGTTTCCGCCATGATAAACGTATTGTGATTCGGGGTCGACGATAGGGTTATCGCATGCCGAATTCAACTCATCTTCAATGATGTTGCGGGCATTTTGCAAGGTGTCGTAGATAGGACCGAGGATCTGCGGAGTGCAACGCAATGAATAATAAGCCTGAACCTTATGTTCAAACACCTTTACATCCGAATGTCCGTAGTCGTAGAGCTCATGAGCGCGTTTCTTCAGGCATTGCGAGCCATCTGAGAGTTCGCGCATCCTGCGTGCCATAACCTGCTGTCCCTCGTGACGACGTGGAGCGTTTTCGCCTTCCGACATATAATCGTCAAACGAAGCGGCAATCTCGTTCATCCAGACTGCTGCCAACGTCGCCCAGTCGAGCAGATTCTCGGCATGCAGCTGATTCACCACGCTGATACCAGTCATCACTGATGTTCCGTTAGTGATGCTCAAGCCTTCGCGGATGTGCATCTTCAGCGGAGTTAGCCCGAGCTGTTTCATCACGTCGGCCGACTTACGCCATTCGCCTTTGTAGTGGACTTCGCCCTCACCAATAAGGCAAAGCGCAATATGTGCAAGCTGAACCAAGTCGCCGCTCGCCCCAACGCTGCCGTGCATCGGGATGAAAGGGTAGATGCCCTCATTGATAAACGAAATCAACAGCTTGGCGACATCCGTGTGCACTCCTGAGCGGCACTGCAGCACGGTGCCCAGACGGGCAACCATCGCCGACTTGACGTACACGTCGTCGAGGGGCTCGCCGGCTCCAGTGGCGTGACTGCGTATGATATTGTATTGTAAATCAGTGAGATAACGGTCGTCGACACGCCATTGTGCCATCGGGCCGAAGCCCGTGTTGATGCCGTAAATCACCTTCTCGGCAGCAAACTTCTCCAAAAACTTATAACAAGCGTCGACGCGAGCCATCCAGTCACTGGAAACCTCAATGTTTTCGCCCGAATACAATACTTTTTCTACTTCGTTTAGAGTTATTCTATCTTTAAAAGTTATCATGAAAAAACTCTTTTAAAAACACTATGCATTAAACTTGCAAATATAAGAAAAATATTGATACCACACCAAAATTATATAAAAATAAATAAAAAGCCCTGCAACCGTCAAGACATCGTAAATGCCTTTGATTGCAGGGACTTAAGCGCTAGAAAGCTAAAACGCGATTACTCTTCGTCTACCACGATAACATCTTCTTCCACTTCCTCTTCATCGCATCCAAGCTCATTGACTTTCTTCTGGATAGTTTCGAGCCATCCCATAACGAGGTCTTTCAAAGCATCTTCCTCATCATCGGTGATTCTGTCTTCCTCAGCGAAGTTGCTTGAATCCAAGCCCTCAGCATCTTCTTCCATCTGCTCTACGAGGTCTTCCAACTCCTCACATGTCTGAGCATTCTGGAAAGCTTTGTCGTATTTCTCAATGTAAGCCTTTGCTGCTGCAAATTCTTTCGATTCTTTGTTGGCTTTTGTACTGTCACCGCACGATGTCATTGCGAAAAACAAAAAGCCTACGAGGGCGATTAACAACGATTTTTTCATGATAAATAGTTTAGGTTAATAATGATTTTAAATTTAATGTATTATTGAAACTTTTTCTGTTAAAATGTTGTCTAAAGTACTGATTCTCAATATGTAAAGACCATTGTTCAAATGCGAAATGTCAATAGTATTTGAATTGAAAAACTCAATAGTCCGTCCCGACAAATCGACGACTTCAACCGAGATTATCTCCTTATCCGAGACGATATGAAGTGCGCCGTGGCTCGGGTTAGGGTAGACCGCCACACCGTTCTCCAATACTTCAGCGATGTCGTCAAACGGATACCTGTAAGTCCAGTTCTCCGCCAGCGAGTTATCTAAATCTAAATCAATGAGTTGCAGATATGCGCCACCGCCGTCGGGCTCAGTGGGCCACGGCGCACTGTCGGCGTACCACACCTCGTCGATGACATTACCCCAAGCATCGGCCAAAACGATGTTTTCCGACTTATTCGAGAGCTTACGCTGGTATTCTCCGAAAGGAGTATGATGATAATACTGCTCGTACGATAGCGAGTCGGAACACAGCACCAAAGCCTCGTGGGCCGCCAGATGCGAGCCGTTAGGGAACCTGTAGGTGATGCCCAGCTCGCGCAGGTAAATGCCAGTCAGATCGACGTCTGCGTCGCCGTTGTTGTCGATCTGGATAAACTCAAGTTTGTTGCCGTTCAGGATACTGTCGACATCAGCCGGATGATAATGAATCTTCGATATCACCAGAGGCGGCAAGTCGACGTCATCACAGTTGTCGTATGAGCCGATATTGGCGTTTAACCAGTCGATTCTCTGCTGTATCCATGTCTTCATCGCCTGTACCTTGGCTGCATGCTGAGTCATATTGCTCCAACGCTGGTTGTCGCGCGCCACAGCCTCGGTAATCAGAGCGTCGATCTCATCCATCCTGTTACATACCTCGTTGTAATTCAACGGCATACCTGCTGCCGTGACCTCAAACCAACGCTTGGCGAGGTAACAACGGTACATAGGTGTGTCGAACATGTCTTTCAGGTACTTCGGACCGTTGTTGTCTTCATTGTTGAACTGCCACACGTCAGTGCGACTGCGGTTGCCGAAGGCATCGAAGCCGTATGCCAAGTTGTAGTCCCACACCGGACCCGCGCGAAGCTTGCCTTTCCTGTCTTTATGATAGAAAGTGCTGAGCGTATAGACGTCGACATTCGACGCAAACTCGGCGATAATCATGAAGTCGACAAACGAAGGGATGTCGATGATCGACGGAATGCCGTTTGTCACAGAGGTGTTGTGACTGGCGGCGACACTCGACAGACTGAGAAACACGTTCTTGATATAGTTGTTTTGCGCCGAGGTGACGTTCTCAGGCTTCGGGTAATGGTGAATAAAATCAACGTACGACGGCCACCAGCCTCCGCTGCCGGTCTCCTGCATCTGCCATGCGACAGGGTCGCCGCCAGTGGTCTTGTCCGATTTCGTGATATAACCGCCTGTCACCTCAGGATAAGAGTTGCATGTGGCATCCATCTTCTCGATGTTGACACGGTTGTCGTCGACTTTAATCTTCTCCATGAAGACGTAAAGTCCTTTGTAGTCGCCGTTTACCACCACTTCGCAATACACTCGTCTCGACGCGTATTGCCCGAGTCGCTCCGAGAGCTCGTACGACAAGAAATCGCGCATGCCTGTCTGGTCGTAGGCCAAGGAGTTCAACACCCAGTCGTTCTCCTTAGGCATGCCGAGAATGCTGACGTTGTTGTTGGTAACGTCGTCACTCTGCAGCGTGGTGAGACCGTATGGCTTCTTCTGGAAGTTGTTTTGCGACGAGCTGCCCCTGCGCTCAATGCCGATGCGGCCATCGTAATTGAGAAACTCAGGATTGTTGACGTCCGTCAGGTAGTTGCGCGAGCCGTCCTGATGCCATATGATCTTCATCGTGGCCAACACCTTCGGCTCATCAGGGATGGTGACGCCGCCATCGGTGTCGATGACAACAATAGGAAGGTTACTGTCGGTCAGAATCTGCGCTAACGACAGCAATGGAATCAACAAAAACGATAATATGACTAGATATTTCTTCAAAATTTACTATTCCTCCTCAAGGTCAGGATATTCTGGAACTTCCATAATCCTTAATGTCTCTGTAAGATATTGAACAACAGTAAGTTGTGGGTAGTTGAGCAACGCTGCAATGGCATTCTGGTGTCTTTCACGGATAGGCCCCATCTGCTCCTCGATCTCCATCGCCACAGGGAACTGCTCTTCAAAACGGATCTTGTTGCAGCTGACAATCGATTCACGGATGATAGGTGCCACCTCTTCGTAATATTTGAGCAACACCTTGTTACGTGCATCGTCACCTTCAGCATTTGCTAGCTTATCGGCATATTTCCCGTATATCTTCTTGCATTTTGCTGAGCAATCTTTCTGGTTCTCCGCAATCTTGTCGTCAAAGCTCGACCAGCGGTCGATGTCGGGCTGCAGCGGCTCCATCTCTTCGCCAAGCTCTGCTGCCTGTTGCAACATCACAGCCTCGGCTCGGCCTTCATCGTAATGTGCTTGGATGTATGCTTCCTGCTCTTCTTCTGGTAAGGTCGCGAGCATGTCAATCTCCTCTCTTGTCAGGCCAGTGTAAAGCTCCGCATTTCTATAGGCGGCGTCCACAATCTGAGCCGAATCTGCTCCTTGATAAGGGATGGAATACACCTTTCCGGTCAAGTCGAGAATCGACATCTGGAATTTCATCACCGAACTCGATAAGAGCTTGAAACTCTGACCGTTAAGCTCGGCTTTTTTGTAGCTCACCATGTCGGCTGCCGAAGGGATGGCAGGCACCATCTTCATCAGACTTTCGTAGGTGAGAGGCTCGTCGCTCTCGGTAACTTCTGATGTTTCTACAGGTTCACTGTCTGGAATGTCAATGCTGTTGGTGATATCGTCAGATACCTTTTCGGCGACTTTTTCTGAAGTCTTTTCGATGATCTTGTCTTCAGTTTTCTGCTGAACTTTTTTAGCGGCTTTGCCAAGCACGCCTCCAAATTGGGCATTAGCGTTGAATGCACCAAGAATTATTGCAATTGCAAGGATTATTATCTTTTTCATAATTGAAATTTTTATAATGATTTATTGTAAGACTTTATTCAATGTGATGTAATCAGGATATGCGAGCTGCTGTCCGTTGATAGTGATGTATGGTTTCACCTTCACTTCAACATCGACAGGGTCGCTCGAGGCACCCGCCAGTTTGAATGCCAGGTTGGCGATGGCGTCGGTCGTCTCGTTGGTGAAGACCTGGAAAAGATCAACGCTGATCGGTATTGTGATGATATCGCTGCCGTTGGCCGGGACGCTGATGCTGTTGTTCGATGTGGTGTTTAAAACCTCTCTGGTGTTCAAGCTCAAAATATAATCCATCTTGGCCATCGATGCCGGACTGTTGTTCGGGTTGGTGACGTCGAGGTTGACGTTGAACGATACGGGTAATGTCTTGTTTAACAATGAGTTAGTAAGCATCAAGACCTGTCCGATGGTCAAGTCGCTGCGTGACATGTCCTTGCTCAATTTTATGCCAAGCATCTGGACGTCGGTGACGTTGACGAATTTGAAATCGCAGTTGGCAAAGTTCGCCATTTGTGACATCTGCTGAAGAATCACGCAGGACGAGAGTCCTAATGTGACCAGTACGATAACGATTAAGTGTTTGATTTTTTTCATAATATGAATTTTAAAAACTATTCAACAATGATTTTCGTCGCCTGACCTTGTTCTTTTCTTACGAAATAAACGCCTTTTTCAAGTGTAACTGTTTCTTTATCAACGATTTCCTTGCGAAAAACCTCTTGTCCGAGCGTGTTGGTGATTACCACCATGCCACTGCCTTCAATGGTGATGTTTCCGCTCGACGGGTTCGGATAAATGTTCATCGTCGTGATGCCGAATTCATCAACCGACTCGTTTCCGGCTATAGCCCAGACGGTTAACATTGCCGTGGCACAGTCGCAACTGAGGTTAAACATAACATCGGCCCAGCATGTTGCCCCCATTGCGATATCCGGCCGTAATGTCGCCACACCAGTAAACTCAATCACCTCGAAGGCTTCGACATAGAATGTGGTGCATTCCGTTCCGTTTTTGTATAGATGAATATCGGTAAAATGCTCGCTCGTCGGAAGGATGATGACATCTGACGGCTCGTAGCCCAGATTGATGAATTGGAAGCTATACTCTACCTGAGAACCTGGAGCCACAATGTTGTGTATTTCCGCGGGATCGACGGCGATAGAATACTTTTCGACCATGTGAATGTCAAGGTCGTCGATAGTCAGATGATAAGCGCCTTCATGAGCGATGGCATGTATGCCTAAATACTGATAATTGGAAGGAATCGACTGAATAAATTCTTCAATATGCTGATAATCACTGCTGTTGATGGTTTTTGTAAACAGCATATGTGTCATGTCGGTTGCCGACGGGCCGTTGCCGAGCCAAAACTCGAGGTCGTATTCGCCGTCAGAGATAGCCCAACAATAGTAGCGGTACTTCAGCTGACTGTTTGAATACATTTCCATAAACATCCACGAATCTTCGGCATTGGTGTAGGCGTACCAGTTGCCTGTATGTGCGGTGCGGTTATGATCTTTGTCGAGATATCCGCAAAGCCATGAGTTGTCGGCACAGGTCCATCCTATTGGAATCTGTCCGTCGTGGTTGGCATATTCGAAGCCTTCATAAAGCAGGCTGTCTGCGTAGACTGATGTCGTCGCAATAAATAATAATAAGGTAAATAATATCTTTTTCATGTCAAAACATAATAATCCAATCTGCAAAAATATAAAATATTTTTGATAAATACAAATTTTTTGACAAAAAAGTAGAGACGCCATAGTATGACGTCTCTACAATCATTTAAACAGTAAACCGTAAACGGTAAACTACAGTTTCCTGCTGACTTCCTTCTCGGTGTAACCCTCGATGATATCTCCAACCTTGATGTCGTTGAAGTTCTCGATGTTAAGACCGCATTCGAAGCCGGCTGACACTTCCTTCACGTCGTCCTTGAAACGTTTCAGTGAGCCGAGTGCACCAGTGTGTACCACGATACCGTCGCGGATCACGCGCACCTTGGTCTGGCGGTTGACTTTTCCGTCGAGGACCATACATCCTGCGATGCGTCCTACCTTGCTGATGTTGAACACTTCACGGATCTCGATGTTACAGGTGACAACCTCTTGAATCTCAGGGGCTAACATGCCTTCGATAGCTGCCTTGATCTCTTCGATGGCGGTGTAGATGATGGAGTAGAGTCGGATATCGATCTGCTCGCGCTCGGCAATCTTTCTGGCCTGCATCGTCGGACGTACGTTGAAGCCCACAATGATGGCGTTTGATGCCGAAGCCAGCATGATATCGGCCTCGCTGATGGCACCCACTGACTTGTGGATGATGTTCACCTGTACCTCTTCTGTCGAGAGCTTCAGCAAGGAGTCTGACAGAGCCTCCACAGAGCCGTCCACGTCGGCCTTGACGATAATGTTGAGTTCCTTGAAGTCGCCGATGGCAATACGACGTCCGATCTCGTCCAAGGTGATATGTTTCTGAGTGCGGATGCCCATCTCACGTTGCAGCTGCTGACGACGGTTGGCGATGGTCTTCACCTCGCGTTCGTCGGTCATCACGTTGAAGTTGTCGCCCGCCTGAGGAGCGCCATTCAGACCTAACAGCAGCAATGGGGTAGAAGGACCTGCTTCTTTCAACGGCTGGTTACGCTCGTTGAACATGGCCTTCACCTTGCCGTATGTAGTGCCGGCGAGCACCATGTCGCCGACCCGCAGGGTTCCATCCTGCACCAGAATCTTCGCCACATAGCCGCGGCCTTTGTCGAGTGCCGACTCGATGACGGTACCCTTGGCCAGACGGTTCGGATTGCCCTTGAGGTCTAGCATCTCGGCTTCGAGAAGCACCTTCTCCAGAAGCTCGTCGACGCCAATACCTTGTTTTGCAGAGATCTCCTGCGACTGCACCTTACCGCCCCATTCCTCGACGATGATATTCATCTCGGAGAGCTGACGGTAGATCTTCTGCGGGTCGGCGGTCGGCTTATCTATCTTGTTGATAGCAAACACGATAGGCACGTTGGCAGCGTGGGCGTGGTTGATAGCCTCGACGGTCTGCGGCATCACGTTGTCATCAGCAGCGATGACGATGATGGCGACGTCGGTGATCTTGGCACCACGGGCACGCATGGCAGTAAACGCCTCGTGACCAGGAGTATCCAAGAATGTGATCTTCTTGCCTGTGCTGGTCTTCACCTCGTAAGCACCGATGTGCTGCGTGATGCCGCCAGCCTCGCCAGCCACCACGTTGGTGCTTCTGATGAAGTCCAAAAGCTTGGTCTTACCATGGTCGACGTGACCCATGACGGTAACGACCGGGGCCCTCGGGACGAGGTCCTCCGGGGCGTCTGGCTCGTCTGCCTCAGCAATAGCTTCCTGCACGTCGAGGCTCTGGAACTCGACCTTGAAGCCAAACTCCTCAGCCACAACCTGCAGAATCTCAGCGTCCAAACGCTGGTTGATGCTGACGAACATGCCGAGGCTCATGCAGGTGGCGATGACCTTGGTCACTGGGATGTTCATCAAGGTGGCCAACTCGTTGGCGGTGACGAACTCCGTGACCTTGAGGACTTTCTGTTCCTCCATCTCGTGCATTCTTTCCTCCTCAAGCTCGTTTTGGATGTTGTGACGTTTCTCACGACGGTGCTTCGAAGTCTTAGACTTTCCTAATGGTGACAGTCTTGCGAGTGTCTCCTTGATCTGCTTCTGGATCTCTTCGTCGGTCAGCTCAGGCTTCTCTTCAAAGATAGGCTGTTTGCCCTTCTTGAAGCGGTCTTTGCCGCGTTTCTCGTCTTTGCCAGGCTTGCCGCCCTGTCCCTGCGGTTTCCCGCCTTGACCCGGCTTGCCGCCCTTCGGCTTGTCGTCACCAGCAATCTCGTTAGGATTGACAGGTCCGTTGCCTATACGTTTACGTTTTTTCTTCTTGTCTTTCTTGTCATCACCAGATGTCGCGACAGGCTTGCCTTTGCCTTTGTACTCCACAGGAAGCTCGATCTTATCAAGGATCTTCGGGCCTTCCAACTTCTTCACTTGAGTAGGGATGAAGTTAGAGTCAGATGGCTTCTCTTCCTTAGGCTGCTGTGGCTGTTCCTGCTTGACAGGCTTCTCTTCCTTAGGCTGCTTGACTTCTTCTTTCTTGGCAACAGTTTCGGGCTGTCCGACACCCTTCTGTTCCTTGACTTCCTTAGTCTCTTTAGCCTTCTTGCCTCCGTCTAAGTCAATCTTTCCGACCACATTGAGCTTTATCGTCTCAACTTTTTCCTCTTCCTTCTCCTCTTTCTTTTCTTCCTTCTTCTCCTTCTTGACAGGCTCTACCTTCGGCTCTTCTTTCTTCGTCAAAATGTTCGACTTAATCGACACTTCGGCCTCTTCTTCCTCAATGACTTTAGGCTTCTCCGTTGTGTCGACGGTGATGGTTTTGCCTTTGAAAGCGATGTTTCCGAGCTGGTCGGCGTTCTTCTTCACTTCTTTCTCGCCCTGATATTCCTTAACGACGAGGGCATACTGCTCCGGAGTGAGCTTGGTGTTCGGCGACGGGTCGATGTTCTGGCCTTTCTTGGCAAGAAATTCCACAATCGTCGAGGTACCTACGTTAAACTCCCTCGCAGCCTTTGATAATCTGATGTTTTTAACTTCTTCGGACATAAAAAATTCTAATTTTGTTAAATTTTTCAATAATCTTTATACTATTTCAACTTTTAAACTGTAAACTGTAAACAGTAAACAGTAAAATTTATTCAGCGAATTCAGCTTGCAAGATCTTGAACACCTCGTTCACTGTCTCGATCTCGAGGTCAGCGCGTGATGCTACCTCCTCAGGGGTGTAGGCGAGGACGTTCTTAGCTGTGTCGCAACCCATTCTTCTGAGTGAGTCGATGATCCAGTCTTCGATTTCGTCGTTGAATTCCTTGAGGTCGACGTCGTCTTCCATGTCGACCTCGTCGCTGTTACGATACACGTCGATGTCGTAGCCTGTGAGCTTGCCGGCGAGTTTGATGTTATAGCCGCCCTTACCGATGGCGAGGCTCACCTGGTCGTTCTCCATGTACACCTCGGCGAGTTTCTTGCTCTCGTTGATGCTGATGGATGTGATCTTAGCCGGGCTCAAGGCTCTGCTGATGAACAGCTCAGGCTTCGTTGTGAAGTTGATGACGTCGATGTTCTCGTTGCGGAGCTCTCTCACTATGCCGTGAATGCGCGAGCCCTTCATACCGACACATGCGCCCACCGGGTCGATGCGGTCGTCGTATGACTCAACGGCGATCTTAGCTCTTTGACCGGGCTCGCGCACGATTTTACGGATGGTAATAAGGCCGTCGTAAACCTCTGGAACCTCCTGCTCAAACAAGCGCTGCAGGAAGATCTCCGATGTTCTCGACAAGGTGATGACAGGAGTGCCGTTTTTGTTTTCCACACTCTTCACGATGGCACGGATGCTCTCACCTTTCTTATATACGTCGGCAGGAATCTGCTCGATCTTAGGCAGAACAAGCTCGATGCCGTCTTCGTCGACAGCGATGATCTCCTTGCGCCATGCCTGTGAAACCTCAGCATTCACAATCTCACCAACTTTATCTTTGTATTTCTGATAAATGTTTTCCTTCTCGTATTCCATGATCTTGGTCTGGAGGTTCTGACGGATGGCCAAAATCTCTCTTCTGCCAAAGCTATGAATATCAACGACTTCTGCAACATCGTCACCGACTTCAAAGTCAGGTTCGATTTTTATTGCGTCGGAATAAGCTATCTCAGCAAGATCGTCCTCAACGGCGCCGTCTTCCACAACAGTGCGGTTGTGATATATCTCAAGGTCGCCCTTGTCGATGTTGACGATGATGTCGAAATATTCGTCGCTGCCGTATTTCTTGGCAAGCATGGCCTTAAACACGTCGCTAAGGATGTGCATCATGGCCTCACGGTCGATGTTCTTAAACTCCTTAAATTCGGAGAAGGTGTCGATTAGGTTAAGTGTTTCCATTTTTAAAATTTAATATATGGTCTGACTTCTTTTAATTTATTGATTTCCAATGTTGTAGCGTCGTGATAGATGATTTTTGTCAACTTACCGTATTTCTTTGCTTCGGCTTCCTCGACTTCAAGCTGCTCGTCGTTGAACGACAATAACTTATACATCTTTTTCACGCCTTCGATATCGGTGATGATCAAATCCTTGCCGATATATTTTTTATATTGTCTCATCTTCAGAAGAGGCTCGTCGATGCCTGCCGACGACACGTTGAGCTCATAATCTTCAACGTCCCTGTCGAGTTTTTCATTGATAAAATTGCTAACCGCGACGCAGTCGTCGATGGTCACCGAACTGTCTGCATCGAGGAAAAGCTCAATGACATTACTCTTGCTGACTGTCACGTTGACGACGTAACGGTCGCTGCCTTGCATCGCCTCTTCGGCCAAACCGATGATTTGTTCTTTAGTTATCATTTCTTTAACAATAAAAAAACCTGTTACATTCCGTAGCAGGCCTTCAACTCTTTCCTAATGTTGTCGAGCAAGGATTCGAACCTTGACAGGCAGAACCAAAATCTGCAGTGCTGCCATTACACCACTCGACATCATTCCAATTCTGAATGC
>LUZN01000072.1 GCA_001603665.1 Bacteroidales bacterium Bact_22
TTTTTACAAATCATCGCTATCCCATTGTTGATATAATGTTTAAAAAAAATGAAAAATTAATACTCAGATAACAAAATTTATCGTATTTTTGCATTCCGATGATACTACAAAAATCGTTATCGGAAAAGCGCTGCTTTGGCGTAAAAAAAGGAAGCGATTCCTCAACTTTTCATCACTTTTCATCAGCTGACGGCCATTTGAAGCCGTCATTTTTTTTGCTTGAGAATCATATATTTAACAAACAAATAAATCATTATCACAATGTCAATCTCTTTGAAAAACCGTAGTCTGATTTCAATCAGCGACTACACGCCGGAAGAAATATGCCACGTTCTGGATGTCGCCGAAGACTTTGAGCGCAACCCGCACCAGAACCTGCTCAACGGACGTATCATCGCCTCGCTGTTCTTCGAACCGTCGACACGTACACGCCTCAGCTTCGAGACCGCCATCCAACTGCTCGGAGGCAACGTCATCGGATTCAGCAGCACAGCAGGAACAAGCGTACAGAAAGGCGAATCACTCGCCGACACCATTACCATGGTGGCCTCCTATGCCGACCTCATCGTCATGCGTAACCCTATCGAGGGCTCAGCACGCTTCGCTTCGGAAGTGTCGAAAGTGCCGGTCATCAACGCTGGCGACGGTGCCAACCAACACCCGACACAGTGCATGCTCGACCTCTACAGCATCCGCAAAACCCAGGGAACACTGGAAAACCTCGAGATCACACTCGTGGGCGACCTGAAATACGGCCGCACAGTGCACAGCCTCGTCGAAGCAATGTGTAACTTCAACGCAAAGTTCAACCTCGTCTCCCCTGTCGAGCTGAAACTGCCGAGCGTGGTGAAACAGCATATCAAAGACAAACACCTTGAATATCACCAATATACAGAACTCGAAGAAGCTATTCCGCACAGCGATATCATCTACATGACACGTATCCAGCGCGAACGCTTCCCAGATCCTGAAGAATACGAAAAAGTGAAGAATTCTTACGTGTTGCGCAACGCAATGCTCGAGAATTCAAAACCGAACTGCCGCGTGCTGCATCCGCTTCCGCGCGTCAACGAAATACATGTTGATGTCGACGCCAACCCGAAAGCTTACTACTTCCAACAGGCTCAAAACGGCGTTTACGCCCGCGAAGCACTTATCGCCACCATCCTGGGGCTCAAATAATTCAAAATTTAAAATTTAAAATTCGAAATTAAGAGTCATCAGGTTTTAAATCTTTAAATTTTAAATCTTAAATCTTTAAATAAAAAATTATGGAAAAGAAGAAAGAATTGACAGTATCAGCCATTGAGAATGGCACCGTCATCGATCATATTCCTGCCGACAAAGTGTTCCAGGTCGTTAAGATCTTGGGCCTCGAAAAAGTCAGCAACCCAGTGTATTTCGGCACCAACGTCGACAGTAAGAAATACGGAAAGAAAGGTTTTATCAAGGTCTCCGATAAGTATTTCAACATCGAAGACGTTAATAAAATCGGTTTGGTCGCCCCTACCGCCTCAATAATCGAGATTAAAGATTTCGAAGTCATTAAGAAACAGCCGGTTACGCTTCCCGACAGCATCGAGCACATCGTGAAATGCTTCAACCCGAACTGCGTCACCAACAAGGAACACGACGTCCCGACCAAGTTTACGGTCATCAGAGACGCCGAAGGCAACATCAAACTACATTGCCACTATTGCGAAAAGAATACGACGCAAGACAAACTGGAATTCATTTAGTTTAGTAGCTTAGCAGCTTAATAGCTTAAAAGGGATGCCGCAATGCGACATCCCTTTATTGTTTTATAATCTTATAATCTAATAAGCTATTAAACTATTATGCCTCTCCGGCGCTCCCCATCGTGAATGGAGCCGGAACATCGTTGATGTCCTTGATCGGGCCGAAGTTCTGCTCGTATTTCTGCAGATTCTCGGCCAACGCCCTGTAAAGCCTCTTAGCATTCTGAGGTGTCATGATGACTCTCGAACGTACCTTCGCCTTTTGAATTGCCGGCGCAATCTGTGCGAAGTCAATGACAAACTCCGTCGGAGAATGGCTGATGATAGCCAAATTTGAATAAACGCCGTCGGCAACAGCCTCCGGAATGTCGATATTCAATTGTTTCTTGTTGTTGTTTTCCATAATTTTAATTTTTTTAGATAAAAAAAATTGGCTATTGGCTCTTGGCCGTTGGCCGTTAGCTTTTACACCAACAACCAATAGCCAATGGCCAACAGCCAAAGTTTAATTACGCCTCAACTGATTCGGCTTCAACCGTCTCAAGCTCAGGGAACAAGTCTTCCTTCGAACCGACAATCAAGTCGTCGTATTCGCGCAAACCTGTACCTGCCGGGATCTTGTGACCCACGATGACGTTCTCCTTCATACCCTCGAGATAGTCGGTCTTTGCGCTGATAGCAGCCTGTGTCAAGACCTTCGTTGTCTCCTGGAATGAAGCAGCCGAGATGAAGCTGTCGGTCTGCAAAGCGGCACGGGTGATACCCTGAAGCACCTGGTGTGCTGTTGCCGGCTGTGCGTCACGAGCCTCAACAAGCTTCATGTCGCGACGTCTCAACGATGAGTTCTCATCACGCAGTCTTCTTGCCGAGATAATCTGTCCCACGAACAAGGCCTCCGAGTCACCCGGATCGGTAACAACAACCTTTCCGAAGATGTCGTCGTTGGTCTCCTGGAATGCGATCTTGTTGACAAGCTCACCTTCGAGGTATCTTGTGTCACCCGGATCGTCGATTTCAACTTTACGCATCATCTGACGAACGATGACCTCAAAGTGCTTACCGTTGATGGTAACACCCTGTGAACGATACACTTCCTGGATGTTGTTCACGATGTATTCCTGGACCTTCATAGGACCTTCGATAGCCAAGATGTTGGCAGGTGTGATAGCACCTTCCGACAATGGCTGACCTGCTTTCACGTAGTCGTTTTCTGAAGCCAAAACCTCCTTCGTTGTCGGGATGAGATACTTCTTCACCTCACCTGTCTTAGATGTGACAACCAACACACGGTTACCACGGAGGAGCTTCTTCTCGAACGAGACCTCACCATCGATCTCAGAGATGATGGCCGGCTCGGATGAGTTACGGGCCTCAAACAACTCTGTGACACGTGGCAGACCACCGGTGATATCGCCCAAACCTCCAGTAGCACGTGGCTTCTTGGTAAGGATGTCACCAGCCTTGATCTTGTCACCGTCCTCAATCATGATGTGAGCGCCAACAGGCAAGTCGTACGACTTAATAACCTCGCCGGCCTTGTCGACGATAGCAATCGACGGGTTCTTCGAGAACTTACGGCCCTCGATGATAACACGCTCGTTGTATCCTGTCTGCTCATCCGACTCATTACGGAATGTGACGTTCTCGACGATGTTGTCGAAACGTGCCTTACCGTCATGCTCAGAAATGATGAGTGAGTTATATTTATCCCATTCGCAGATGATATCGCCCTGGTTGACGTCGCTGCCAGCAGGGATGTAAAGTTTCGAACCGTAAGGGATGTTCTCTGTTACGAGAGCCACACCTGTGTTGTGGTCCAAAATCTTCATCTCAGAGGCACGGCTCACCACGACCTGGTACTTGTTGCCTTCTTTATCTTTATAGTCAACAGCACGTAAGTCGTTGATAATCATCTTACCGCTGTAATCAGCCTTAATCATTGAGTCTTCCGATGTGCTCGATGCAGTACCACCTTGGTGGAAGGTACGCAGAGTCAACTGAGTACCAGGCTCACCGATTGACTGTGCTGCGATGACGCCGACGGCCTCACCACGCTGCACGAGCTTACCTGACGACAGGTTACGTCCGTAACAGTTGGCGCAGACGCCCTTCTTCGACTCGCAAGTCAACACGGAACGAATCTCAATGGTCTGGTCTTTCAGAGGTGAATCGCAAATCTTCTTCGCGATGTCTTCGGTAATCTCCATACCGCCGTTGCAGAGCAATTCGCCTGTCTGTGGATGGAAGATGTCGTGCAAGGCTACACGGCCAAGGATACGGTCGTAGAGCGACTCCACGATTTCCTTACCGCGCTTCAAAGCACCGATCGACAAACCTCTCAAAGTACCGCAGTCCTTCTCAGTGATGATGACATCGTGAGCGACGTCGACCAAACGACGGGTCAAGTAACCAGCGTCAGCGGTCTTCAAAGCGGTATCAGCCAAACCTTTACGAGCACCGTGGGTTGAGATGAAGTACTCCAACACCGACAAACCTTCTTTGAAGTTCGAAAGAATTGGGTTCTCAATAATCTCAGCGCCACCGGCTGCTGTCGATTTCTGCGGTTTTGCCATCAAACCTCTCATACCGCAAAGCTGACGAATCTGCTCCTTACTACCACGAGCTCCTGAATCCAGCATCATGTAAACTGGGTTGAATCCCTGGTCGTCTTGAGGCAAAAGCTTCATAACCTCGTCGGTCAGCTTGGTGACGACGTGACCCCAAATATCGATAATCTTGTTGTAACGTTCGTTGCCTGTGATGAAACCCATGTTGTATTCTTCACGGATGGCGTTCACTTCCTCATTAGCCTGACGGATCAACTCTTCCTTAACTGAAGGGATCAACACGTTGCCGAGGTTGAACGACAAACCGCCTTTGTAAGCCATGTAGTAACCCATGTTCTTGATATCGTCCAAGAACTTGGTTGTGACAGCTGTACCAAGGAGTTTCACCATATCACCGATGATGTCACGCAAGGCCTTCTTGTTTAACAGACGGTTGATGTAGCCAAATCCTGCAGGAACAACCTGGTTGAACTTGACGCGACCGACTGTTGTCTCCACCATTTCCTCAACGATTGAGCCGTCTTCCTTACGGACCGGCACCTTCACGTAGATGATGGCGTGCATATCGACTTTCTTCTCGTTATAGGCAATGATAACCTCTTCTGCTGAATAGAATTTCTTGCCTTCACCTTTGACGATATGGTCTGGAGTGCTCTTACGTGGTTTTGTGATATAATACAGACCCAAAACCATGTCCTGCGAAGGCACCGTGATAGGAGCTCCGTTGGCAGGGTTCAGGATGTTGTGCGATGCGAGCATCAGAATCTGGGCTTCCAAAATTGCCGCGTTGCCTAATGGCAAATGCACAGCCATCTGGTCACCATCGAAGTCAGCGTTGAAAGCTGTACATACCAATGGATGCAGACGGATTGCCTTACCTTCGACCAACTTAGGCTGGAAGGCCTGGATACCGAGACGGTGCAGTGTAGGAGCACGGTTCAACAGAATCGGATGTCCCTTCAAGATATTCTCAAGGATATCCCACACGACCGGGTCTTTACGGTCGACAATCTTCTTTGCCGACTTCACTGTCTTCACAATACCTCTTTCAATCATCTTACGGATGACGAATGGTTTGTAAAGCTCAGCTGCCATATCCTTTGGAAGACCGCATTCGTTCATGTTCAAATCCGGACCGACCACGATAACCGAACGGCCTGAGTAGTCGACACGTTTACCGAGCAAGTTCTGACGGAAACGTCCCTGCTTACCTTTCAAGCTGTCGCTCAATGACTTAAGCGGACGGTTAGAGTCAGTCTTCACGGCACTCGACTTACGTGAATTGTCGAGCAATGAGTCAACAGCTTCCTGAAGCATACGTTTCTCATTACGCATAATCACGTCTGGAGCCTTGATTTCGATGAGCCTCTTAAGACGGTTGTTACGGATAATGACACGACGATAGAGGTCGTTCAAGTCTGATGTAGCGAAACGTCCGCCATCGAGCGGGACCAAAGGTCTCAACTCAGGTGGTGTCACAGGGATGACCTTCAAAATCATCCACTCAGGACGGTTCTCGACGTGCTTGTTAGCCTCACGGAATGCCTCAAACACCTGCAAACGTTTCAAAGCCTCGGCTTTACGTTGCTGTGATGTCTCTTTATGTGCCTTATCGCGAAGTTCACCGGCTTCCTTCTCGAGGTCGATCTGAACCAACAAATCGTAGATAGCCTCAGCACCCATTTTGGCGATGAACTTATTAGGATCATCAGCTGGAAGGTGTTGATTATCAATAGGAAGGCTCTCCATGATGTCGAGATATTCCTCTTCAGTAAGCAAGTCGAGTCTGTTAATGCCTTGTTCGGCCTTGATACCCGGTTGGATAACGACATAGCGTTCATAATAAATGATGCTGTCGAGTTTCTTGGTCGGAATACCAAGCAAAGCTCCAATTTTGTTAGGAAGTGAGCGGAAATACCAGATATGTGCTACCGGCACAACCAACTGGATGTGACCAGTACGCTCACGTCTGACTTTCTTCTCTGTAACTTCCACGCCGCAACGGTCGCAAACGATGTTCTTGTAACGGATACGTTTGTATTTACCGCAGTGGCACTCCCAGTCTTTCACAGGTCCAAAGATTCTCTCGCAGAATAAACCGTCGCGCTCAGGTTTATAAGTGCGGTAGTTTATCGTTTCAGGCTTCAACACCTCACCGTATGAACGGTCGGAAATGCTTTCCGGCGATGCCAAGCTGATGGTAATCTTTGAAAAGTTGCTGTTTAATGTGTTATTCTTATTTAAAGCCATAGATTTACAAAATATTAAGAGCTTTTTTATTCAAACGTAATTTCAAGTCCGAGTCCGCGTAATTCGTGAACCAAAACATTGAATGACTCAGGAATACCTGGTGTTGGCATGTTCTCGCCCTTGACGATGGCCTCGTAAGCCTTAGCACGGCCAACGACATCATCAGACTTCACTGTCAGAATCTCCTGAAGGACGTTAGATGCACCGAATGCCTCGAGTGCCCAAACCTCCATTTCACCGAAACGCTGACCACCAAACTGTGCTTTACCACCAAGAGGCTGCTGCGTAATCAACGAGTATGGTCCGATTGAACGTGCGTGCATCTTGTCGTCGACCATGTGGTGCAGCTTCAGCATGTAGATGTAACCCACTGTAGCCTTCTGATCGAACGGCTCGCCTGTCTCGCCGTCGTAAAGCTGAACTCTACCGTTCTCCGGCAAACCAGCTTTCTTCATATATTCGTTGATTTCTTCCAATGTAGCACCGTCGAAGATAGGTGTAGCGAACTTCAAACCGAGCTCGTGACCTGCCCATCCAAGAACGGTCTCGTAAATCTGACCCAAGTTCATACGTGAAGGCACGCCCAACGGGTTCAAAACGATGTCGACAGGTGTTCCGTCCTCAAGGAACGGCATGTCTTCTTCGCGAACGATTCTTGAAACGATACCTTTGTTACCGTGACGACCTGCCATCTTATCACCGATGTTAAGCTTACGTTTCTGTGCCACGTAAACCTTTGCCATCTGGACGATACCATTCGGCAACTCATCGCCAACGCTTGCCACGTTCTTCTTGCGGCTGTAAACACCGTTGATTTCCTTGCACTTGATGTTGTAGTTGTTAACCAACTTCACGATGCAGTCGTTAATCTCGGCGTCTGTAGTCCATTTATAAGGATTGACAGTCATGTAATCGATCTGCGACAATGCCTTCTGGGTGAATTTCACCTTCTTAGGAATAATAGTTTCCTTGAAGTTGTTGTAAACACCTGTTGAAGTTCTGCCGTTCAGCATCGACATGAGCTTCTCCATCATGCGCGCCTTCAAGGCGTCGAGCTCTTTCTGGCATTCGGCGTCGAGTTCAGCGATGATGTCCTTATCTTTTGACTTAGCCTTACGATCTTTAACCACGCGCGAGAACAAGCGTTTTCCGATGACGACGCCCTTCATCGAAGGACCTGCTTTGAGTGATGCGTTCTTCACATCGCCTGCCTTGTCGCCGAAGATGGCGCGCAACAGTTTCTCCTCAGGTGTCGGATCGGTCTCGCCCTTAGGCGTGATCTTACCTATTAATATATCGCCTTCCTTGACATCGGCACCGACGCGGATAAGACCGTTCTCGTCCAAATCCTTGGTAGCGTCAGCACTGACGTTCGGGATGTCGTTGGTCAACTCTTCCAAACCACGTTTCGTGTCACGCACCTCAAGGGTGAATTCCTCGATGTGGATTGAGGTGAAGAGGTCGTCCTTAACGATCTTCTCAGAAATCACGATAGCATCCTCGTAGTTGTAACCCTTCCAAGGCATGAATGCAACCTTCAAGTTGCGGCCCAATGCAAGGTCGCCGCCCTGTGTAGCATAACCTTCGGTGAGGATCTGTCCCTTCGTAACCTTCTGGCCTTTTCTTACGATAGGCTTCTGGTTGATGCTGGTGCTCTGGTTAGTTCTGATATATTTAATAAGGTTGTATGTCTTCACATCGTCGTCGAAGCTCACGAGACGCTCTTTGTCAGTTCTATCGTACTTGATAGTAATCTTAGTTGAATCGACATAGATGACTTCGCCGTCGCCTTCTGCTTCGACCAATGTACGTGAATCCCTTGCCACATAATGCTCGATGCCGGTTCCGACGATTGGAGCCTCAGGAGCCATCAACGGCACTGCCTGACGCATCATGTTCGAACCCATCAAAGCACGGTTAGCATCGTCGTGCTCAAGGAACGGAATCAACGAGGCAGCCACTGACGACATCTGGTTAGGAGCCACGTCGATGAGGTCGAGCTGATCAGGTGTAACAATAGGATAGTCAGCGACATAACGTGCTTTCAGCATCTCCTCAGTGATGTGACCTTCGTCGTCCATCTGAGTGCATGCCTGGGCGATGATTTTGTTGTCTTCCTCTTCTGCGGTGAGATAAACAGGCGGATTCTGGAAGTCAACATTACCATCCTTAACCTCACGGTAAGGAGTCTCAATGAATCCGAGGTTGTTGATCTTAGCAAACACGCAGAGTGACGAGATAAGACCGATGTTAGGACCTTCAGGTGTCTCGATTGTACACAGACGTCCGTAGTGTGTGTAGTGAACGTCACGCACCTCGAAACCTGCACGGTCACGTGAGATACCGCCAGGACCCAAAGCAGAGATACGACGTTTGTGTGTCAACTCCGACAACGGGTTGGTCTGATCCATGAACTGTGACAGCTGGTTGGTGCCGAAGAACGAATTGATCACCGATGACAATGTCTTAGCATTGATCAGGTCGGTCGGTGTGAATGACTCGTTGTCACGGACGTTCATACGCTCACGGATGGTTCTTGCCATACGTGCAAGACCCACGCCGAACTGTGCGTAGAGCTGCTCGCCCACGGTTCTGATACGACGGTTGCTCAAGTGGTCGATATCATCGACTTCAGCCTTCTGGTTCGAAAGCTCGATTAAGTACTTGATGATAGCGATTATATCTTCATTTGTCAAAACCTTAACGTCATCCGGGATGTTCAAGCCGAGCTTGCGGTTGATACGGTAACGGCCGACGTCACCAAGGTCATAACGTTTATCGGAGAAGAAGAGCTTTCTGATCATGTCGCGTGCTGTCTCCTCATCTGGCGGTTCAGCATTACGCATCTGACGATAGATATATTCGACAGCGTCTTTCTCCGAATTGGTTGTATCTTTCTGTAATGTGTTGAAAATGATGGCGTAATCGTTGGTGTTGATTTCTTCTCTGTCGAGGAGGATGGTCTTAACGCCCTTTTCGATGATCTTATCGATATGTTCGTTTTCGAGGATGACACCTCGTTCGATAACGATCTCGTTACGCTCGATTGTCACGCATTCACCAGTCTCTTCGTTGATGAAGTCTTCAAACCATGAGTGCAACACTTTTGCTGCGAGGCGACGACCCACCACACGTTTCAAACCGCTCTTTGTCACCTTCACTTCCTCGGCGAGGTTGAAAATGTCGAGGATGTCCTTATCGGTTTCATAGCCGATAGCGCGGAGCAATGTGGTGATAGGCAACTTCTTCTTGCGGTCGATATAGGCATACATCACGTTGCTGATATCGGTCGAGAATTCCATCCAGGAGCCCTTGAACGGGATGATACGCGCTGAGTACAGCGTCGTTCCGTTGGTGTGCACGCTTGAGCCGAAGAAAACGCCCGGAGAACGGTGTAACTGTGAAACCACAACACGTTCTGCGCCGTTTATGACGAATGTACCCTGTGGTGTCATATACGGAATCAAGCCGAGATACACATCTTGGACGACTGTCTCGAAATCTTCATGCTCCTCGTCGTTGCATGAGAGTTTCAGTTTTGCCTTGAGTCTTACGCAATAGCTCAAGCCACGTTCTATACATTCAGCGATTGTATATTGTGGGGCATCAATGTAGTAGTCGAGGAACTCGAGTACAAAGTTGTTTCTGGCGTCGGTAATAGGGAAATTCTCCGCAAATACCTTGAACAGGCCTTCGTTCTTACGATTGTCAGGATTAGTCTCGAGCTGGAAGAAATCACGGAATGACTTCAGCTGGATATCCAGAAAATCAGGATAGTCGAAAGGCTTCTTGATTGACGCGAAACTGATTCTATCTAATTTAATGTCTGCCAAAGTGTTTATGTTTTAATTGTTTCTAAAAGCTATTATATTATATAGACGGCGGAATACAACACAATATAGGCACAAACCTCAACCCCCGTCTATATGGAGGGGCTGAGGTATTTATGCCTGTTGTAGCAGGAAATAAACTTATTTTATTTCAACTTCTGCACCAGCGGCCTCGAGTTGGGTCTTGAGTGCATTAGCTTCTTCTTTACTCACGCCTTCTTTAACAGCTTTAGGAGCAGCGTCGACTAAGTCTTTAGCTTCCTTCAGACCGAGGCTTGCAAGGTCCTTAACGAGCTTCACGACTGCGAGTTTCTGTGCGCCGGCTGATTTGAGGATAACGTCGAATGAAGTCTTCTCTTCAGCTGCTGCGGCTGCCTCACCACCTGCTGCTGGAGCTGCTACTGCAACTGCTGCTGCGGCTGGTTCAATGCCGTATTCTTCTTTCAAAATTGCTGCGAGTTCATTAACCTCTTTCACTGTAAGGTTTACTAATTGTTCAGCAAAAGCTTTTAAATCTGCCATTTTTTTACGTTTTTATTTGTTATACAATTATTTTTTATTTCTCTTAATCTTTGTGAATGTTAATCATTCTGAATTATTCCGGTCTCTCGGATAAGGTCTTCACTATGCCGCTGAGCTTATTGCCGCCACTCTGAAGAGCGCTGATGACGTTCTTGGCAGGTGACTGGAGCAATGCGATAATGTCGGCGATGAGTTCGTTCTTCGACTTGATGTTGCACAATGTGTCAACCATGTTGTCGCCGATGTATGTGCATTCCTCAATGTAAGCACCTTTAAGGATCGGCTTGTCACAAGTCTTGCGGAACTTCTTGATCAGCTTTGCAGGGGCGTTGCCATTCTCTGACAACATCATTGCTGTCGTGCCTTTGCAGACGTCGTAAAGATCACCGTAATCCTTACCTGTCTTCTGCATGGCCTTCTTCAGTAATGCGTTCTTCACCACAACAAGCTTGACCTGGCTGTTGAAGCACATTCTTCTCAACTGACTGGTCTTCTCGGCGTTCAAAGCCTCGATGTCGGTCAAATAGAAATTAGGACATGCTGTCAACTGGTCCACTATCGAGTTAATGATAACTTCTTTATCTTCTTTTCTCATGTCAATACTTATTTAAGGGTTTAGATGGCTACTGATTTGACGTCCACTTGAACACCCGGACTCATTGTACTTGAGATGTAGATACTCTTGATGTAAGTACCTTTAGCTGCTGCTGGTTTCAATTTGATGATCATCGAAAGGATTTCCTTTGCGTTCTCATAAATCTTCTCAGCTGGGAAGCTCACTTTTGCAATGCGGCTGTCGATGATTCCATATTTGTCAACTTTGAAATCAATCTTACCAGCTTTCACTTCCTTAACAGCTTTACCAATTTCCATTGTCACTGTGCCGGTCTTCGGGTTTGGCATCAATCCACGTGGTCCGAGGATTCTACCAAGAGCACCAACCTTCGGCATCAATGCTGGCATGGTGATAATTACATCGACATCGGTCCAACCGTCTTTGATTTTCTGGACATATTCCTCAAATCCGACGAAATCAGCACCAGCGTCCTTTGCTTCCTGTTCTTTATCTGGCGTACATAATACCAACACGCGGGTAACTTTACCTGTACCGTGAGGCAGTGTCACACTACCACGAACCATCTGATTGGCTTTACGTGGGTCGACACCTAAACGTACGTTGATATCAACTGAAGCATCAAACTTGGTGTAAGTGATCTGTTTTACGATATCAACAGCTTCTGTCAAGGAGTAGGCCTTGCTTTTGTCGAACTTAGCTAAAGCTTCTTTTCTGTTTTTAGATACTTTTGCCATTTTTAATTTTTTTGTTTGTTCTACAAATGCTTAAGACTTAGTCTTACTTTAAAGGTGATTCGCCTGTAATCTTGATACCCATGCTACGGGCTGTGCCGGCGACCATGCTCATTGCTGATTCGATGGTGAAGCAATTCAAATCCTTCATCTTGTTCTCAGCGATAGTACGGACAGCGTCCCAAGTGATTGAACCGACCTTTGAACGGTTAGGCTCTTTTGATCCCTTGGCGACTTTGGCAGCCTCGAGTACGGAGACAGCTACTGGAGATGCTTTTACAACGAAGTCAAAGCTCTTGTCTTTATAAACAGTGATGATGACTGGCAAAACCTTACCGGCCTGATCCTGTGTACGAGCATTGAACTGCTTGCAGAACTCCATGATGTTCACACCCTTTGAACCTAATGCCGGTCCGACAGGTGGTGCTGGATTAGCGGCTCCTCCTTTGATTTGCAGTTTAATTAATCCGCTTACTTCTTTCATTTGAATTTCTTATAAAAAGTTAAATGAAAACATTAACCACTATTCTTAACTCTCTCTCTTCACCTGGAAGTAGCTGAGTTCAAGAGGTGTCTTGCGACCGAAGATCTTCACCATAACTTTGAGCTTTTTCTTCTCATCGTTGACTTCTTCGATCACGCCACTGAAACTGGAGAACGGTCCGTCGTTGACTGTCACGGTCTCGCCTACAATGAACTCGAGTTCCGAACCTTCACCGGCCTCGGTCATCTCGTCAACTTTTCCTAAGATACGTTTGACTTCCGATGGACGAAGCGGGTCAGGGTCGCCTCCGCGTGTGCCTAAGAAGCCCAGCACATTCGGAGTTTCCTTGATAAGATGCTTGACCTCGGCGTCGAGAACCGTCTCAATGAGCACGTAGCCAGGAAGGTAATTTCTTTCCTTGCTGACTTTCTTGCCGTTTCTCACCGAATACACTTTCTCTGTCGGGATCAAAACTTGCGAAATCAGATCCTGTAATGCAACATTACGTGACAATTCGGCATCGAGATATTCTTTAACCTTTTTCTCTTTACCGCTTATCGCGCGAATCACATACCATTTCTTTTCGTTCTGTTCACTCATCTTATCTGTGATTTAATAAAGTAGTTGAATGATGATTTTTTAGATCAAACATTTCCTTATTAGAACATGCGATAGAACGCCTCCAATAAGGTTTCAAAAGACTTATCCATCAAGTACACCACTAAAGCGATGATAAGGGAAGCAATGGATACGACGACAGCACTACTTTGCAGTTCTTTCCAAGTAGGCCAGCTAACTTTCTGGACTAACTCGGTGTAACATTCTTTTACGTAGTTTAAAAACTTTTTCATTTTGTTTGAACTGTTTTACTAATAAGCACAGGCGGAAAGACTCGAACTCTCGACACGTGGTTTTGGAGACCACCGCTCTACCAACTGAGCTACGCCTGTGTGTAGAGTGCCCGTTTTAGGGGCACTCTGGATTTATTCTTAGTCGTCGATGATTTCTGTGACCTGGCCTGAACCGACTGTTCTACCACCTTCACGGATAGCGAAGCGGAGACCTTTGTCCATAGCGATCTCAGAGATCAAATTCACTTCGATAGTGACGTGGTCACCTGGCATAACCATTTCCATTCCGGCTGGAAGGGTAATTTCACCGGTAACGTCAGTTGTTCTGAAGTAGAACTGAGGACGATACTTGTTTCTGAATGGGGTGTGACGACCGCCTTCTTCCTTTGAAAGGACGTAAACTTCACCTTTGAAGTGTTTGTGAGGCTTAATTGAACCTGGTTTTGCAATAACCATACCACGGCGGATCTCATCCTTATCGATACCACGGAGGAGCAAACCTGCGTTATCGCCAGCTTCACCTTCGTCCAAAATCTTACGGAACATTTCAACACCTGTAACAGTTGATTTGAGCTTTTCAGCACCCATACCGATAATATCAACAGGATCACCAACTTTGATGATACCAGTCTCGATACGACCTGTAGCAACTGTACCACGACCTGTGATTGAGAACACGTCCTCGATAGGCATCAAGAATGGTTTATCAACAGCTCTTTCTGGTTCAGGAATCCATGTATCGCAAGCGTCCATGAGTTCGTCGATCTTTGCTTCCCACTGTGGTTCGCCGTTCAAAGCGCCGAGAGCTGAACCGCGGATGATAGGAGTATTGTCACCGTCGAATTCATATTTGCTGAGGAGGTCGCGGACTTCCATCTCAACGAGTTCAAGAAGTTCTTCATCGTCAACAAGGTCGCACTTGTTCAAGAACACCACGAGGCGTGGCACACCAACCTGACGGGCGAGCAAGATATGCTCACGGGTCTGTGGCATAGGACCGTCTGTTGCAGCGACGACGATGATAGCACCGTCCATCTGAGCAGCACCAGTAACCATGTTCTTAACATAGTCAGCGTGACCAGGGCAGTCAACGTGTGCATAGTGACGTTTCTCTGTCTGATACTCAACGTGAGCTGTGTTGATGGTGATACCTCTTTCTTTTTCTTCTGGGGCTGAGTCGATAGCATCAAATGTCTTGATTTCCGACAAACCCTTCTTTGACAGGTGAAGTGTGATAGCAGCTGTCAAAGTTGTCTTACCATGGTCAACGTGGCCGATTGTACCAATGTTAACGTGTGGTTTAGATCTTTCGAATTTTTCTTTTGCCATACTATTTTTTGTTTACTTAAGGTTAATATTCTATTTAATTTACCTATTTATATTCATACCAAATGAGCCAGCGACGAGAGTTGAACTCGTGACCCCTTCCTTACCAAGGAAGTGCTCTACCACTGAGCTACGCCGGCTTTTCGAGCGGAAGACGGGGCTCGAACCCGCTACCTAAAGCTTGGAAGGCTTTCGCTCTGCCAAATGAGCTACTTCCGCCTCTCGTGGGGGAGGGTGGACTCGAACCACCGAACTCATCCGAGGACAGATTTACAGTCTGTTGCAATTGCCGCTATGCGACTCCCCCTTCTTGCCTCAACAATTTCTCTAACTTCGAGCCGGCAGAGGGATTTGGACCCCCGACCCCGAGATTACAAATCACGTGCTCTACCGCTGAGCTATGCCGGCAATAATTGTTAAGGCTCCATGAGCCGGCAGAGGGATTTGGACCCCCGACCCCGAGATTACAAATCACGTGCTCTACCGCTGAGCTATGCCGGCCTTATTTCAAAGAACTGTACCTAAAAAAGCACACCACTTCCTTTCGTCGAAAATGGTGTGCAAAATTACAACTTTTTTATATACCGACAACCTTTTTTTATAAAATTTTTAATTTTTTTTTCAAAAAGGCCGTCAAATTATTGTGTATCAACAGAATAAACCCTATTTGTCGAAGCGATTCTTGTACTTTTCAACCTGATTTTTTAAGGCGTCGATGGCCTTGTCAACAGCCTCTTCGAACGTCTTGCACTGCTTACTTGAATATAAATCGTTGCCTTTTAACAAAATTCTGACGTCTGCAATCTTGTTTTCCGGCGCATCGGTATTGTCTAACTTCAACGTCACTTCAGCCCCCTGTGCGTCGTCAACCTTGCCGCACAATTTCTCAATCTTGTTAGTGATAAAATCTTCCAACTTGCTGTCAGCCTTGAAATGGACCGCGTTAATAGTAACTTTCATAATTACCTCCTGTTTAAATAATTAAAACAATATTTTTATCATTCGTCACCCAAAGGATGGGCGGTCTGATATATCTCTTTCAACTGCTCGATGGTGTTGTGAGTGTAAATCTGCGTCGAGCTTAAACTGCTGTGCCCCAATATCTTCTGTATAGCCCTGATGTCGGCACCCTCGTTGAGCATATGCGTGGCGAAAGTATGCCTCAACACATGCGGACTCTTCTGCTCTAGCGTCGTCACACCCTCCAAAATCCTATGAACCACTCGATAAACAAAGGTCGGACTCATCTCCTTGCCCTTGTCGTCGACTATTAATGTAACGTTTTCGCGCGCGGGAAATTGTTCGTCGCGAACTTTTTTATATCCGTCAATCATCTCCAGCAAAGGCTTGCTTATCGGAATGATGCGCTCCTTGTTTCTCTTGCCCCTCACCTTCAGCTGCATCGTTATCGGATCCACATCATTATCCTTCAAGCCCCGAAGCTCCGCCTGACGCATGCCCGTCTGGTAAAGCACCTCAAACAAAAGCTCGTCACGCAACACCTTGAAGTCACCGTCGCCTTCGAAACTCACCTTCTCCATGTCGTGCTCCGGCACAAACTTCGCCAACTCCTTCGGCTGCTTCAACGATTTGATGCCCTGCATAGGCGATATCTCTATCACTTCCTCGCGCAAGCAAAATTTATAAAACGACCTCAAAGCCGACATCTTGCGGTTTATCGAACGGTTCTCCTCCCCTAATTCTTTTTTCAAATAAACGATAAACGAACGGGCCATTTCCGTGGTCGCCTTCGTGATGTCTTTAAGCTCGTATATATTAATAAGGTATGCCCCGAACTGCTCCAAGTCGCGCTTATACGCTGATACAGTGAGATTTGAATATCTCCTTTCCGTTTTTATGTATCTCAAAAACCTCTCAAGCATCATTCCGAACTTTTCCGACTTCAAAGATACGATATTAATTTTAGAAATGCAAGATTTTTTTAATTTATTTTTACTTTGGCCATTGGCCATTGGCTATTAGCAACAGCAAAAGAGTCGCTGCGGATTCCCGCAGCGACTCTTTCTTGATTCTATTC
>LUZN01000019.1 GCA_001603665.1 Bacteroidales bacterium Bact_22
CAAACACCCTGGTACGCGTCTTTTCCAGACCTTTATTTAAGTCTTCTTTTGCGTCTTTATCTTTTTTGAAGAATGAAATGAGTCCCATTTATATCTTATTTAAAGATTTAAAGATTCAAAATTTAAAATTCAAAATTATTTTGCAAATATAATAATTTCTTTGATAAGCACAAAAAGCTTTCTCGTCGAAACGGGAAAGCCATTTTAAATCAATTCAAAAAACTATATATTAGTTCTTTGCGATGAATTCCTGTGCCTGGTCGATCGGGACGATGGTCTCTTCAAAATAGTAAGCACCAGTCTTCTCTGATTTCTTCATCTTGATGACCTTCGTGAATTCCTTGCCAGCTGTGTGCAATGATGCAACTACCTTCTTTGCCATATCCTAAATCTTATTTAATTTCTTTGTGAAGCGTCATTTTCTTGAGGATTGGATTGTATTTCATGAGTTCCAATCTCTCTGGGGTATTCTTCTTGTTTTTCGTTGTAACGTAACGAGAAGTTCCCGGGATGCCTGTTGCCTTTTGCTCTGTGCACTCCAAAATCACTTGTACGCGTGCGTCTTTAACTTTCTTTGACATATTCTTATCCTTTCAAATTTCGGACTGCAAAAATACACAATTTTTTAATACACTCCAATATTTTTCAGCCAAAAATTTTATCAAATTTTAAAATATCTTATCTTTCTGATTATCAAGAGTTTAAATTACTCTTTATTGATAATCTTATTGACGACTTCCAAAATTTCGGCCTCTTTCTTGATGGCAGCAGCCTCAATCTTTGCGCCGTCGGCGACGATTTTATCGGCAAATGCCCTATCTTTCAATCCAGCGGCGTTGATTTTCACGTTGAGATATGCGCCCATCACAGCACTTCTGCAGCACAAAGCACCCACTCCAGCGTCTGAAACTGATGCAGGATTACCTGTCTTAGCCATAGCCTCGACGATTTCAAATGCCTCAAATGCCACGTTCATGGTCTTGAAAGGCACCTTGGTAGCATACTGCGATGCGAGCTCTAATGCCTCCATACGAGCGGCCTTGTCGGCGTCGGTCTTCTTCGGCATCTGCAATGCAGCCATGATCTTGTTGAATGCATTGGTATCTTCGTCAACCAAGTCAAGTAACTGATCCTTAAGGACTTGACCTTTTTCAGCAACTTTCGAGAACTCTTCCCAACGCTCATCCCATCCTGGCTTGTGTGATGAAAGGTTAGCCACCATCGTTGCCAATGCTGCGCCGAGAGCGCCCATGTAAGCTGAGATTGAGCCGCCACCTGGAGCCGGACTCTCGCTGGCTGTCTCGTTGGCAAAGCCCGTGCATGTCATATCGACGAGCTTCTTCTGGGTCATGTCTTCAATAAGGAATTCGATGACTTTTTCTTTTGGGTTGAACGGTTTCAGATCGTCGAGACCCATCGACTTGATGGCGATCTTCATGATTTCATCCTCGCTCACTCCCAATGAACGCTGCTGTTTTGCAAGATAATACTTACCAGCGTCGATGAGCACCTTCTTAGGAATCAAACCTACTATTTCGCAGCCTGTCACGCGCACGCCACGGGCTGCTGCCTTAGCGCAGACCTCGTCGAAGCAGACGTGAACCGGCGAAACGTTGATGTTTGTGATGTTCATTGAAACCTGAGCGATGCCGTATTCCTCGATGAACCAGCCGATAGCCTTGGTGCTCTTCAGAGTGCCAGGAATCATTATGGTATTGCCGTTTTCGTCCTTCATCGGCTTGTCGGTGACCTTCGGTCCCACTCTCTTCGGACGGCCTTTCTCGCGGACGTCGAAAGCGATGGCGTTGGCGCGGCGTGTAGAGGTGGTGTTGAGGTTATAGTTGATAGCGATGAGGAAGTCGCGGGCTCCGACCTGTGTAGCGCCGGTCTGTGCCACGTGCTCGTTCCACTCGTTCGGACCGAAATCAGGTTTCCATTCCTCTGTACCGAGACGGCTCGACAATGACTCGTATTCACCAGTGCGGCAATATGCCAAGTTCTTACGTTTTGGCTGGAAAGCTGCCTCTTCGTAGCAGTAAATCGGGATATTGAGCTCTTCGCCGAAACGTTTTGCGAGGTTACGGGCGTAGACCACTACCTCATCCATTGTGATGTTTGAAATCGGGATGAGAGGGCAAACGTCTGTAGCACCCTGACGTGGGTGGTCGCCGTGATGGTTGCGCATGTCGATGAGCTCGGCAGCCTTCTTCACCACGCGGAATGCGGCTTCGCACACATTTTCCGGCTCGCCCACAAAAGTGATGACGGTACGGTTTGTCGTCGCACCCGGATCAACGTCCAACAATTTCACGCCTTCAACCTTTTCGATCTCGGCAGTCACCTGATTGATGATGTTCATATCGCGACCTTCGCTGATATTCGGAACACATTCGATTAATTGTTTCATTTGTATGATTATTTAATTATTTTTCCTTTTAAAACCATTGTCTGAACTTTGTTTGCACCATAATAATACGGCATAAACTCCAGCTGGGTCATCGGCTTGGTAATCATCACGTTAGCAATCTTGCCTTTGGTGATTGAGCCGAGCTCGTCAGCGACGTCCATGGCGTAAGCGGTGTTCAAAGTGGTAGCATTTAATGCCTCTTCCGGAGTCATGCGATAGCGGATGCAGGCGCACGAAAGCACAAACTGCATATTGCCCGACGGCGAGGTGCCAGGGTTGAAGTCGGAGGCCATTGCCACAGGCAAACCTGCGTTAATCATATCGCGAACTGGTGACAACGGCAAGTTCAAGAAGAACGCACAGCCCGGCAATATCGTAGGCATGGTGTCGGAGCCCTTCAATGCCTCGATTTCCTCTTTTCCCATCTGTTCGAGATGGTCGACAGAGATAGCACCGTATTTCACTCCCACCTGCACGCCTCCAGAGACAGCCATCTCGTTGGCGTGGATCTTCGGGCGCATGCCGTATTTGATGCCAGCCATCAGGATTCGCTCGGTGTCTTCAACAGTGAAGAAGCCCTTGTCGCAGAAAACGTCAATAAAATCTGCCAAATCCTCAGCTGCCACAAGCGGAATCATCTCGTTGATGACGAGGTCGACATAATCCTCCTGATGTCCGCGGTACTCCATCGGGATGCCGTGAGCGCCAAGGAAATTCGACTTTATCGTCATCGGAGAGTTATCCTTCAGGCGACGTATCACGCGCAAAAGCTTCAATTCACTCTCGGTGGTCAGACCGTAGCCGCTCTTGATCTCGACAGCGCCTGTTCCCATGCGCATGATCTCGTCCAAGCGTTGCATCGCCGACTCGTAAAGCTCGTCTTCGCTAGCTTTTGCTGTAGCTTTCGCCGAATTGAGGATTCCTCCTCCCCTTTTTGCAATCTCCTCGTAGCTCAAGCCACGGATCTTATCGCAAAACTCCATCTCGCGCGAGTTGGCATACACCAGATGGGTGTGCGAATCGCAGAACGCAGGCAACACCAGACCGCCTTTGGCATCGACGATTTTCTTCTCCTTTGCCAGATATTCCTGGTATTTCGGAGATTTCATCTCGCCATAGTCGGCAATCTTGCTACCTTTTATATAAAGGTATGCGTTCTTGATGCGCTTAACATCCGACATCGCGGAGCCGGCTTTCCAAAGAGAGCCATCCTCCACGATGCCACAAAGTTCTTTTATGTTATTGATTAACATCTGTTTACCGTTTACTGTTTACCGTTTACTCTGTTTACCGTTAAAGGTTGTCTTTAAACAGTAAACCGTAAACTGTAAACTTATTTCTGATAAATCTTCTGCCAGTTCTTGTACTCTCTCTTCTTCCAAGGACCGTTGTGATACACATAAGATGCAATCATCGGGATGACTGTTGTGCCTTCAGCATAGACCATCTGCTGGAGCTTCTCGCTGACCTTGCCCCATGAACCTGCCTCGAGCAATGTTGATGATGAGCAAGCGCCATCGCGGACGTCAGCAACGGTGATCTGTATAGCATATTTGTGCATTGGCACCTCGTGACCAAGGATCTCGGCGCAGACGACTGTATCCTGAGCGAAGTTCTTAGGAGTGCCGCCACCGACCATGAACAAGCCTGTCTGTGGTGCAGCCATCTTAATCTCTGTCAGCTCGAGGAAGTCGGCCACTGAGTCGATGCTCACGTAAGGTTTCTTGGCGTGTTTGCGTTCCCACTGGTGCAGACCAATACCGAAACCAGCCGAAGAGTCAGAGAATGCAGGGCAGAACATCGGGACACCACACTCGTAGCATGTCTGGATGAGGCTGTCTTTCTTCACGCCTTTGCCTTCATGCAGCCATTTACCGAGGTTCCACAGGAACTCGCGTGATGAATACGGACGTGGCTCGAGGATGTTGGCGAGCTCGTAAGTGGCGTGGTCGCACACCTGAAGCTGTTCTTCATCGATGAAAGTATCATAGATACGGTCGATGTAGAGTTCGCGGAGCTTGGTGTCAGGGATGATATTCTCCTTTTCGCCGATATAATGCTTGAAACCAAGGGCTTCGAAGAGGTCCATATCGATGACCGAAGCGCCTGTAGATACCACGACGTCAATCATTTTGTTACGAACCATGTCGACGTAAACCTGCATACAGCCAGCTGCTGAGGTCGAACCGGCCAGAGTGAGGATGTTGGTGCAGTTTTTCTCTTTCACCATCATCATGTAGATGTCGGCGGCGCGAGCGGTGTCGCGTGATGTGAACGACATATTGCGCATTGCGTCGATGATTTCTGTTGAGTCGTACTTCTTGATGTCGATGTGCTTCACGACATTCTTAAGTAAATCTTTCTTTTCAAGTTTTCTTGCCATTTTATTTAGTTTTTATGATGAATTTCTGATATTTTTAACTTGCAAATATACAAAATTAATTAGATGACGTAAAATTTTTTAAATAAGTAATCGTTTCTGG
>LUZN01000020.1 GCA_001603665.1 Bacteroidales bacterium Bact_22
TTTTGAAATTAAATGAAAAAACACAGAAAATTGTCATTAGATAAACATTGGCTTTTGGCAATTGGCTTTTGGCTGCCAACAGCTAACGGCCAATTGCCAAAGTTGATTGACAAATACAAGAAACGGTAAGCAATCGAATTAGAAACAACATAAAATGAATACAAAAACATGAAAAAAATATTATTAACAATAGCGATTTTAATGACAATGGGCTTTTGCGCCAACGCCCAGAGTGACGCATTCTTCAACTGGAATGATGCCGACAACGAGACATACCGTTACAATGACAATGGTGTCACCTTTAACTTGCCGACCGCGCACGGTGTCGATTACGACGGCAACGCTCCGTTGGGAAGCGGTCTGCTGGTACTCACTGCCTTAGGTGTGGGATATGCCATAAAGAAAAAGCACTAACTTGGTTAGTGCTTTTTTTTGAGGTACCAGACGGAATCGAACCGCCGTAAAAGGTTTTGCAGACCTTCGCCTAGCCACTCGGCCATGATACCTTGTCATTGGGACTGCAAAAATACAACTTTTTTCAATATCCCAACGTTTTTTCGAAAAAATTAATTTTTCCGGCCGTCAATCCAGAGCCACAAACGCCACATTAGCCAACCCCACGCAAAAAACAAAACATAGTAAACCCACTTCGGTGTCGTGGGCTGGTAAGCGTCCTCGTTGATGATTTCGGAATACTGCTCCGTCGGGATGTCGGCGTAATAATAAGCTCCCGCACCGAAGTCATAGCCCTCGACAACACCCCTGCGGTTCAGCATGATGTAGATGGCCAAAACCAAAGTGATTACCACCACAACGATGGTAATCACCTTGAAAACTATGTGTTTTTTGTCCATTATTTGAACAAATCGAGGTTCGGGACGTCGAACACCACGCCTGAGAGCAGGAACCATACGGCAAACAGCGTCAGAGCGATGTTAAACACCTGTCCGACAATGTACAGCCACAGCACCTTGCCACCCTGCATCTGCTTGAAGAGAGTCTTGAAATTGGTATCCAATCCGATGCTGGTGAATGCGAGCACGAAAGCCCAGTTCTTATACTGGTCGAGCACTCCGTTGATAGCTTTCACATCGGCGCCGCTAGTAGCAGGCATGATGATGAACGATGCCACCAGTGATGCCACAAAGAAACCGATGATGAACTTCGGGAAACGTGTCCATATCTCGCCTGCGCCAACCTTGCTGTCGCCAGTCTTGTCGACCTTCATGGCGAAGAAAACAGCCACGAAGAACGCGATGAATCCGATAAGGATGTTCTGAATCATCTTGACCATCGATGCCACTTGCTCAGCTTCAGGTCCGAGGGCGTTACCCGCCAAAACCACAGCGCCTGTCGAGTCGACGGTACCACCGATGAGCGCGCCGCCCATCATCTGGTTCATGCCTGCCCAACGGATGATCATAGGCTCAAACACCATCATCAAAATGGTGAAGATGATAGAGATGGAGATTGCCAGCGAGAGGTCTTCTTTCTTTGCTTTTGCTGCTGCTCCAGTGGCGATAGCTGCCGATGTTCCGCATACCGAAGTGGCTGATGCCAAAGTGATGACCAACGGCTTGTTGCCGATTTTCAACACTTTTGTGCCAAACCACCACATGAAGATGATGACGATAGGTGTCACAATCCATGCGATGCCGAGACCGTAACCAGCAAATTTATAGATGTTGCTGAACAACACCGAGAATCCCATGATGACCAAGCCGGTCTTGATGTAAAACTCAGTGCGTATTGCAGGTTTCAGCCATTCAGGGGTGCCCACGGTGTTTGAAATCAACAGTCCGATGAGCAATGCCCAGAATGCCCACTCGAGGTACATCTTAAGTGTGAATTCGGCGCTTATCATCCTAACAAGGATGCAGATGACGAATAAAACGAGGTATGCTGGGATGAATTTGCTGAGTTTCTCGCCCTGCAGCTTGATGCCGATGCCGAACAAAACTCCTGTCACCAAGAAGGTGCGCAGCAACTTAATCCAGAAAGCGCCGTTAGCGAACTGTGAGGCAAGCGATTTCTTCTCCTCGACGTTTTCCCACCAGTGCCATGTGCCGAATTTTAAGGCCGAGAAGTCAAACCAGCCGGCCAAAACCGACACGCAGGCTATAGCGATGACGATGAATCCGATCCACACCGCCAACCAGTCTTCTTTTTTCAAAAGATCATTCTTTGCCATAATTTTAAATTTTGAATTTTAAATCTTAAATTAGAACTTATAGCTTACCATGCATTTAATTATATGGCTGTTTTTGCCTTCAGTCTCATCGGTCGAACCTTCTTTATAAACTGTAGTCTGCTTGAGCTGGTAGTTCAGCTTCACGCTTAAGAACTTATATGGCAGGAAGGTGACACCTGCTGTGATGATGCCATACTGGCCGACTTTAGCATCTGCGTCTTTTGCGAAATAGTCGTAACGGACAAACGGCAGGAGTCGCATCTCATTCTCGCCGCTCTTGAAATCGAACCAATAGCCGGCTATTGAATACATGCCGACGCTGCTGAAGTTCTCAACTGTTCCGAGGGTGTCGACGATGTCGCCTGTTGTGCCGGTGATGAACTCTGTACGAGCCACGACTTTGCCGTCTTTGTATTCTGCGCCGAAGCCCAGACGATCTCTCTTGAGAGCATTTGGTCCGTAATGACCTGTGTAGTACGAAACTGAAGCTGTGATGCTTTTAAGAGGGTTGATGTTCAAACGTCCGACAAAATCTTTTTCTCTGTTGTCGTCGGAGCTTTGCATCTTGCCGTCTTTAAGTTTGTAAGGTCCGGTGCCGTTGAACACGCCGACGCTGTAGTCGAACATGTAATGCTCGTCTTTGCCGATTTTCATAAACTTACCGGTAAACATCAAACCCATGTCACGGCCGAGACCGCCAACGCCGCACACATCGCTGTAGCCGACGAGCTTGTTGATAACATCGCCGTAGTCGACTGCTTCGATGTCAACAGGGTTGATTGGATTCTCGATTGAGAACGGGAGCTTGAACTGACCGAACTGCACTGCAAAAGCGTCGCAGAATTTGGCCTTTACATAGGCGTCGACCATTGTCGGTACGCTGCTGAAATCTCCCTGAACCTTGTAGGAGATAACATTGTTGAGGTTTCCGCTGACGGCGAGACGCACACGACGCATACGGAATGAGTTGTCGATGTTGTCGTTGTCATGAACGTCGACCTGATAAAGTCCTTGGACGAATCCGCCGACTTTAACTTTTTCTTGCGCAAATGTTAAGCTGCTGATTATCATCAACATAGCTAACAAAATGAGTCTTGTTTTCTTCATATTTTTATAAATTTGAACAATTATTTGTTTCGTTTTCGGTGCAAATATACAAAAAAAGTAAACGCTTTTACTATTTTTTTAAAAAAATAAAAAAAAATGTAGAGACGCATCATGGCGCATCCCTACATTAAATCATTCAGCCAACACCGTTATCTTATTCTCCAACACCTCGCACACACCGCCACGGATGTCGAAAAACTGCTGTTTTCCACCCTCGTCCTCCACCTTGATCTTGCCTTTTCCCAAGGATGCTATCATCGGGGCGTGGTTTTGCAGAATCTCGAAGAGTCCGTCGCTGCCGGGCAGTTGCACCAGCACCGCGTCGCCGCTGAAAATCTGCTTGTCGGGTGTTGTTATCTCGAGTCTCATGGCTTACTCCTTGCTTTCTTCCAGCATCTTCTTGCCTTTTTCGATGGCTTCTTCGATGGTTCCCACGAGGTTGAACGCCGCCTCTGGATACTGGTCGACCTCGCCGTCCATAATCATGTTGAAGCCCTTGATGGTGTCTTCAATCTTAACGGTGGCGCCTTTCAAGCCTGTGAACTGCTCGGCCACGGTGAACGGCTGCGAGAGGAAACGCTGCACGCGGCGAGCGCGGTGCACTATGAGTTTGTCCTCCTCCGAGAGCTCGTCCATACCGAGGATGGCGATGATATCCTGCAGCTCCTTGTAGCGCTGAAGGATGTTCTTCACGCGCTGAGCGGTGTTGTAATGCTCCTCGCCGACGATGTCGGGAGTCAATATTCTTGAGGTCGAGTCGAGTGGGTCGACGGCAGGGTAGATGCCCAATTCCGAGATCTTACGGCTCAACACTGTTGTTGCATCCAAGTGTGCGAAAGTGGTAGCAGGAGCAGGGTCTGTCAGGTCGTCGGCAGGCACGTAGACGGCCTGTACTGAGGTGATGGAGCCGCTCTTTGTCGAAGTGATGCGTTCCTGCATCAAGCCCATCTCCGATGCCAGCGTCGGCTGATAACCCACAGCTGAAGGCATACGTCCTAACAAAGCTGAAACCTCCGATCCGGCCTGTGTGAAACGGAAGATGTTGTCGATGAAGAACATGATATCGCGACCCGCCGTCTCACCGTCGCCGTCGCGGAAATACTCAGCCATTGAAAGTCCTGACAAAGCCACTCTTGCACGTGCTCCAGGCGGCTCGTTCATCTGTCCGAACACCAGCGTGGCCTGCGACTTGTCGAGTTCTTCATAGTCGACCTTGTCGAGCGGCCAGTTGCCTTTAGCCATCTCTTCCTGGAACTCCTTGCCGTATTTGATGACACCTGCTTCGATCATGTCGCGGAGAAGGTCGTTACCCTCACGTGTACGCTCGCCAACGCCAGCAAACACTGTCATTCCCGAGTACAGCTTCGCGATGTTGTTGATGAGCTCCATGATGAGCACCGTCTTTCCGACGCCGGCGCCGCCAAACAGACCGATCTTACCGCCCTTGGCATAAGGCTCGATGAGGTCGATGACCTTGATACCTGTGAACAGGATCTCCTGTTTTGTCGAGAGGTTCTCGAACTTCGGCGGGTCGCGGTGTATGCTGTTACGCTTGCCCGGATTCATCGGCTTGAGACCATCGATGCTGTCGCCAATGACGTTAAACAGACGTCCTTTCACCTGGTCGCCGGTAGGCATGGTGATAGGATGTCCGAGGCTGCGAACCTCCATTCCGCGCCGTAATCCGTCGGTGGAGTCCATGGCGATGGTACGCATGGTGTTCTCGCCTATGTCCTGCTGCACCTCGGTGATGAGCTTGTCGCCGTTAGGGCGAGTGATCTCAAGCGCATCGAGAAGGCTCGGAAGACTCTTCTCGTCGTCAAAAGCCACGTCGATGACAGGTCCGATGATCTGTACAATACGACCTTTAATCTCTTTCTCCATTTTCTTGTTTTTCAATTCCTAAAATTGATTCAAAACGCCTGATGAAACTCCATTGGAAGATTATCAGGTAAAATATCCCGATGGTTATCGCGCTGTCGGCGACGTTGAACACCGGGCTGAAAAATATCTCTCCGCCAAGCCACGGCACCCATTCCGGGAAGGTGAAGAGCGGAAAATACAGCATATCAACTACTCTGCCTTGCATAAAGCCTGCATAATCGAATATGAGGCCATAAAACATTCCGTCGATGATGTTGCCCAATGCACCTGCGATAAGCAGCGAGATGCCGAATAAAGGGCCGAATTTCACGTTTTTCTTCACCAGTTTGAAGAGAAGCCAGAACAGGAACACCACTGCTGCGATGCGGAAAAGACTGAGGAACAGCTTGCCCCACTCCGCGCCTGATATCTCCCATCCGAATGCCATCCCGTTGTTTTCGATGAAGAGGATGTAAAACCACTTCCCGAAAACCGGAATAGCCTCGCCGATTGCCATCGTCGTCTTGACAAGTATCTTCGACACCTGATCAAGCAACAATACCAAAAAGATGACAATCAGCGGCTTTTTCATTTCCTCTTGTTCTGATTCATCTTAGCCTCGACGCTCAGCGTGGCGTGCGGCACGGCGCGCAGACGCTCCTTAGGGATGAGCTTGCCGGTCACACGGCAGATGCCGTAGGTCTTGTTCTCGATACGAATCAAGGCGTTCTCAAGATTCTGGATGTACTTGATCTGACGGACTGCCAGAGCGCTGTTTTCCTCTTTCGAGAGCACTGCTGCACCTTCTTCCAAAATCTTGAATGTAGGAGCGGTGTCGTCGGATTCGCTGTTGGCGACATTTTCCTGAAGTAATTCCAGATCTTTGCGAGCCTGTGCTAATCTTTCCAGAATCAATTCCTTGAATTCGGCCAGTTCTTCGTCAGAATATCTGGTTTTTTCTGATGTGTTGACTGTTTCTTCCATATTGTTATAGTTTGTTATGCTTTCTTAATCATTATTTTTGCCGAGACTTTATCGACAAGTTCCTGAGCCTCAACGCTTTCGAGTGTGTCGACCATATGAAGCGTTGCAAGGGTCTCGGAGCAGATATAATCGCAGAAGCGTTCCACCGGCTTCACGATGTCTTTGTTGTGCTCTATCGTGAGAATAATCTTGTCGGTGACCTCCAAACCGCTGTCTTTTCTCATGTTTTGCACGCGGTTGATGATCTCTCTGGCAAGACCTTCCTCGAAGAGCTCCTGCGAGATGGTGATGTCGAGGGCAACGGTCATGTTGTCCTGTGTGGTCACTGTCCAGCCTGGGATGTCCTCGGTGGTGATGAGCGCGTCCTCAAGGATGAGCTTAACCTCTTCACCCTCAACAGTTAACGTCACGCCGCCGTTTTTCTCGAAGCTTCTGATTTCTTCCTGCGTCATTACGGCGAAGAAACGTGAGAGTTGTCCCATGTACTTGGCGTAGCGCGTCTTCAGCGAGGCGAAGTTAGGTCTGATCTTCTTCACAAGGATGTTGAGCTCGCCGGTGAGGTATTCCACCTTCTTCACGTTGACTTCCGAGAGGATGAGGCCTTCGACCTTCTCAAGCTGCTGCTTCATCTCGTCGCTGAGCACAGGGATCATTATCCTTGACAATGGCTGACGCACGCGGATGTTGGCTTTCTTACGGAGCGAGAGCACCATCGAAGCGACGAGCTGAGCCATCTCCATGCGCTCCTCGAGCTTCTTGTCGATGAACTTCTCGTTTGCCTTCGGGAATCTGGTGAGATGCACCGATTCGGCGCTGTCGCGGTGTGTCACGGCGTTGAGGTCGCGGTAGAGCTGCTCGCTGAAGAACGGCGCTATAGGCGAGATCAAGCGTGCCAGGGTGTCTAGGCAGGTATACAAAGTCTGATATGCCGAGGTCTTGTCGTCGGAGCCGTTGCTCTTCCAAAAACGGCGGCGTGACAGACGCACGTACCAGTTGCTCAAGTGAGCGTCGACGAAGTTACCGATAGCACGGCCTGCCTTTGTCGGCTCGTAGCTCTCGTAGTCTTTTTCAACTTCTAAAATGAGAGAATTGAGTTCCGAAAGTATCCATCTGTCGATTTCCGGACGTTTTGCAAACGGGATGTCGGCTTCTTTGTACTCGAATCCGTCGATGTTGGCGTAGAGTGCAAAGAAAGCGTAGGTGTTGTATAATGTTCCGAAGAACTTACGGCGGACATCATCGACTCCGTCTTCGTCAAATTTCAGGTTATCCCAAGGCTGCGAGTTGGTCATCATGTACCAGCGCACTGCGTCGGCACCGTATTTTGTGATGGCTCCGAACGGGTCGACGGCGTTGCCTAAGCGTTTCGACATCTTGTTGCCGTTCTTGTCGAGCACCAAGCCGTTGGAAATCACGTTCTTGTATGCCACCGAGTCGAAGCACATCGTAGCGATTGCGTGCAAGGTGAAGAACCAACCACGTGTCTGGTCGACGCCTTCTGCGATGAAGTCGGCCGGGAAGGTCTTGTCGTTGAGCTGACCTGGCTTGCCCATGTAATGAATCTGTGCGTAAGGCATGGCGCCACTGTCGAACCACACGTCGATGAGGTCCGGCTCGCGGAACATCTTCTTGCCTGATTTTGAAACCAAAACCACGCCGTCGATATATGGTCTGTGTAGGTCGAACTTGGTGTAATCTTCTGATTTATAAGGATTTTCCTTCATAAATCCGGCCTTGATAGATTTCTCAATCTCTTCGCGGAGCTGTGCCACGCTGCCGATGCAGATCTCTTCGTTGCCGTCTTCGGTACGCCAAATCGGCAGCGGGGTTCCCCAGTAACGTGAACGTGAGAGGTTCCAGTCGACGAGGTTTTCGAGCCAGTTGCCGAAACGACCGCTACCCGTTGCCTCAGGCTTCCAGTTGATGGTCTTGTTAAGCTCAATCATACGGTCTTTCAAAGCGGTGGTCTTGATGAACCAGCTGTCGAGAGGGTAGTAGAGCACCGGTTTGTCGGTACGCCAGCAGTGCGGATAGTTGTGGGTGTGTTTCTCGCTCTTGAAGAGCTTGCCCTGTTCCTTCAGCATGATGACGATCTCGACATCCAACGAGATATCTTTGTCGGTCTTCGTCGGGTCGTAGGCGTTTTTCACGAATTTGCCTGCGTATTTCTTATATTCTTCAACGTCGACATGAGTCTTAACCCATTCAGGATCAAGGTCTTCGAGGTTGAAGAACTTACCTGTCTTATCGACCATCGGCTGTGCCTTGCCGTCTTTGTCGTAGAGGTGCAGCGGAGGGATGTTGGTCTGCTTTGCAACTCTGTTATCGTCGGCACCGAAAGTAGGAGCGATGTGGACGATACCTGTACCGTCTTCTGTTGTGACGTAATCGCCAGGAATCACGCGGAATCCGTCGCCGTCAGGCTTCACCCAAGGGATGAGCGGCTCGTAGTCGAGTCCGACGAGGTCTTTACCTTTACAGGTGCCCAAAACCTCGTAAGGAAGCTTCTTGTCGCCCACTTTCCAGTCTTCGAACTTCGGTTTTTCCTCTTCTGACGGGAAGAAAGATGCCATCAAAGGCTTTCCGATGATGATGTAAATCTGCTCGCCGCTGTTCGGGTTTACTGTCTTCACGAGGTTGTACTCGATGCCGGGACCCACTGCCAATGCTGTGTTCGACGGCAAGGTCCACGGTGTGGTGGTCCAAGCCACGATCTGCACGTCGTGGAAGTTCACGTCGACGCCAAACGGCAGCTTCTGGAACTTACGCTGCTCGGCTTTCAGGCGGAACATCGCCACGCAGGTGAGGTCTTTCACGTCGCGGTAGCAGCCAGGCATGTTGAGCTCGTGTGAGCTGAGGCCTGTTCCGGCAGCCGGCGAATATGGCTGAATGGTATATCCTTTGTAAAGTAAACCCTTGTTATACAAGTCTTTAAGCAGGAACCACAGCGTCTCGATATATTCGTTTGTGAAGGTGATGTAAGGGTTGTTGAGGTCGACCCAGTAGCCCATCTGACGGGTGAGGTCGTCCCATCTGTCCTTGTATTTCATCACTTCCTCGCGGCAGGCGCGGTTATAGTCGTCGACGCTGATCTTCTTACCGATATCTTCCTTGGTGATGCCGAGTTTTTTCTCCACTCCGAGCTCCACTGGCAGTCCGTGGGTATCCCATCCGGCCTTACGGCTGACGTATTTCCCCTTTAAAGTCTGGAAACGGCAGAAGGTATCCTTAATGGTACGCGCCATCACGTGGTGGATGCCAGGCATGCCGTTGGCTGAAGGCGGTCCTTCGTAAAACACGTAGGCAGTGCCGTTCTTGGTGTTCTCCAAACTCTTGTTGAAGATGTCGTTGTCTTCCCAAAACTTACGAATCTCATCGGCTATATTGGTGAGATTCAAAAACTTATATTCGCGATATGCGTTTTTCATAAAAACGTATTTATATTTTCAAACAATCTGCAAAGATAAAAAAAAGAATTGATTTTCGCTGAATTATTTAAAGTTTTTTTAATTTTGCAGTGAAAATTCATCATTTTGAAATAAAAATCATCAGATATGAAAATGACTCACTCTATCGGAATCGATATCGGAGGCACCAACACCGACATCGGAATCGTCCGTGCCGACGGCAAAATCATCGACAAGGAAAACCTGCACACCAACGAATACTACGACGCTGAGTTGTATGTGAAAGATATGGCCGACAAGATCAAAATCTTGCTCGAGCGCAACCATATCGCTGAGATCGACGGCATCGGCATCGGCGCCCCGAACGGCAACACTTACACTGGCAGCATCGACAAGGCGCCGAATCTTAATTTCAAGGGTCAGGTGAAGCTTGCCGAGATGATGAAGAAACACATCAACGCTAAGGTTGTGGTGTCGAACGACGCCAACGCCGCGGCTTATGGCGAGATGATCTACGGCGGCGCCAAAAACCTCGACCATTTCATCACCTTCACACTCGGAACAGGTGTAGGCAGTGGCATCATCATCGACAGGAAGCTCATCCTAGGCTCGACGAGTACTGCCGGTGAGCTCGGTCACTCTATCATCATCATCAACGGCCGTCAGTGTGGCTGCGGACGCAAAGGCTGCTTGGAGACTTACACCTCGGCCGGCGGCATCCGTCGTACCGCTCTCGAGCTGATGGAGCAGAATCCTTTGTACAACGGCGTTTTGCGCCAGGTGGCACATGAGAACCTCACCTCGAAGATGGTTGGCGACGCCGCAAATGCCGGCGACCCGATAGGATTGCAAACCTTTGAAAACGTTGGCTATCTGCTTGGCATAGCGATGGCGAACGCTGTCACCTTCTCCGCTCCCCAGGCTATCTTCCTTATGGGAGGTCCCGTACACGCAGGCGAGGTGCTGATGAAGCCTCTGCGCAAGTCGTTCGACGAGCACCTGCTTAACATCTATCAAGGCACAGTGGAGATTAGGGTTTCAGAACTGAAAGACAACGAAGTGGCCATACTTGGAGCCGCGGCGTTGTGTCAGCTATAGTGACGGGAGGTTCTGCATAGGAGAGAATATCAGGCAGCCGATAAGCGCGTAAAGGGCAACAGATACTAGCGAAAGCAGTATTATCGGTTTGTTGTTGTGATAGAACTTCCTGATAATGACAGCCATCACCGGGATTGAAGTGATAGGCAGCACAAGCACGAAAAGCCATACTGGGTATTTCCTTTGGAAAAGTATGATTTTTCGTGCTCTTCTTATCTGTTTTTTCGTGAGACGTTTTGTTCTGTTTTTATAAAAATGATAAAGAATGATGTCGAAGAAGAAGTAGAAGAAGATGAATCCAAACACTGCTCCTGCTATCGTGGCTGCCAAGGTGACGCCAAACGACAGTCCTTCCGCCATTCCCGCCGCAGGCGCGAACAACGTCTTCACCGAAGCCGTCAGAAACACAGAAAAAATCTTCCAAAACATTTTTTATCACATCAATTTAAAAAAGTTGTATCTTTGCACCCGAAAAACAAGCCACTTTAGCTCAGTTGGTAGAGCAACGCATTCGTAATGCGTAGGTCGTTGGTTCGAGTCCGACACGTGGCTCTTTTTTTATTTGTCAAGTATCTGATACACAGAGTTATTCGACTTGAATTCCGGCACAATGACCTTCATCTGCTTCACTATCTCGAAATCGTTGCATGTCGGAAGAATCTCAAGCAGTTTTCCAATCTCGTTGTTCACCTCATCCTCGGTATATTCACGCACCTTGGCGCGCATGATCTTCGGATGCTCGGTCGGGATGGTGTTTTCCTTCGTCGCCAGCAACTCTTCGTATAGCTTCTCACCCGGACGCAGACCAGTGATCTCGATCTGGACGTCAGGCACATGCGACAATTTGATCATCTTGCTTGCCAGGTCGTAGATCTTCACCGGCTTGCCCATGTCGAACACAAAGATATCGTCGTCATCGCCAATGGCACCAGCCTCCAGCACAAGGCTGCAGGCTTCCGGGATGGTCATGAAGTAACGGATGATGTTACGGTCGGTGACGGTGAGCGGTCCGCCATGAGCCAGCTGCTTCTTAAACAGCGGGATGACCGAACCGTTGGAACCTAAAACGTTACCAAAACGCGTGGTCACGAACTTAGTCTTACTATTTCTGCTCTGCGTGTAAATCTCGGCGATACGCTTGGTGGCACCCATCACGTTGGTAGGGTTCACAGCCTTGTCGGTCGAGATCATCACAAACTTCTCAACGCCATATTTTATTGCCAAATCCGACACTATCTTTGTTCCGAAAACGTTGACAAACACCGCCTCGTAAGGGAAACTCTCCATCAAAGGCACGTGCTTGTAGGCTGCTGCATGATAGATAATCTGGGGCTGGTATTTCTCAAACACCTCAGTCATCTTGTTGATATCCTTCACGTTACCCACCACAAACTCCTTCGGCACCGCGATGTGACGGTAAGGATCCTCGTTGTTCAGCTCAAACTGCAAATCATACATCGGCGACTCGGCCTGGTCGAACATCACAAGGCATTTCGGGTTGTGCTGCAGCACCTGACGGCAAATCTCGCTACCTATCGAACCGGCCGCGCCAGTCACCATCACCACCTTGCCTTCAAGCTCGTGTTTCACATTTTCCTTACCTAAAACTATAGGGTCTCTTTCAAGCAAATCTTCAATCTTAATATCTTGAATCTGATTGAAATTCAATTGGTTACCGTTGATCCATGAGTCAACGTGAGGCACCGATTTCACCGACACGCCGAGGTCGATGAGCTTGTTGACGATGTCATTACGTTTATCGATACTCAAACTCGGCATAGCCAAAATAATCATATCGACACTGTATTTCTGGATGAAACCTTTGTTAAGAACCGCCTCAGGCTTGCGGATACGCACTCCGTTGACGGCTTTTCCGATCTTCGATGACGAGTCGTCGACAAACGAAACGATGTTGTATTGCGTCGAAGTGTCTTGATACAGAGCGTTTTGCGTGATAGGACCTGCGTCGCCGGCACCATAGATGATGACGTTGATCTTATTAGGCTGAGGACGCAGATATTCATTGTAAACACGACGTATCAGAAGTCGGGCCACGACCAAGAACACCAAGGCGACGATACACGTCAGGAAGAGCGTGAGATAATTAGGGAAGAACTTGTCGAGTACTTGTAAACCTTCTATGTTGTTAATCAAATACTTACAGATACCAAGGGCGAGAAATACCCATATGGTCGTCCGGGTAATTGTCTCAATATCTTTAAAACCGGTATATCTGACAAGACCTTTATATGATCCTGTAACCAGAAAACCTATTATAAAAAACAGCAAAACAGAAGTGGTTCCTTGGAAAAAGAATAATAATGTCGGCTTTGTGTAGTTTGGATAATAACCTACCAAAGGGACGAAAACCAACGCCATTATCACGATAAAAATATCGAAAACAAGGGCGTAAGCTCTTGATAATGAACCTGAATTCCGTTTTCCGAAAAACAACTTCGCGATATTAGTTAAAAGTTTCCTCATAGTATATTAGTTTTAAAAATAGTATATTAGTTTTAAAAAAGTTCTATTTTTGCCATTCTTTGATGAGTTGCTCGTCTTGCATTTTACAGATGAGAAGACAGTTGTTGTCGTCGACAACTATGTAATTATCAAGACCTTGCACTATCACCTTCTTCCTTCCGTAGGAACGCACCACGCAGTCTTTGCTGTCGACCATCTGTATGTTTTCGCCGATGAGCGCGTTCTTGTTCGCGTCGTAAGGAATATGGGTGTAAAGACTGCCCCAGGTGCCGATGTCGCTCCATCCGAAACTGGCCGGATACACTAGCACATCCTTCGATTTCTCCATCACTGCGTAGTCGATGCTGATGTTCGGACAGGTCGGGAAGAGCTCGTCGACGACTTTTTGCTCGTCGTTTTTGTAGAAATGTGGCTCGATTTTGTCGAAAACCGCTGCCAAATCGGGCACTAGCTTAGCTATCGTGTTGACAACCATCTTCACGTTCCAGATGAAGATGCCTGCGTTCCAGTAATATCCGCCGTCGGCCAAGTATTTCTTGGCTGTCTCGAGGTTCGGCTTCTCTTTGAAAGCCTCCACTTTCTGGATCTTCTCCTTCGAGTTGGCATCGACCGACTTGATGTAGCCGTAGCCTGTCTCCGGACGTGTCGGCATCATACCGAGCGTCACGATGACGTCGTTATTCTTAGTATATTCAAGCGATTCCTTTATTACTTCCTGGAAATGCGGCACGTTGAGCACCAGATGGTCGGCTGGCGAGAACACCAGGTTCGCGTCGGGGTATTTGGCGTAGATCTTACGGCTCACATACTCGATGCAAGGTGCTGTGTTGCGCATGATTGGCTCCATAAGTATCTGAGTCTCAGGTACTTCTGGAAGTTGCCGCATCACAATATCTTTATATTTCTTAGATGTCACAATCCACACATGGTCAGGACTGATGATGCCTGCGAAACGCTCCACTGTGAGCTGGATCATCGTCTTGCCGATGCCCATCACGTCGATAAACTGTTTCGGCTTCTCGGGTATCGACATAGGCCAGAAACGCGAGCCGACGCCGCCTGCCATGATAATCAAATGATTGTTATTCATATTTTTTTCGTTTATTTATCAATTTTAAAACAAGTCTTGCCTTCGCGATAGGCTTTCTCCCATTCCCAGGCGCTGCGTGTCATGTCGTCGAGGCTGCGCTCGGCCTTCCATCCCAGTTCTTTGTTGGTGTAGGTCGGGTCGGCCCAGATTTTCACTATGTCGCCAGCTCTGCGGCCTACTATCTCGTATTTCAGTTTCACGCCATTGCTGCGCTCGAATGACTTGATGATGTCCAAAACCGAGTATCCGGTGCCAGTTCCGACGTTAAACACCTCGAAGCGTGCTTTCATCTTACCTTGAATCATGCGTTCCACAGCTTTCACGTGGGCTTTCGCGAGGTCCATGATGTGGATGTAGTCGCGGATTGGCGTCCCGTCGGGTGTGTCGTAGTCGTTGCCAAACACTCTGAGGTATGGACGGATGCCGTAGGCTGTCTGTGTGACATAAGGCATGAGGTTGGCCGGCACTCCGAATGGCAGCTCGCCGAGTTTTGAGCTGTCGTGTGCTCCGACAGGGTTGAAATAACGTAACGCTATGGCGTTCAAGCCTTTATAAGCCGTGATGCAGTCCTGCATTATCTCTTCGGCGATCTGTTTGGTGTTACCGTAAGGACATTCGGCCTTCTTGATAGGCGCTTTCTCCGAAATAGGAAGGTTTTCGGGGTCAGGCTCGCCGTAGACGGTGCACGACGACGAGAAAACGAGGTTTTGCACGCCGTATTTGTCCATCGATTCGAGTATGTTCATCAACGAATCGAGGTTGTTGCGGTAGTATTTCAACGGCTGTTCCACCGACTCGCCGACCGCTTTGTGCGCGGCGAAGTGAATCACGCCTTTAATGTCCTGGTGACGTTTGAAGAAATCGTCGACTTTTTGGCGGTCGGCGAGGTCAAAGCATTCAAATTCAGGCTTCTTTCCTGTTATTGATGCGATGGCGTCGAGCGCCTCGATGCGCGAGTTAAACAAGGCATCGACGATGATAACATCATAGCCTTGCTGCTGCAGTTCGACTGTAGTGTGCGAACCGATAAATCCCGTGCCGCCTGTAACTAATATCTTCATATTACCTCCAACCAAACGGATGATTTGACAATGGCAGCTTCGCCAAAGGATGGTAATCTCCTACCAATCCCACTGGTTTCGCATTCCTAATATCATAAACTATCTCGATGCAGTTGCGGGCCTCTGAAATGCGGAAGCCTTCGCCTGCAAGTATCTTCTCATAACTCTTGGTGTGCAGCTCGGTGAAACCTGCGCTGAACTCAAACTCGGAGCCGTCAATCATGATGGTACGATAGGTCTTTTTTTCACCTTGAACGGCGTTTTCCGGAAGTGTGTCGGCGTTGATACTCAAGAAGTAACGCACTCTGGCCTTAGGCATCTCGAGGTAGCCTGCCACACGGTCGTGCGTCGACACGTGCACCACGCTCTTTGTCACCGGACCGAAAATCCACGACAGCATGTCGTAGAAATGAATTCCGATGTTGGTGGCTATGCCTCCGCTCTTGTTTTCGTTGCCTTTCCACGAGGTGTAGTACCAGTTGCCTCTCGCGGTGATATATGTCAGGTCGACGTCGTAAATCTTGTCTTTCGGACCTTCGTCAATCTTCTTTTTCAATGCCACTATGGAGTCGTGCAGACGCAGCTGAAGTATAGTAAATGCTTTATGTCCCGTAGCTTGTTCCACTTTTTCCAACGCGTCGATATTCCAAGGGTTGAGCACCACAGGCTTCTCGCAGATGACGTCGGCACCGAGACGCAGTCCGTAGCGGGTGTGTGCGTCGTGCAGGTAGTTTGGCGTGCAAACTGTCACATAATCGATATTTGTGCCACGCTCGATGAGGCGTGTGTTATGACGGTCGAAGAGCTCCTGTTCGGTGAAAAACGCCGCATTCGGGAAATAACTGTCCATGATGCCCACCGAATCGCTCTTGTCGTAGGCCGAAACCATGTTGTTTCCCGTGTCTTTTATCGCCTTCAAATGTCTCGGGGCGATATAACCTCCAACTCCGATAATCGCAAAATTCTTCATTTTTTAATCTAAAAAACCCTTAACTATCAACTATTTAACTACTTTAAACTTTCAACTTTAAACTTTCAACTTTCAATTCGTATTGTCTCCCGCATTCACATTTCAAATCTTCACCCAGTTTTTTCCCGCACTCGCAGACCCAGCCGATCTGTCGTGCCGGCACTCCTGCCATCAGGGCGTAGTCTTTCACATCTTTCGTCACTACCGCTCCGGCCGCGATGAGCGCGCACTTTCCGACGGTGTGGCCGCATACCACTGTGCAGTTGGCACCCAGCGACGCACCTTCTTTTATTAGTGTCTTCGCATAAACGCCGTGCGCCGGAAAGTGCGCGCGTGGTGTCACGACGTTAGTAAATACGCAGCTCGGACCGCAGAACACGTTGTCTTCAATCTCCACGCCCTCATACACCGACACGTTGTTCTGAATCCTGACGCCGTTCCCTATCTTTACATTGTTTCCGATGTTGACATTCTGCCCGAGGGAGCAGTCTTTCCCTATCACCGCGCCCTTCTGGATATGACAGAAATGCCAGATTTTGGTGCCGTCGCCAACGACGGCACCTTCATCTATAAAACTCGATTCGTGTTTATAAAACATTATAAGTTACCTTTTTCAATGTCTTTGAAATAGTTCACCGTTCCGACTTTCAGCTCTTCTGTGGCTGCGTCGTCACACACGATGATGCCTTTCGGATGCATCTGCAATGCGCTCACAGTGCATAGATGGCAGACTCCGCCTTCGATGGCCTGTGCCAAGGCGCGTGCCTTGTTGTGACCGTTGGCGAGAATCATCACCTCGTCGCTGTCCATCACAGTGCCCACACCGACTGTCAAAGCGGTCTTCGGCACCTTGTTGATGTCGTTCTCAAAGAAACGTGAGTTGGCAATGATGGTATCTGTGGTCAACGACTTCACACGTGTGCGTGATGTCAGCGATGAGCCTGGCTCGTTGAAGGCGATGTGACCGTCAGGACCGATGCCGCCCATAAACAGATGGATGCCGCCGTATTTCTTGATCTTTGCCTCGTAGTTGGCGCATTCTTTCTCAAGATCTTTGGCGTTTCCATTGAGGATATTGACATTTTCCTTCTTAATGTCGATGTGCTTGAAGAAATTGTTCCACATGAATGAGTGGTAGCTCTCCGGATGGTTCTCAGGGATCTGCACATATTCATCCATGTTGAACGTCACGACGTTCTTAAACGACACCTTGCCGGCCTTGTAAGCCTTGATGAGGGCTTTGTAAGTGCCAATAGGTGTTGAGCCTGTCGGCAAGCCGAGGATGAAAGGCTTCTTTGCCGTTGGCTTGAATTCGTTGATTCTGCGGACGATATGATTTGCCGCCCACTGTGACATCTTGTCGTAATTAGGTTCAATGATAACTCTCATATTGCTTATAGTTTAATAGTTTTATTTAATCAATTCTCTAGCATCGGCGATATATTGCATCGCTTGCTCAGTTTCTTTCTTAATCTGTTTTACGAAGCTGTTGTCTTCCAGCTTGCCGTTCACCGCGTCACGCTCGGCCTCATTGCGGAATGTCGAGTTGCGGATCACGTTTTCGTAGTCTTTCTTCCTCGAAAGATAAACCTGTTCGCAGACGTACTGAAGCACTTTTTCGCCTCTGTTAAGGGCATCCGCGAAGATTTCTTTTGTCAAAGAAGGACATTTATTGTAGATGAATCTCAAAGCCTGATAGCTGTGTAACAGCTTGTCGGTCTGGTACTTAGTCCACAGCTCGTTGTAACGGTTGTGGATGTCATCCCAGCTGTCGAGCTTGCCGCTGCAGATGTCGTCGATGAGCTTCTCGAGGTCGTCTTCCGTCACGAGCTGTCCACCGAGGTTGATCCACTCGCGCTGACGTACGTTGGTGAGACGTTTGCACATCTGTTCGAACGTCTCTTTCGGATGTATCTCCATATGGTAGACAAGATTTTTCACCGCATAGTAGATGATCATGTCTTCGTAGGCGTGATAAGCCTCATAAGGCTTGAGTATCACAACCTTACGATGCGATTTCTCCATCTCTTCGCCGAGGACTTCGAGACCTTTAACCACGTTTTTATCTCCGTTGAGGAGCCTATGTCCGAGCTCACGCAGGGTGTAGTATTCTTGCTCAGGATTCTCGCCTTTCGAGCGCAGATAAGCCTTGGCAGTCCACACCTCGAGGAGCTTGCGGCCAGCTATGACTTCTTCCATAGTGTCAGGCGCAAATGTCTCAAACTCAATGTTTTGGATGCGGCGTTTACGCTTGTCGCGCTTCTGGTATTTCGAGGTGTTACGCGCTATGGCGTACATGTTGTACATCCACCAGTATGCCGGCATCACCTCGAGCTGATCCTTGGCCATGTTGTTGTTTACCAACGCAAACGGCAACTTGATGTTCATCTCGTTAGGATAGTCGGCCTTCGAGAGGAGGGTGAATGATGCGAACTTCGACGAGTGCTTCACACTTGAGCAAAGTCCAGGCCAGAAGCCACGTTTCGCTACTATCTCACCATCGGTTGCGCGGCTGTTGTGGTTCGAACCCAGCGTCGCACCGGCGGCCATATTGCTCTGTCCCATGACGCAGGCAGCGATGAGGAACGAGTTGTTGTGATGCTGCTCATGAGCCGGGAAGATGAGGTTGTTCAACACCTCGCAGCAAGATATTGTCGAGTTGTCGCCGAGGATTGAGTAGATGACGCGTGCTCCGTATTTCAGGTTACAGTTGTCGCCGATCACGAAACGTGTCGCCACTACCGAATAGAAGATGTGGCAGCCGTAGCCCACGATGCCGTTGACGAGTATCACGCCTTCGCCGATCTGTGTCGGCTCTTCCTCCGATGAGTTGATGGTGATGTTTTTCAGCTTACTTGCACCTTTGATGTAGCAGCACGGACCGACCTTCGCGTCTTTGATGATCCATGAGTTCTTGATCACGCAGCCTTCGCCTATCGTGCCGTAGTAACCTCTGCGGCTGTCGTAGGCTTTGTTGGTGATTTCGAACAGACGGTCCTGAAGCTTTGTGATATCGGTGTATTTTGCCCAGAGGTAGGCGTCGGCGGTGATCATGCCGTCGAAAGGCAGCACCTTACGTCCGCCGGCCTCGTTCATGAGCTCCAGCCACACACGCACGTCTTCCGGCTCGCCTTCTTTCAGTATGCCGTTGCCGAACTTCGAGTGGTCGGTACACGAAACCTCATGGATGTTGAAGAGTATGCATTTGTCGCCGATGATGTAGTTGGCGATGTAATGCACGTCGTGGATGGCCACGTAGTCGCCGATGTCGCACGAGATGATGGTGCTGTCGGTGATTCCGCACGTCATCTTCAGGTCATGGTACTGAAGCACCACGTTTTTTATGGTTCCAATCCGCACTAAACCATAAAAACGATTGTTTTTGACCAGGTTGGTATCAAACTCGTCGGTGACGAGGATGTCGTCCCAACTTGTGGCAGTGTTGCTGTTCTTCACCAAGCGCTCGATCTCGTCGGAACGCAAGTGACGCCAGCCCTTTTCCGGTTCTTTTACCTGCTGGTTTCTGAAAGAGTACTGATCGAGACCTTTCTTCAGATATTTCTTATCGATGAAGTTCTCGTAGATACTCTCGTATGGTAATAAAGTTACTTTTTCCATTTTTTAAAAATTAGGGTTATTTTACTTAAGTGAATTACAAAATATCCCTAGAATCACGGCCAAGGTGTAACTACACGCGCATATCTACACTTCGATTTGATTATATGTGATAACTTACCTGTTCGCATACATTTCCTTGTAATAATTCTGATAATCGCCACTCGTCACATTATCCATCCACGCCTGATTTTCGAGATACCATTTCACTGTCTTCTCAATGCCTTCCTCGAATTGCAACGATGGTTCCCAGCCAAGTTCGCGTTGAAGTTTTGTCGAATCGATGGCGTAACGCATATCGTGGCCTGCTCTGTCGGTGACAAAAGTGATGAGGTCCATGTCTTCGCCTTCTTTTCTGCCTAAAAGACGGTCGACGGTATTGATGACAACCTTAATGATATCGATGTTTTTCCACTCGTTGAAACCTCCGATGTTATAAGTCTCGGCTATCTTTCCCTTATGGAAGATGAGGTCGATGGCTCTGGCGTGGTCTTCAACATACAACCAGTCGCGCACATTCTCTCCCTTGCCGTAAACCGGAAGCGGTTTTCTATGACGTATATTATTGATAAACAATGGGATAAGCTTCTCCGGGAACTGATACGGACCGTAGTTGTTCGAGCAGTTCGTCACGATAGTCGGAAGTCCGTATGTGTCGTGAAATGCTCTGACAAAATGATCCGAACTGGCTTTCGATGCTGAATATGGGCTATGCGGCTGATATTTCAAATCTTCAGTGAAGAATTTTGAGCCATAAGCCAGATGGTGCTTTCCACTGCTTGCTTTTGTCGTAAACGGAGGCTCGATGCCTTCAGGATCGGTCAGTTCCAGCGCTCCATACACCTCATCGGTTGAGATATGATAGAAACGCTTTCCTTCCCATTTCTCAGGAAGCTGCTCCCATGTCAGTTTCGCGGCCTGCAGCAGACTCAAAGTGCCCATCACATTGGTCTGGGCGAAGGTAAACGGGTCTTTTATCGACCTGTCGACATGACTTTCGGCTGCGAGATGAATCACTCCGTCGACATTGTATTTCTTGAAGATGTCCATAATGGTCTCAAAGTCACAAATGTCGGCCTTCACAAAGGTGTAGTTAGGCTTGTTCTCGATGTCTTTGAGGTTGGCGAGGTTACCCGCGTAAGTCAGTTTATCGACGTTAATGATATGATAATCAGGATATTTGTTCACAAAAAGCCGCACGACGTGACTTCCTATGAATCCTGCTCCTCCGGTGATGATGATGTTTTTCATATTCTATTAACGCAGATTTTTAATGATTCTTTCCAATATGGAATCGTGATATTCAATTCTTTCTTGATTTTCGTCTTGTCGAGCACCGAATAGCTCGGACGCTTGACTTTGCTCGGGAATTCGTCGCTGTGGCACGGCTGGATGTCGCACTTGTTGCCGCTCAGCTCGCATATCTCTTTGGCGAAGTCGTACCAACTCGTAACTCCTTCATTACTAAAGTTGTAGAGGCTGTTGGCTGTTGGCCATTGGCCGTTGGCATTTTTAAGTTTTTCGATAAAAACTTCTATCACTTTCGCGAGATCCAAAGCGTATGTCGGGGTGCCTACTTGGTCGAAAACGACTTTCAGACTGTCACGTTCGGCCGTAAGTTTGCGCATGGTCTTCACGAAATTGTTGCCAAACTCGCTGTAAAGCCAGGCAGTGCGGATGATTATGTGCTTGCATCCCACTTTTTCGATGGCGCGCTCGCCGAGAAGCTTGCTTCTACCGTATGCCCCCGTCGGATTCGCAGGCTCCGTCTCCGTCCTCGGAGTATTACCCTCATTTCCGCCGAAGACATAGTCCGTGGAGATGTGGATGAGCGTGGCGTCGTTGTCTTTGCATGCCTCCGCGAGATATCCCACCGCCGTTGCGTTAAGCTTCTCGGCGAGCGCCGGCTCATCTTCAGCCTTTTCGACGTTGGTATACCCGGCGCAGTTGACAATCACCTCTATCTTCTCGCGTCTCACGCAGTCCATCACGGCTTTTCTGTCGAGAATGTCGAGCTCCTCCACATCGGTGAAGATGTAGCGGTCGGACGAGTTCTTCGAAACTATCCGCATCTCGTTGCCGAGCTGACCGTTGGCGCCTGTGACTAATATATTCATCTCTTATTTCTCAAAAACAAATGGCGATTCAAAATCTTTAAACAGAGTGTGATGCTTGTCTTTCTCCGACAAAATAACCTGTTTTTCAGATATTAACCAATTGATATTCAAATCTTTATCATCCCACTGTAGTGCTCCTTCGCTTTGCGGAGCGTAGTAGTTGTCGCATTTGTACTGAAACACCGCAGTCTCGCTCAGCACGGAGAAACCATGGGCAAAGCCGCGCGGGATGAAAAACATACGATGGTTGTCTTCCGAGAGCTCACAAGCCACATGCTGTCCATAGGTCGGCGAGCTTTTGCGGATGTCGACGGCCACATCGAGAACTTTGCCTCTCACGCAGCGCACGAGCTTGGCCTGCGCGAACGGAGGTGCCTGAAAATGCAGACCTCTCAGCACGCCGAAACACGACCGTGACTCATTGTCCTGTACGAAGTTAACCTTCGCCACCTTTTCCTCAAACTCCCTCTGCGAAAACGACTCAAAAAAATATCCTCTCTCGTCACCAAACACCTTCGGTTCGATGATCACCACGCCTTCTATGTCAGTTTTTATGACTTCCATCTAGCAAAAAATGTACAATTAACCTGCAAAAATACATATTTAAATTTTAATATCAAAGGAAAAAGTAGTATTTTTGCAAAAAATTCGAAAAACATGATTCTCTGTTTGGAAACTGCTACGCCGTCGTGTTCGGTGGCTTTAGTGCATAATGGCGAGGTTTTGGCTTGCGAGGAAGACCCGAAAGGCCAGAATCACAGCGAAAAAATCACCCTTTTCATCGATAAGGTGATGAAAACAGCGGGTATTTCTTACGATCAACTCGACGCCGTCGCCGTCAGCATGGGACCGGGCTCCTACACCGGCCTCCGCATCGGCGTGAGCACCGCCAAAGGCATCTGCTACGCGGTCTCCAAACCGTTAATCGCCGTGGAAACGCTGCATGCGATGGCATATGGCTGTAAAAACAACGGCTTTTTGATCCCGATGATCGACGCCCGCCGCATGGAGGTCTACGCCGCCATCTTCGACGAAAACGTCAATAAAATAAAGGACACCGAGGCCCTCATCATCGACGAGAACTCGTTCGCTGAGTTGAAGAAAGATCATCATCTGTACCTCTTCGGCGACGGCGCCGATAAATGCGCCGAACTCTTCGAAAACGACGATAAAATCACCGTAATCAAAGAGTTCTACTGCTCAGCGAAGTATATGAACATCATCGCACAACGTAAGCTCGACGCCAAAGACTTCGTCGATGTGGCTTATTTCGAGCCTTTCTACCTCAAGGACTTCGTCCCTGGCACCCCAACCGTCAAGGGTTTACACTAATCCTCGATCCGTTTGAATATGCTCCGAACTCCGGCGCATACTGGCACTGAATCTGCGCGTATCCGGCGCTGAAACTGCCGTCTTTTGTCACGTACAACTCGTACGAAACAGTGTGCTTGCCCTTTGGCAGACTTTCGAAGAAATATTCCATCGAAACATCAGTAGTGCTTTGATAATACCAAAGTCCATTGTCCCAATGGTAGCGCGAAAGCTGCTCCACCGGCTCGAAGCAGGCGCCCCGCAGGTCCTTCAGGTACACAAACTCCATGTCCTGACTGTTCTCAAACGTGATTTCCACCTTGACTTTATCGCCCACCTTGACGTTTTCAGGTATGATAAGCTCGCGTTTGATCTTCATCACGTCGTTGTGTTTCTGCACCTTGTCGATAGGCACGAAATACTGCCTGAAAACGCCGCCCCAAACCACATGATTCGAGTGGTTTTCAACCGTCACCTTGACGCTGTCATCGTTAACAATCATTGATGCTTCCGCGCTTTCGGCACTCCAGTTGGTGCCGCGGTTCATGAGGGCGAAGATGGCCTCCACCGTGGCGCGCTCGTTCTCCCACATATTGGTGCGTTTCTGCGTGAGAATCCACAGACGCATATTGTCGATTTCGTCGGCGATAGGTTCAATTTCATTGAACGCCTCCAAAATCCTTGCTTCAGTCTCCACGCTGATATAACGCCAGTACATTCCGAGTTCGTTCTTGAGAGCGCGCTCACGCAGCGACTTGACGACTAGTTTGGCTATTTCGCCGTGGTTGTTTCTGTTGAGTATCAGGGCGATGTAAGACTGCTCTTCAATACTGAAACGTCGCCAGTCGCTGTATAACTTCCTGATAAAGAAGTCTTTAGCCTCGTTGAACTTGTCGCTTGTTTCGTAATCGAAATAACTCATCGCATAGAGTTCCTGCATCGTCATGAAGCCGCAGATGGCGTCTTTTTTCTTCTTCGGCGTGTCGAGTTTCTTATATCTCGTAATCACTTCATTTTCAAGGAAATGGAAGGCTTTTTCGGTCATCTCCGTGTTGTCGCCCAGATGACCGAGTCCGCACAGGATATACTGCGTGATGTACTCGCTTTCAGGCATGCCTTCGATCCACGACCAGCCACCGTTGACGGTCTGTTTTTTCTCAAGAATGCTCAGCGCTGAAGCGAGATTTTTGTCAATAGCTTCAGTATCAAAGAGTTTTGCGACGTTGGCGCGTTGCTGGGACTCGCTCTTGGCCTCAAGCACCCATGGCGTTTCCTTTAACAAAATAGCCTTCAGTTCTTCGTATTTCTGCAGTTCCGACAAGGTGTCGCCTTCGTGGTCATCCAGCATTTCCTTGATGTTCGGATTGTTTGCGATAATTTCCTGAGCCATCTTGTTGGTGAAATATCTGTTGAAGGCTGTCATCGCGTATTTCTCATCGCCATCGGCGAGATATGGCAAGGCCTGAATCGCGTAAAACATAGGATTTGCGTTGAAATTCAGCTTCACGTCGTAGTTGCGCTCATTATCATTCTTGATGTTAAACTCGTATTCCTCGTTGGTATTGGCCTTCGTCGTGAGCGAGTAGGTCTGAGTGAGGAACACTTCGGAGCTCAACACTGGCAGCAGATGCTGCTCGGCATCGCTGAAACCGCCAGTGATTGCTGAGAAACGGAATGTCAGCACTCCGAGGTCTTTGCGCATCGCCACTTTCCAGCGCACCCTACGGCTCTGATTGGCCGGAACCTTCATATGCTTGATGTCTTGAGCCAAGATAAGGTCGACAGGATTCCCGTTTTCGTCGAAAATCTCAAGTTTTGCTTCTGGATAAGCGAATTCGTCACTCATATTGATGACGTTGGCGGCAATCCAGAGCGTGTCTTCGTCGTAGGCAAACCTCGGCATGTCGGCCATAATCATCAACGGCTGCTGTGTGACGACGGTTGTCTCATAGTTGCCGACTTTCAAATCTTTACTATATGTCAAAACCTTGAAATTCCAGCGTGTCAGCGCGTCAGGCATGGTGAAGGTGAAGGTGCAGTCGCCGTTTTCGTCGGTCCGCAGGTTAGGGTAGAAGAATGCCGTCTCGTTGAAGTCTTTACGGATCTTTGCGGGCTGGATTTCCTGTTGTTGCGCACCTTCAGCCGAGGCTGTTTCTTTCAACTCTTGAGCTATGGCGGCATTCCCCGCAGGTGTGGCATCCTCTGTAATGACATACTCATACTCTTCGTCCATAACTAAGGTCTTCGCGTAGAGATTTCTATGGCCAAATCTGTTCCAATGACGCGGCAGCAAAGGCATATCCGAATACACGCTATTTTCCTCGATAAAGAAATGCGAGATGTAATAATACTGCGATTTTCGTTTTGTATCGAAACTTCTGTCTGACATTATTGTGCTGCTCGCAGGTATCGACGGCAGGGTGTTGAACGACCAGCTGAGCGCAGCGAAGTTGTCGAGAGCGGCATCGTACATCACAGCAAACATTGGCACTTTCACTGGATTGCCCTTATAATCCTTCACTGTCACGCTCCATGTCTCCTCCGAACCCGGCAAGATTTTATTACGCTCCGTGTTCAGCACTATATCCAACTTCATATTGTCGAACGGCACCTCAACAAAGTCGATGTGTCGCATCTCAGTATTGTATTTCACCAACGCTACTTGGAAATCCATCCGACCGCGGTCCTCTTCCTTTACTTTGTACGAGAACTTGTAAATACTGTTGTTCAGGCTCACGCGCTCCGACTTGAGAATCTTCTTGCCGCTCTTTACCATCACCAGCGCCGAAACATTCTTTTCCGATGAACCGACATAATAATTTATCGTCTCGCCAGGCTGAACCGAAGTCTTGTCGATATTTGTCCAAAGCATTGATTTATAAGGCATCTTCTTTGATTTTATATCGTGCACGACATATTTTTTTGAGAAGGCCGAAAGAGTGTCATCGACCGAGCGAAGTTCAATAATGTATTGTGCCGGAGTTAGTTTCTTATCCTTCAATAGCTTGGCTTTGCCATCGACATCTAAAACTCCCTGAAAAACGATTTCTTTGGTAATGTTTTCTTTAGAATAATAATCGAATTTCGGGAAATAGGCCTTGAGCAGAACATCACTCAGAATCTTTCTGTCAAAATCGCCTAAATTTTTGGGATATTTATCTATATCATTGATTTTGAATACCTTATATTCGACTTTGGTGTTAGCTGGCTTACCGTTGATATTTGTCACGTTGACCATAAGGTTGTTAAGATCGCTGACGTCGATAGTCTCATCGTTGTTCGACAACGAGATGTTATATTTATTATAGGTAGCGGTGATTCTGAACGAGCCTCTTTGTGATTCGCCTTGCTTATTTGTGGCTGTCACCTCAATCTCATAAGTGTACTGCGGAATGTTGACAACAGGCACGTAATCCGACGGTTTCAGCTGAAAATCAATGTTATACGTGCCGTCGACTGCCGTAACGCCTTCGCCTAGCGAGATGGTCTCATCGTCGACATAATACGGTACCCAATCCCAGAAACGGAACGGGAAATATGTCTTTCTAACGATTTGATATTTGAATTCTACGTTATCGAGACCGAATCCCGAGAGTGCAGCCACCTTGCCCGAAATGGTAACGCTGTCGCCGATTTTGTATTCCTTCTCAGGCGATTCGAAAGTCACCTCGAAGGTCGGACGCTTGTATTCTTCAACCTGCACGAATGCCGAGTTATGCTCGCCGACAATATAAAAATAGCCGTTGACTCTGTCGGTAGGGATGGTAAAACTGCCGCTTACCCTACCATATTCGTCGGTTGTAAGATGCAGAGTGTCAATAGTTTGCATGTTTGGATCTTGGAATGTAAAAGTGGTCTCGTAGTTAGGCACCACTTCCTTTGTCGTTGAGTTTCCGCGCAACACTATACAACTGAATTGCACCGTCTGTCCGGGACGATAGATGGCGCGGTCGGTAAAAATTCTGCTCTGAATCGTGAGGTTCTGATTTACATGGTTTTTATAATAGTTGAAAACTCCCATCGACATCAGGGTGTCCTCGCCGTGGTAAAGATCGATGAAATACCTGTTGTTATTGGTCTTGGGAGCGACGATAAAACCGTTTTTGTCGCTCACTGCATCGCCTAAATCCTTGCGTTCGTACGATTTTGTCTTGTACGAATAGTTGCTTTCCGAAAAATGTGCCTTCACATTGTTCATAGGCTGTCCGCTCTCACGATTCACCACGTAAATGTTGAGCCCGTCGTCGGTCTCGAGGTTGAAAAATGCGAGGTCGCTGACCTGGAACGGCACAACAATCAGGTTATCCTTGTCGTCAAATTTTGTGTTATTCGAGAAGACGAGGTAATAAATTCCGTAATGCAATGCCGGCAGGGCGATGAGCGTCGAATGCTCGCAATAGTCAGTCTCGTAAGGCAGTTTCACGATGTTCTCAATGACGAGCTCCTTGCCGGCAAGAGCATCGATGAGCTTTTCGTTGTCGAGCTGCGAGAGATTAATGAAATCTTTTGTGGAAACCTTGTAAAGTTTATATTTAGCGCCGGTTGTGTTACGATATGTTAGTCCGACAGGCACAGCCTGACCTGCCACGCACACGCTGTTCAGCTGTACGGCTACGCTTTTCTTCGTTATAGAAGTAAGATATTCCTCGCATTGCTTGTAAAGCGGATGGTTTTTATCAAGCAAAGTTATGGTTTCGTCGCATAGTTTTTTTGCCTCGACATATTCATTTACATAAGTAAGATACTCGATCTGCTTGATTTTTATCTTCGCAATGAATTCATTATCAGTGCATTCGTCGGCCAGTTTGGTAAAATCGTCGTAGTTTTTATCAGTAACTTGTCCGAGCTGGTTAATCCTATTATTATAATAAGCCTTCGTGTATTCGTTTTCGAGGTCGAAGGCAAGAAGCTTTTCGTAAAGATTCTGTTTGTCGGCAAACCAGAAGTACTCACTTATCAGACAATGCATTACGTAGTCGTAGAGCGTCGGCTCGAGATCGATGTCGAAGACGGTATGGTCGTTTTCCGACTGGAAAAGATCGGCATATTGCTCCATCGAGACGGTCTTGATGAAATCGTCGTCCTGATAGCCGATAACGTCGTCATATTTTGACTTAAATTTAGCGATTTCGACGTTCAGAATCACCTGCGAAGCCTTGGAAAGCTTGGGGAGATACGACTTACAATAACCCACGATGGTATCCTCGGGATTCTCCTCTTTCATGTTGAGGATATCGCTGCGGCGGAGCACTGTCTTGAGCAGCTGGACGTCGTTTTTGTCCTTCAGTGCCTGTTTTTCGATGTTGTTCAGCACTTTTTCGGCCGATTCGGGAAGCAGGTTGGAGATGTTTTCATCGTACTCCTTCCACATTTTTTGATAATCTTGAGCGTTGATACTCAATGATATAGCTAATGCTATTATGAAAAATGCGATTTTTTTCATAGCAATAAAATTTATTCGGTAAAATAATAACAAAAATCGTGCCAAATTATTGTTGCTCTTGGCCTTTCTCCTCCATCGCCTTCTTGTAACACTCGCGGCAGAGCGGTTCGTAGCTCTCGGTCTCGCCCAGCACGACGAGCTTGTCGCCGGCGATTTTACGGTAGGAATACTGCGCCAGACTTCCGCAGCGCATGCAGATGGCGTGTACCTTGGTGACGTCTTCGGCTATGGCCATCAGCTGAGGCATCGGACCGAACGGCTTGCCCATGAAGTCCATGTCGAGACCAGCCACCACCACTCTAATCCCTTGATTAGCAAGCTGTTGACATACGTCGATAAGTTCGTTGCCGAAAAACTGGGCCTCGTCGATGCCTATCACGTCGCATTCGTTTGAGTAGAATAGAATCTGCTGGGCGTTTTCCACCGGGATGGAATGCAGGGCGTTGGAGTTATGCGACACCACGTCTTCTTCTGAGTATCTCGTATCGATTCCCGGCTTGAAGATTTCGACCCTTAACTTGGCGATTCGGGCGCGGTTCAGACGACGGATCAACTCCTCGGTTTTGCCCGAAAACATTGAGCCGCACACCACTTCAATCCATCCTTGCGATTTATTATGAGAATCTTTTTCGAGAAACATATACGACGCGTTTAAATTTTTTATAATTTTGTAGCTACAAAAATAAGGAATTTTATCATGGAAACACAAAAAAATGATGAAAAAAATATTGTGCTTGAGCTGAAACACCAGCTGGGCCGCATGATGGTGCAGGTTGACTACATGTATCGCAACGACCGTGAGATGAGCCGTCTCGACCTCGACATCATGATGGAACGCACCCGCGATTTGTATGATTTGCTGTGCGATTATCAGGCTGGGGAATATCATCATTCGCCCGTCGATGAGGTTGAGGAAGAACTTCGTAATACTGAAATTAACGAAGGAGGTGAGCTAATCAACCGTGATGTGGATTTCGAGATAGAAACGCCGGCTGAGGTTTTGAACGAACCTGAAAATAATGAAAAAAATTCAGAGGAACCAGTTGATGAAACTCCCGCCGAACCAACGGATGAACCTGTTGCTGAAGATGAAGACGAGGACTGGGAGGACGAAGACGACGAGATGTTCCGCGTTGAACAACCTGTTGAAGAGATGCAGGAAACCCATGTAGAAGCTGAAGATGCTGAAGAAGAAATTGTTTCAGAGCCAGAAGACAACAGTCTGGCGGCAAAATTGCAGCGCGCACATGTCTCGGATATCAGATTGGCATTGGGTATCAACGATAAAGTGATGATTATCAATGAGTTGTTTATGGGTTCGGTCGACCGCTACAACAAATCCATCGACGCTCTGAACGACTTTCCGACGCTCTCGGGCGCCCGCGTCTACATGAGCGAGCTGCAGATCGAATTGCAGTGGGATACAGAATCTCAAGCATATAAGATGCTAAATGATTTGGTTGAAAGACGGTTTGTATGAAGTTATATTTAGTCCCCACACCGATCGGTAACCTCGAGGATATCACCTTGAGGGCGTTGCGAGTGCTTCGCGAGGAGGTCGACGTGATTCTCGCCGAGGACACCCGCACCAGCGGTAACCTCTTGAAACACTACGACATAAGCAAGCCGATGCAGGCGTTCCATCTCAACAACGAGCACATGGTGGTGGAGCGTATCGCCGAGCGCATAGCCAACGGCGAACGCATGGCTTTGGTCACCGACGCCGGCACTCCGGCCATCTCCGACCCTGGCTTCATGCTCGTGCGCGAGTGCATAAAAAGAGGTGTGGCGGTGGAATGTCTCCCCGGTGCCACGGCCTTCGTGCCGGCTCTCGTCAACTCGGGACTGGCAGCCGACCATTTCATATTCGAAGGATTCCTTCCACATAAGAAAGGCCGTCAGACGAAGATCAAGCAAATCGTTGAAAATGAATACACTACGATATTGTACGAGTCGCCGTTCCGACTGGTGAAGACGCTCGAACAGCTGGCCGAGGCTGCCAGTCCCGACAGAAAGGTGTCGGTGGCCCGCGAGCTGACGAAGATTCACGAAGAGAACGTGCGCGGAACACTGGAGGAGGTGATAAAATATTTCAAACAGAAGGAAGTCAAGGGAGAGATTGTAATTATTTTAGAGGGTAAAAACGGATCGAATCCGTCCGAATTATCGACCGACTGAAAAATTGCAAAATTCGACCTTTAGATACTGTTTTGTGACAAAATTTCCATATGTGTGACGAAATTCGGAAAAATTCGACCAAAAGATACTTTTTGACGTTAACGAGAAACGATTTTTTTCGTCATTTCGAGCGGACGTCGAACGCAGTGAGATGGTAGTCGAGACCTGAACTTCAGTCGAAATGACGGGGTTGTTCGAAAGTAAATTATAAAAATATGAAAAAGTTCTTTATCACATTATGTGTAATCTTTCTGACGACTGGATTAGTCGCTCAAGACAACGGCAAGACATTAAACGAAAAAGGTGAAATCATCAAGAAAGGCTGGAACTTCGGACCGCTACCAGTGGTAGGCTACAACAGCGACCTCGGATTCCAGTACGGAGCCTGCGTTGACATTTTTAACTATGGCGACGGCTCGAAATATCCGGGCTACGATTTCAAAATCAACGTCGAGGTGTCGACTTACACCAAAGGCTCGAGTATCTTCCGCTCGTATTCCTACTGGAACAACGTCATTCCCAAAGGTGTGCTTTTTGCCGATTTCGGATATTTTATCGATAAAAAATTCGACTTTTATGGTTTCAACGGATATGCTTCGCCATATTATAAGGATTTGGCCGTGAATATAGATAGGGAAGCCAATTATTATGATTTTTCCCCAGGTATTGTTAGCGAGCCTGGAATGAAAGAAAGTGGTTTTTATGCGATGGACAGAAGGCAGTTCCGTGCTGTTATCAGCATGCAGCAGCAGATTGGAAATGTGAAAAATTTGTATTACGGATTAGGGTTGGCATATTATAATTATGACAATAATAGATTGAATATCAAAAAATATGAAGATCAATACACGCTTTATGATTTCTATATAATGAGCGGTCTTATTCGTCCAGATGAAAGCGATGGCAACGTGACAGAGTTTAAGGCTGGAATTATTTACGATTCGAAGGATTTTGTAAACGATCCAACGAGAGGAATATATTTCGAGGCAACATTTGCTGTTGCTTCTGATTTAATTAAAAGAACTGTTGATGGACTTGACAAATCAACAGGTAAAATTGTAAATAACAGAAATTACTATGACCACTTGACATTTACTGGAGTTTTTCATCATTACATCCCGATTGTCGGAGATAAGTTGACATTCTGCTATCGTTTGGGCGCTCAGAACGTGTTGGCTGGTGACATCCCGTTTTACGCGATGATGAACACCAATTTGATGTTTTACAAGAAGATATACACTGAGGCGTATGGTGGTTCGACAACTGGTCGAGGCATCAAGAGAAACAGTGTCATCGGACAAGGCGTGGCGTGGATGAACGTGGAGTTGCGTTGGAGGATTGCCAACTTCAAGTTCATAAACCAAAACTGGTGTGTGGCGCTTAACCCCATGTTCGACGCAGGCATGGTGACACAGTCTTTCCGTCTGGAAGAACAGAAAGCCGCGATGGATCTGATAAAAGAACATCTCAGCTATGAGACGGAAGAAGAATACAACCTTTTATACAGCGGCAAAAGCGAAGGTCTCCACACCTCAGCGGGATGCGGCTTGAAGCTCATCATGAATAAGAATTTTGTGGTGTCGGCGGAATTCGCCAAAGCCCTCAACAAATTAGATGGTGAGGGAATGCGAGCCTACATAGGATTTAATTATATTTTCTGATTATTTCTTTCTGAAAAAGCTCAGAACGAACAGCGCAACGGCACATCCTATGAGGCCGAACAGTTGCCATGTCCATGGATTTGGATGGACATCTTCTTCATAGATCTCCATGCGGGTTTTCACCGAATTGATGATGGCCTTTGAGCTGTAGGTGGCGCCACTCACGGCGTCAAGGTCGAGGTCGATTGCTTCTTTTGGTGTGAGACCGTAGAAATTCTCAACAAGCTGAGCGTTGGTGACTCTCTCAAGGAAACGTGGAGTCTCCTCATTGTCAAGGATGACGATACTTTCGATTTTACCGTTTACCATGTTGATTTCCATAGGGATAGCACCGTTAAATCCGATGATATCCTGGCAATATTCGGCAGTGTAAAGCGTGCCGTTGCCGGTGTTGTTCAAATCGTGATTTCCAAAACGGTCGATGCCGAACATCACAGCAAAGAACCCGAGGGCGATTGCGAAAACGTAGTTTAAGAATTTGACCATAATAGTATTGTTTGACGAAACAAAATTACAAAATTTCTGTCATTTCGATTATTTTTTTGTAACTTTGTACTTTCAATTTTTGTGCAATGGGAAAAATTCAGGACGATAACACTCTTTATTCAATTTGTAAATACGCAGTCGACCACCATACCCGCCGCAGCTTTTCGCGGATCAAGATAGTAGGCGAGGAGAACATCCCCACCGACGGCGCCGTCGTGTTCGGTGCCAACCACTGCAACACCTTGATGGACGCCCTCGTGCTGCTCCAAACCACGAGGCAGAAGAAGGTGTTCATCGCGCGTGCCGACATCTTCCAAAAACCGCGTATCGCCGCGATTTTGCGGTGGCTCCGAATACTGCCGATCTATCGAATCAGAGACGGCATCGGTGCGGTGCGTGATAAAAACGGCGACATCATCGACCAGGCCGTCGACGTCATGCACGACCAGGTGCCATTGTATCTCTACCCCGAGGCCACGCACCGCACCATGCATTCGTTGCGGCAACTCAGCAAAGGCATCTTCCACATCGCTCTCGACGCAAACCGTAAGTTCGGTCATGAGAAGCCGGTGTACATCGTACCTGTGGGACTCGAATACGGCGACTATTTCCGTTTCCGCACTAAACTCCTGATAACCTACGGCAAGCCAATCAATGTGACGGAATACATGAAAGCCCACGAAGGCGAGACTGAAGCGGTGATAATCAACGAGTTAAAGACGATGCTCAGAGAAAAGATGTCGGAACTCATCTCTTTCGTGCCCGATGATCCCGACTACGACGCCATCTGGGAGATGACCAAGATAAAAGTCGGAAAACGCCCGTGCAACCTGCAAAAACAGATGCAGAAAAACAGGGAAGAGATAGCGAAAATCATCGATTTCAGAGAAAAAGAACCCGAAAAAGCACAATCGGTATTCGAAAAAGTCAGAGAATTTACGAAAAAACGTCTCGAGAAGCATATTTCAGTGAAATCGGTGGCTAAAAACCAGTCGTTTTTACTCACCTTCTTAAAGTCGTTGCTGGCCATCGTCGGACTCCCGATTTTCCTCGCGGCAGCCGTGGTGACTTGTCCGATTTGGATAGTTGCATCGTTGATAATCAGTAAGTTAAAAGATCAGGCATTCCGCAACACAGCCAACATGTGCGTCGAGTTTGTGCTGCATCCGCTCCTCATGATAATCGGGGTGACGCTGCTGTTCTGTCTGGCGCCATGGGAATACGCCATCGCAGGCTCGCTTTTCCTGTATTTCAGCTATGTTTTCTTCTTCGATTACAAGGAATTTGTCCGCGTTATGGCCTCCGACTGGCGCTGGCTTTTCAACAGAAAAATGATGCCTGAGATATAAAATTTTCATTGTTTATATTTATTTAATGAAAAAGTCTTATCTTTGTAAGTTAAACAGATAAGGCTTTTTTTATTGGTTCGCTTTTGTGACCCAAGTGGCGAAGCTGTATAGAGAAGTCACGTAACTTATTAATTATCAATTGTTTAAATATGAACAAAGTTTTTGACGGACTGCGACCATTTCAGAAAGCGGAGTTGCTGATAATGATGTTTTTGGCAATGGCGATACCGTTTCACTGGCTCGCGGCGCAATATTTCGAGGTAGCGTTGTTTGTGTGCGCCGTCTTGAAGCTCATTTTCGATCAGAAATTCAAGCTTAACGAGCAGCAGTTGAAGCTGAAATGGGCATATATTATCTTTGCTTTGACGTGGTTTATCTACCTCATCGGGATGTTTTGGACGCAGAACACCTCGGTAGGCTGGGCACAGGTGAGCAAGAAGCTCGGATTCCTGATTTTCCCAGTGATATTTGTCATTTCCGACATGTCGTATATCAACAAAACCAGACTTAAAGCCATCGGAAATGCCTTGGTTTTGGGCTGCATACTGTTCTTCCTGATGCACCTGGTTTATGCCATCTACGACGTGATCTTCAACGGAGCCACAACAGCGCGTTTCTTCGACGCCGACCTCATGAAACTCTACTATGTGCATCACAGTTACCTCTCGATGTACGCCGGTCTCGGACTGATGTTCTGTTTTATGGAAATTTTCGGCGAAAATAGTCGTAAAGTAAAGATATTCAATATCTTAGCTTATATCACTCTTGTTATTTTCGTCATCCTGATCCGGTCGAGAGCGGGCTTGCTTTGCATGGTTCTGCTTTTCATTCTGCAGTGGATTTGGCTCACTTTCATCATGAAAAAGAAGAAATTGGGCACGATAATGGGATGTGTTTTCCTTGCGGCTGTCATCGCCACGATTGTCGTTTTCCCCAGCAGTGTCGCGCGAATCACCACGACAATCAAGGATTTGACGACGGAGCATGCCAACGACCACCGCATGGTGCAGTATAAAGGTTACAAGCCGGTGATGCAGGAAAACTGGCTCTTCGGCGTGGGTACTGGCGACCGCACCGACGCTACGCAGGAGGCATATCAGGTTTATAAGAAGGATATCATCGAGAAAATCGGTCAGCAGATAGCGTTTCAGATTGACATGATTACCGCTTGCGACTACTACGAACCTACCGACGAGATGCGCGCCGACATGCAGAAGCTGGCCTTGAAATACGGTCGCGATCCAGAGGTGGTGAATGCGTATCTTGTTGATTATCTGTATATTAACTTCGCTATAGATAAAGGCATCAACGCGCATAATCAGTTTTTCGAGACGCTGATAAGCGTAGGAATCATCGGAGTGATACTGCTGCTGGCTTACTTCGTGGTGCCGCTGATTTTATGGATAAAGAGAAAGCGCTGCGATATGTTGTACTTCTCGTTTTTGCTGATGATAGGCTTTAACATGCTGTTTGAGTCGGTGTTTGAAGTGCAAATGGGGATAATATTTTTCGCTTTCTTTAATTCTCTGCTATTCCTGTTGTCATTTCGTGGACAGGAGGAGTAGTTTAGAGTTGAGAGTGTAGAGTTGAGAGTAGTTTAAAAGTGTAGAGTTGAAAAAGTATTGAATATGAAAAAGTTTTTATTGATTGTTGGTTTGTTAGTGACTGCTTGCTTTGCAAGAGGTCAGGAGTTGCTGATTCCGTTGAATGACGATTACGAGATGGAGGTGCAGACGGCGGCTTACAGCTCCGATCATCTGTTTCACACTGCGATGCGAGGTTGGTCGGAGTCGATGTTCGACGGCATTATCAACCTCGACAGTATCAATGAGTTATATCGCATTCCGATTCATAAAAAAGGAAAGTTTTCGAATTATATCCTGAATTCGTTGCTTAACGACGACTTCGTGAGGGTGAAAAACGACGATTATTACGTCGCCATCAATCCTTTTATCGATTTTCAGATTGGAAGCGACGGTCACCGCACCACTTGGGTGAACACTCGAGGCGCTGAGATTAAAGGAACTATTGGAAAGTCATTCGCTTTTTATGCCGCTGCCCGCGAAAACCAGGCAGTTTTTCCGATTTATATCGACGATTATTGCACAAAAGTAAAAGTCACCCCAGGTCAGGGCCTTGCCAATCGTTTCAAGAAGACAGGTCGTGATTACACCAATGCGGCGGCTTATGTGGCTTATCGTCCGGCCAAGTGGTTTGATGCGACTTTAGGTTACGGAAAGAACTTCATCGGCGACGGCTACCGCTCGATGATGCTCTCCGACAATGCCGCAAACTACCCGTATTTTAAGGTGAAAGCGGAGTTTTGGCGTGTGCAGTACACCTGCCTGTATGCTCAGCTTACCGACCGCAACACTGTGATGGCCGACAACACCTTCGCACGTAAGTGGATGGTGGTGCATTATCTCGATTTTGCTGTCACAAAACGCTTGAATATCGGCTTTTTCGACGCTGTGATGGCTTCGGCTCAGACTCACCAGGAGGTGATGGTCAACGACTCGACTACAGCGACCATCGACATGCGCCGAGGCTTTGATTTTCAATACATTAACCCGATTATCTTCCTACGCTCAGCCGAATATTACGCCGGCTCATCGCCCGACAATGCCTTGCTCGGCTTGAATGCCAGCTTGATTGTCGGCAAACACACCACAATCTACGGACAGTTCGTCCTCGACGAGATGACGGTTCACAGATTCATTGCACGTAAAGGCTATTCGGGAAATAAGCAATCGTATCAGCTCGGTATCAAGAGCTACGACTGCTTTGGAGTAAAGAATCTTTTCCTGCAACTCGAAGGAAACATTGTAAGACCTTACATGTATTCGCATTCTTCGCTTCATACTCAAAAATCTATTGGCGAAGACAATTACGCACATTACAACGAGCCGCTGGCACATCCTTGGGGAGCAAATCTCTGGGAGGCTGTAGCGCGTGCCCAATACAACTGGAATCGCTGGTATTTCCAGTATAAATTGAATTACGGACAATATGGCGACGACTGGGATGTGAAAAACAACGAGTGGGCCAATTACGGTCACAGCGTGTATAGCGATTACACCACCGCCATTCCTCTGGATTGGGACGAAAACGGCAATGATACGCACGATGGTCATTATCTCCTTACGGGAAGAAAGACGACGCTGATGATGAACGACGTGATAGTGTCGTATATGGTCAATCCGAGGTATAACATGAATATTTTTGTGGAGGCTACACATCGTCACTTTGCGGCGCAAGGTCTTGATACTCAAAGCGATTTCATCTTCAGCTTTGGCATCAGGTCGAGTTTGGACAGAAAATATTACGATTTTTGATAAATTTGAAAAAATATTGAACGAGATATGACATTCAGAAGAAAAGTTACCGATTTCATTCAGGCACTCATGATGAAAAACAGCTTCACCGCTGATCTCATCATGAGAGTCAGCTACAGACATCATTCCGGGCATAAGCTGAACCTCGAGAACCCGCAGACGTGGTCGGAAAAGCTCATTTGGCTCAACAAATACTGGCAGCCCGAACTGAAATCGATAGGTGCCGACAAATACGCCGCGCGCGATTATATCAAGAGTAAAGGTCTCGACGACATCCTCCTCGACCTCTACGGCGCCTGGGACGATGCCGATAAGATTGATTTTGAAGCACTTCCGCAGCGTTTCGTGATGAAATGCAACCATGGATGCGGCTATAACATCATTGTCGAAGACAAGAAAGACCTCGACGTGCAGAAAAGCGTGAAACAGCTGAAGGAATGGATGAAAGTCGACTGGGGCGCTGTGACACCTGAGCGGCACTATCATTACATCAAGCCGATGATTATCTGCGAACAGTTCCTGCCGGTGAAAGATTACCGCGAGGTGAAGGATTATAAGGTACATTGCTTCAACGGCGAGCCGAAGTTCATCGGTGTGTGCTACGACCGCGACATTGTGACGCGTCACTCGAAAGGCGCCATCTACTCGACCGACTGGAAACGACTGTTTTTGCTGAAGGACGACGACCCTAATGACGACGGCAACGTCGAGAAACCTGAGGCTCTCGACAGGCTCATCGAGGTGGCGAAGAAGCTCTCTGAAGGCATCCCTTATGTGAGAGTCGACCTCTACGCTGTCGGCGAGCGCGTGTTCTTCGGCGAGATGACGTTCTCACCCGACGGCAACGTGCTCGACCGCGAATACACCTACGAGACGACGGTCGAGATGGGCAAATATATTGATTTACCTGAAAAAATTAGCAGAAAATGGTAAAAAAGAAACAACTTGTAGTTTGCGGAGGCGGCAGCAGCGCCCACACGCTGATACCGTTTTTGAAAGACTCCGATTTTGAGGTGTCGATATTCACTTCAAAACCCGAAAAATGGCATCACACCATCGAGCTTCAATACCAATCGCCCGACGGGAAGGTGCTCGCGACGTTTTCAGGTCCGCTGAAAAAAGCCTCCAGCAACGCTGCGGAGATCATCCCCGACGCCGACTACATAGTGTTTTGCATGCCAGTGCACAAATACAGGCTCGGACTTGAGGAGATCGCGCCGTATATCAACAGAAACAAGACCGTTTTCCTGGGCACCATGTACGGTCAGGGTGGCTGGAACTGGATGGTAAATGAAATCAAGCAGAAGTATTCGTACGACAACATCGTGACCTTCGCTTTCGGCCTCATTCCTTGGATTGCTAGGACCATTGAATATGGCAAGATAGGCGTCACCTACGGCTGCAAAGCTGCAAATTACGCCGCCTGTTACCCGAAATCGTATTTCAAGCAGATCGACGAGGAGTTTTTTGAGAATATATGTAAAAAATGGTTCGGGAAAGGCGCTGTGGAGCAGAGCGAAAACTTCATCTCGCTGACGCTTTCGGTCGATAACCAGATAATTCACACCTCGCGCTGCTTCGGCTTGTATAAGGTTTATGGCCGTTATTGGAAAGAGAAGTCGGAAGTGCCAATGTTTTATAGGGATTACGACGATATCTCGGCTAATCTGCTTGCCGATTTGGATAATGATTACACTAAGATAAGAGAAGAGATAAAAAGGCGCTATCCGCAGGAAAACTTCAAGTATATGCTTGATTATCTGGCACTTGAGCGTTTTTCATATCAGTCGCATAACACCGACATCAAAGAGTCGTTCATCAACTCGCAGACGCTGGTGGCCATAGGCACGCCGGTGATTCAGAACAAAGAAGGCCTGTGGGAGATCAACAACAACTACAGGTTCTTCATGGACGACATCTACTATGGTAACTGCATTGCCAAGTGGATGGCTGAGCAGCTGAACATTGAGGTTCCGACCATCGACGCTATACTGCGTTGGGCACAGATGGTCAGAAATGAGCAGATTATCGATGAAAACGGTCGCCTGATGATTGAAAATGAATGTCTTAGCGCGCCGTATAAGTCGGGAGTGCCTTGTTTTTACGGATTTAAAACCATCGAAGATATTATAGACTGATGTCGTTAGGTCAACAGACGGTTAGCGGAGTGGCTTGGACCACGGTGCAGCGATTTGTCACGCTTTTCCTGGCGTTTGTGGCGAATCTCGTGCTTGCCCGTCTGCTTTCGCCCGACGATTTCGGCTGCATAGCCCTGCTGATGGTTTTCATCTCGCTGTCGCAGATATTTGTCGACGGCGGCTTCGGCGCGGCTTTGATACAGAAGAAAGAGCCCACGCAGGCCGACTATTCCACCATTTTCTACTGGAACCTGCTGCTCGCGCTGGGATTGTATTTCCTGCTGTTTTTCTGCGCGCCCGTCATCGCCAGATACTACGAGATACCAATTCTCAAAGACATCTTGAGGGTTCAGGGCTTGATTATCATCCTCGACTCGTTTGGACTTGTCCACAAGAACAACCTCCGCAAGACGCTGCAGTTTAAGAAGATATCGCTGATAGTCCTGGGCGCCAACTTCATCGCTGTGGTTGTGGCTATCACCATGGCTTACAACGGCTTCGGAGTATGGTGCCTAGTCGCTCAGCAGCTGCTGATAAGCGGCATGACGACGGCTTTGTTCTGGATTTTCAACAGGTGGAAGCCGTCGCTGGTGTTCAGCAAGCAGTCGTTCAAAGAACTGTTCGGCTTCGGCGGGTTCATACTTCTTTCGAATATGATTGTGACCTTTACAAATGAGGTTCAATCACTTATCATGGGTAAGCTTTACACAGCGAGGGACGTCGGACTCTATTCGCAGGCGCGTAAGTTTGAGTCGATAATGTCGGGTACACCGTCGACTGTCGTGAATCAGGTGACGTTCCCGGTTTTCTCGAAGTTTCAGAACGACATACCGCAGCTGACAAACATCTTGCGAAGAATCACCAAAGTGATGGCTTTTGTGGTGTTTCCAGCGATGATATTAGTGATTTTGATAGCAAAGCCTGCCATTGTGCTGATGCTCACCGACAAATGGGTCGACTGCGTGCCGTTTTTCCAGATTCTGTGTATCGGAGGCATGGCCGAGGCGCTTGGCGACATCAACTACAACGCGGTGGCGGCCATCGGCAAGAGCAGGGTTTTGTTTAGGTGGACGTGCATCAAGTCGGTGTTGGGCATACTGCTGATCGTCGGCGGCTCGTTTTTCGGCGTGAGGGGGATAATCTGGGCGGTGACAATACGCTTTTACCTTGTTTTCCTGATACATGCGTCGCTGGCGGCACATTATCTCAATTTCAACATATTCACTCAGCTGAAGGATTTGTTTGAGATAGCGCTCGTCTCGGCGGCGGCCGGTGCGTTGGCGTATATCGTCAGCACTAAGCTCTTTATGAGTTTGAATATGTACTATCTCGCTGGCATTCAGATAGTTATCTACGCTGTGGCATATTTCCTGTTGGCTTATGTGTTCAGCAAGCCGATGTTCGGCGAGGTGAAATATATAATCGGGATGTTTAAGAAAAGATGAAGATTTGCTGCATTTTCAATATGGCCCCGCATTACCGTATGCCGATTTTCTCGAAGATGAGCGAGAATTTCGACTGTGATTTCTATTTCGGCGACCATATGCAGCAGCCGATTAAGAAGCTGAATTACAACGAGTTACAAGGATTTAAGAAGGAGTTTCACAACGTCTTTTTCGGGAATTCTTTTTATTGGCAAAGAAAATCCGTCAGACTTGCTTTCAAGAAATACGATTATTTTCTGCTGAGCGGCGAGCCGTTTTGTATCTCATATTGGTTTATCTTGTTGATAGCCAAGTTGTTAGGAAAGAAAACAGTCACTTGGACGCATGGTTTTTACGGCAGGGAAAGCGGCATTAAAAAGGTAGTAAAGAGAGCGTTTTTCAAACTTTTCACCAAGATAATGGTCTATACCGATTATTCCATCGATTTGATGAAAAAAGAAGGTATCAAACCAGAGAAAATGTTTTGCATTGCGAACTCTTTAGATACTGATAATCAGTTAGTTATAAGAAAGAAGCTTAAGAAGACAGATATTTTCACTTCGCATTTCGGCAACGACGATCCGGTGATGATGTACATCGGGAGGATTCAGAAGATTAAGCGTCTGGATTTGTTGGTTGAGAGTTTTTATAAGCTTAAAAATGAAGGTGTGAAATGCAACCTTCTGATTGTCGGGAAAGATGATGAAAATGTCGATTTGCCAAAGATTATCAATGAGTTAGGATTGGAAGACTCGGTTTGGTTATATGGTCCGTGTTACGATGAGGAGGCGATTGGGGAGATGTTTTACAACTCTGCGGTCTGTGTCTCGCCTGGCAATGTCGGCCTGACTTCGATACATGCCCTGACGTATGGCTGTCCGGTGGTGACGCACGACAATTTCCCGTACCAAATGCCTGAGTTTGAGGCGATTACGCCTGATGTCACCGGCAGTTTCTTCAAGATGGACGACGTTGACGATCTGACCGAAAAGATTCGTTTTTGGCTTGAAAAGTCGACTGATGAGCGCGAAGCGACACGGTCGGCGGCCTACCGAACGATTGATGAGAAGTGGAACATACATTACCAGCTTGAGGTGATGAAAAAAGTTTTTGTGTGATGCCGAAGATTATCCAGATAAACACCGCTTTGAACTGTGGCTCGCACGGTAGAATCGTGGAGCAGATTTCGCGTGTGGCCGCCGACCGTGGCTTCGACACGACGATAGTCCATGGCGCGCGTTATCTGAATAAGTCGCAATTCGCTGATATTCAGACGACTACAAAAAACCAGGAGAGGCTGAATGGGGTGAGAAGTCTGCTGTTCGACGCTCACGGATTAGGATTGAAATGTGCGACAAAGTCGTTGATAGTCAAGATGAAAGAGATAAAGCCCGACATCGTTCATCTGCATAACATCCACGGGTATTATCTGAACTACAAGATTTTGTTCGATTATCTCGCCGAGAGCGGCGTTCCGGTGGTGTGGACTCTCCACGACTGCTGGAGCATGACGGGCCATTGTTCGCAGTTTGAGAACTACAATTGTGACAAATGGAAGACGCAATGTTATGATTGTCAGCACCTTATGGATTGGTATCCGAAGTCGATAATCGACAGGTCGAAGCGCAATTTTGAGTTGAAGAAACAATGTTTTACCTCGGTGAAAAACATGACGATAGTGCCCGTCTCACACTGGCTGGAAGATGTAGTGAAGCAGTCATTTCTCGCGAAATTCCCAATAAAAGTTATCAACAACGGCGTCGATTTATCGTTGTTCCAACCACGTAGGGACACATCGAATGTGTCTGCGATTGGCGCCAAATTCACCATCCTAGGCGTCGCCTCCAATTGGGACGACGATAAAGGCGTGAAAGAGTTTGTGCAGTTGTCGCAGAACCCTGATTATCAGGTGATTATGGTCGGAGTGAATGATAAGTTGAGCAAGCGGCTGCCGGATGCGATTATCAAAGTGGCGAGGACTAACAGTCAGGAGGAGCTGGCGAAGTATTATTCGATGGCCGATGTGTTTGTGAATCCGACATATAAAGACACTTTCCCGACGACTAACCTCGAGGCACTGGCTTGCGGAACGCCAGTGATTACTTACAAAACCGGCGGCAGTCCCGAGTCTATCACTCCTGAAACTGGTATCGTGGTCGAAAAAGGTGATTTCGGTCAGCTTTGCGAGGCCATCGAGACCATCCGAAAGAACGGAAAGAGTTGTTATTCAGAGAGTTGCAGGGAGCGGGCCGAGAAGTTTTACAATAAAGACGATCGTTTTAAAGATTATATCGATTTGTATGAAAATATCCTTGATAACAGTCACGTTTAACAGTGCCGAGACCTTGCGCGACACCATGCAAAGTGTTCTTAATCAGACGTTTAAGGACATCGACTACATCATTGTCGACGGCAACTCGAAGGATGGCACCTTGGACATCGTGAAGGAGTTCGAGCCTAAGTTCGAAGGCCGGTTGCGCTGGGTTTCCGAACCCGACAAGGGCATCTACGACGCCATGAACAAAGGAGTGAAGATGGCCCAGGGCGACGTGGTGGGGATCCTCAACAGCGACGACTTCTTTGCATCGGACCACGTGCTGCAGACGGTTGCCGACGCTTTTGCCGGAAACCCAGCGCTGGAAGGCGTCTACGCCGATGTGCGTTACGTCAACTGGCACGACACCACGAAGACCGTGAGGATGTTTTCGGGTAAGGACTTTAAGCGTGAGAAACTATGTTGGGGAAAGATGCCGCCGCATCCGTCGTTCTACGTGAAGCGCAGCTGCTACGACCGTTTCGGTCTCTATAGCCTCGACTACCCGATATGTTCCGACTACGACATGTTTGTCAAGATGATATGGGTCGGCAACATCAACACATTGTATATCAACGATGTATTTGTCAACATGCGGAGCGGCGGCACCTCGTCGAACGGCATCAGAGTGCATCGTAAGATAATGCGCGAAAGGGTGCGCTGCGTGCGCGAACACAAGATGCCAAGCAACTTCTTCAAGCAAAACTGGCGTTATTTCGAGAGAATTATAAGTCTGATAAAAAAATAATTACAAATGAAAGAGAAACTAAAATACTTCTACATCCTGGTCTGCAACATCCTCATCACGATGATTGCGGCCGTCCCTTACATTTGGATATGGCACAAATACCTTAACCAATTGCTGTTCAAGGAGTTCCTCTTCAAAGGAAACTACGCGATGTATTTCATCTACATCGTCTTTGTGATTGTTTTTGTCAATATGTTCGGCGGCTACAAGCTGAACGTGAGCAAAAAATCGAACGTGCTGCTGTCGCAATGCGTCGGATTGCTGTGCGTCAACATCTGCGAGATCATGATCACCGACCTGATGGTGGGATATTTCTGGATGATACCACGACTCTCCGTGTATTTCCTGCAGATTTTCATCGTTCAGGTTGTGCTTCTTTTCCTTTTCACGATAGTGATTATCGTAGTCTACCGCAAGACTTTCCCGCCTTACAACGTGCTTCACATTTATGGAAGTTATAAAAACAACCTTAAAGAGAAGATGATGGATAGAGGCGATAACTATCAGATAGTCAAGGAGATATATTGCTTGGATGCACTTGAGGATTTGATTAACCTGATTCAACCTTACGACCTGATTCTTGTCAACGACGTGCCCACCGAGGTGCGAAATAAGATTTTGAAGGCTTGTTTCAAGAATAACAAAAAGGTCTACATCACCCCGAAGATTTCGGATATCATCATCCGCGGATGCGAAAATCTGGCCGTCTTCGACACGCCTTTGCTGTTTGCCAATGACACCGTGCTAACCATCCCGGAGCGCATAGTGAAACGCAGTTTCGACATCTTCCTTTCGGCAATAGGATTGATAGTGCTTTCGCCGATAATGATACTCGTCTCGCTGGCTATTTTCTGCTACGACAGAGGTCCTGTGTTTTATCGTCAGACGCGATACACCAAAGGCGGAAAGACCTTTAAAATCTTGAAGTTCCGCAGCATGATACCCGATGCCGAGAAGGATGGCGTGGCGCGTCTGGCTTCAGAGAATGACGACCGCATCACGCCTATCGGAAAGTTCCTGAGAGCCTGCCGTCTCGACGAGCTCCCGCAGTTTTTCAACATACTTGCGGGCGACATGAGCTTCGTGGGACCGCGTCCCGAACGCCCGGAGATTGCTGATGAATACACCAAGGAGGTGCCTGAGTTTGCCTTCCGTCTACGTGTCAAGGCCGGACTGACGGGCTACGCGCAGGTGTTCGGAAAATACAACACCACCTCGTACGACAAGCTCAAACTCGACATGATCTACGTCGAGCACGCCTCGCTGCTCACCGACCTGAAGCTTTTGCTTCTCACCTTGAAGGTCATCTTCATTAGAGAAAGCACCGAGGGCCTGGAAAAAGGACAGATAACAGCTTCAAACAAGAAATGACGCCGCTGGTTTCCATAATAATGCCTAGCTACAACGCCGAGCGCTACATCGCGCAGAGCATTGAGTCGGTTTTGTCGCAGACCTACACCAATTGGGGACTGATAATCACCGATGGTCCGTCATCCGACAAAACAGCAGCAATTGCAAAAGAATATTGCGATAAGGACGATCGCATACATCTGATAGTTCCTCAGCAACATCAAGATATTGCGGAGGCTCGCCACACTTCTATCCAAAATTCCAAAGGAAGATTTTTGGCTTTTCTTGACAGTGATGATATTTGGGTGAAAGATAAGCTCGAGAGGCAAGTTGCATTTATGCTTGAACATGACTATGCGTTTACTTACTCCGATTATCAAACTATAGATTCAGATGGGAACTTGACGGGTAAAACAATTCATAATGGCGGTGTGGTTGATTACCATAAATATCTGAGAAACACAATCATAGGATGTGGCAGCGTGATGATTGATACTGAAAAAGTTGGACAGATACTTTTGCCGTCAAACGAGGTGAATGACGACATGGGTTTATGGTGTTCGTTGTTCAGAACAGGCATCAAGGCATATCCTATCGACGAGGTTATGTATTATTATCGCATCAGGAACGACGGAGCGTCGAGTCAAAGGTTTAAAATGATGCGAAGTGTTTGGAAAGTGTATAGAAAACAAGAAAAAATGTCATTTTTAAAATCGACTTCTTGTTTTATGAGTTATGCTTATCATGCTATAAAAAAGCGCATAAAATAGTGTTCGGTTATTTCATATATCGTCATGCTTGGAGATATGCTTTAGCTCCTGATAAAGAATCGCAACTTACTGATTCTCAATGCAAAGCATTGCTGAAAAATGGCGGATGGATGATTCGTAATACTTTTGATTTCGATTGTAATACACCTACTGATTTTTGGTACTTGATAAAGGATTCGTATGGAGGAATGGAGGAGCTTACTAAAAACAATAGGCAGAAGATACGTAAAGCATTCAGATTGCTGGAATTTAAGCTTGTCGATAAGAGTCTTATTGCAGAAAAAGGATACGAAATCACTCAAAAAACATACGATGATTATAGGATTAAGGACAGAAGGATGAATAAAAGGATCTTTAATGATCTTTTACAATTATGGGATGAAAAAACTTATGATTTTTGGGGATTTTTTGATAGAAAAGACGGCCGTTTGATAGGATTTTGTGTCATAAAAGTCTTTGATGACTGTTGTTTGTATGATACGGTGTGTGTGTTGCCTGAGTATAAATATAATAAGTCGGGAGTTTATTATGGGAAATACCATATAACAAACGAATATTATTTAAAAGAGAAACATTTCAAATATGTATTTGACGGCACGCGTACCATCACCGAACACTCTAATATTCAAGAGTTTTTAGTACAGAATTTTAATTTTCGAAGAGCTTATTGCAAGCTTCAAATCAAATATAAATGGTGGTTTGGAATCATTGTGAGGCTGTTGCTGCCGTTTAGAAAGATTATTAAAAATAGAAATGTCAGGGCGGTTCTTAATATGCATTTGATGCAGTCGTAAAGTTTAGAGTTGAGAGTAGTTTAAAAGTGTAAAGTTGTAAGTTATTAATGGTATTTAAGTATATTTTTGATCGGATTTTTGCATTTTTGGGTTTGATAATATTATCACCTGTCATTTTCGTCATTTTTATTCTTCATAAGATAAGAATGCCGAGGGGAAGATTTGTTTATAAGCAGGTGAGGGTTGGAAAGAATGCGAAGCTGTTTAAAATCTATAAGATCCGTACTATGGCCGATGATTCGGAAGCCGATTGCACTGTGACGACAGCCGATGATTCGAGGATTACGCGGTTTGGGCATTGGCTTCGCGAGACCAAGGTCGACACGTTTTTGGAGCTCATTAATATATTAATAGGTGACATGAGTTTTGTGGGTCCGCGTCCCGATGTGCCGGGCTATGCCGACAATCTCGAAGGCGACGACAGAGTGATTTTGAAGATGCGTCCCGGACTGACTGGTCCGGCCTCGATAAAATATCGTCATGAAGATAAAATCTTGGCTCAACAAAACGACCCAAAACGCTATAATGACGAAGTTATTTGGCCCGATAAGGTAAAAATCAACAAAGGATACTACGAAAACTGGTCGATTTGGCGCGATATTACGATACTTTGGAAAACCGTTTGGGGAAGATAACAGGCTGATAGTCAAAAAGATACGAAAATTTTCAAAAATTAGTGCAAATTTTTGTCGCGCGTATTGAAAAACGTCGTACTTTTGCAGTCGCAAACGGAGAAAACCGTTGTTAGCCTCCTTAGCTCAGTTGGTTAGAGCATCTGACTGTTAATCAGGGGGTCTCAGGTTCAAGTCCTGAAGGGGGCGCAAGAGAGATTACAAAGTGTAATTTTTTATGTTTCATGTTATTAATTGAAGAATGAAAGCCAGCAGGTTTCCATTCTTTTTTTATCGGAAATTATGAAGAAAGTTCTAGGTATCGGCAATGCTCTGGTTGACATCTTAACCAGAATCGACAATGACAATATTCTGAGCGAGCTCGGTCTCCCCAAGGGCTCCATGCAGCTCGTTGATGAGAAGACCGCCGCGAAGGTGGCGAAGGCACTCGAGAAGTTCGACAACTCGATGGCGCCAGGCGGCTCCGCCGCCAACACCATCCACGGCTTGGCAAAATGCGGCGTGGAAGTGGGATTCATCGGTTTTACTGGCAACGACAAGGTCGGAGAGTTCTTCGACGACGCCATGAAGTCGGTGGGAGTGAAGCCCATCATGTTTCACAACGACGTGCCTTCGGGGATTGCCCAGGCAATCATCTCGCCTGACGGCGAGCGCACCTTCGCGACTCACCTCGGAGCAGCCGTTTTACTGAATGAGACTCACCTCACCTTGGACATATTCAAAGGCTGGGATTACTGCTATGTCGAGGGTTATCTCATCGCCAACCGTCCGCTGTTCAAGAAAGCCATCGAGCTCGCGAAACAGGCAGGCTGCAAGGTAGTTCTCGACCTCGCATCGTACAACGTCGTTGAAGATAACCGCGACTTTTTGATCGAACTTCTGCCTCAGATCGACATCGTTTTCGCCAACGAGGAAGAGGCCAAGGCGTTGACTCAAGGCACACCGGAGGATGCCCTTGAATTCATCGGGAAACAGTGCGAAATAGCAGTGGTTAAAGTCGGAAGCAAAGGCTCGATGATCAAGCGCGGCAACGAGAAAGTGACCGTCGGCTGCAACAAAGTCAACGTCATCGACACCACTGGCGCCGGCGACATGTACGCTGCTGGTTTCATGGCCGGTCTCATCAAAGGTTTCGACCTGAAAAAGAGTGGCGAATTAGGCACTTGTCTGGCAGGAAATGTGATTCAAAATCTCGGTGCCAAACTGAATGATAATCAATGGGAAAAAATTATTTCCTTTTATTTTAAATAGGTATCGAAAAAATGTGTACTTTTGCACCCAAATTGAAAAATAATTAATAAAAATATAGAATTTAAGAAAAATGAAGGTATTTCAGACAGACGACATTCGGAACATCGCTCTCATTGGAGCTGCTAAATCCGGAAAGACCACGCTTGCCGAAAACATGATTTTCGAAGGCAAGCTCATCAACAGAAAAGGCGACACCACTAGTAAGAACACAGTGTCAGACTACCGCCCGATCGAAATGGAGCGCGGTATCTCTGTTAACGCCAGCTTGTGCTACACAATCTTTAACGACAAGAAAATCAACATCTTGGATACTCCTGGCTTTAGCGATTTCTCTGGCGATATCGTCGCTTGTCTGACCGCTGCCGACACAGCAGTGTTCACCGTCAACGCACAGTCGGGTGTTGAGGCTACGACAGAAAATGCATGGAAACACGCCGCTAACACAAACAAGCCGGTGGTGTTCTTCATGAACCAGCTCGACCACAACAACGCCAACTTCGACGACACCATCCATCAGCTGAAGGAATATTTCGGCGACAAGGTCACTCCTATCCAGTTCCCAGTGAACACAGGCGAGGGCTTCAACGCTGTCATCGACCTCATCATGAAGAAGATGCTCGTCTTCAAGAACGGCAACGGCGCTCCTGAGGTTCAGGACATCCCTGCCAACCTTGCTGACAAGGCTGAAGAGCTTCACAACGACCTCATCGAGCACGCCGCTGAAGGTGACGACGCTCTGATGGAGAAATTCTTCGACGAAGGCACACTCTCAGAGGAAGATATGGAAGCCGGTATCCGTATGGGTATCGCAAAACGCGAGATCTTCCCTGTGATCTGCGGCGCAGCAAAGAGCGGTGCAGGCGTGACACGTCTTCTCGAGTTCATCGTCAACGCTTGCCCATCACCAGCACACGTTGCTCCTATCAAGGCTGAAAACGGCACAGAGTTCCACAACAGCGTGAACGATCCTGCTGCAATGTTCTTCTTCAAGATTTCGAACGAGCAGAACGTCGGTGACGTCGCCATGGCACGTATCTACGGTGGCACAATCACTGAGGCTCAGGACCTTGTCAACCCACGTACAGGCAACAAAGAGCGTATCTCACAGATCCTCGTTTCGAACGGTAAGAACCGTGAGAGAGTCGAGAAAGCCTGCGCTGGCGATATCATCTCAACCATCAAGTTGAAAGATGTCCGCGTGAGCGACAGCCTCGTCGACGCTAAGGTCGCTGAAGCTGCATTCCCGGCTATCAAGTTCCCGACACCTATCTTCTCGATCGCCATCAAGGCTACCAACTCACAGGAAGACGAGAAACTTGGCGGTATCCTCAACGATATGCACAAGACAGACCCGACTATCATCACAGGTATGTCGCGTGAGTTGAGACAGAACATCCTGCAGTGCCAGGGTGAATATCACCTCAACACCATTAAGTGGTACCTCGACAACGTTCATAAGATCGGCGTTGAGTTCGCATCACCTAAGATTCCGTATCGTGAGACCATCACCAAGTCGGCAAACGGCGACTACCGTCATAAGAAACAGTCGGGTGGTTCAGGTCAGTTCGGTGAGGTGCACATGCGCTTGGCTCCTTACTACGAGGGCTACACCGATCCTACCGACCTCCAGGTCCGTGACACTCAGGAGTACGACCTCCCATGGGGCGGCAAGCTCATCTTCAAGAACTGCATCGTCGGTGGTGCTATCGACGCACGTTTCATGCCGGCTATCTTGAAGGGTATCAACGAGCGCTTGGAAGAAGGTCCTCTTACAGGTTCATACGCCCGCGACATCATCGTCTACGTGTATGATGGTAAGATGCACCCGGTCGATTCAAACGAAATGGCATTTAAGATTGCCGGACGTATGGCATTCTCTATCGCCTTCAAGGCCGCTGGCCCGAAGATCATGGAGCCTATCTATGACCTCACAGTCCGCATGCCTGAAGACATGATGGGTGCAGTCAACACTGACCTTCAGGGTCGTCGCGCCATCATCATGGGAATGGATTCAGACCGTAACTACCAGATTATCCGCGCTAGAGTGCCGCTCGCAGAGATGGATCGTTATTCGACATCGCTCAGCTCACTCACCTCAGGTCGTGGCTCATTCACAATGGAATATGCTGAGTACGCTCAGGTTCCGGCCGATGTCCAGACCAAGCTGTTGAAGGCTTACGAGGAGTCGAAGAAAGACGAGGATTAATTGGTTTACCGTTTACGGTTTACAGTTTAGTAGGGACGAATCATCATTCGCCCCTTTTTTTATTCAATAACGCCTGAACCGAGAACGATCGGTTCCGTTGCGTGATAAATCGTGCCGAATTGACCACTGGCGACGCCGGAAATCATCACGTCGCTGTTGATTTTCAGGCCTTTTTCGGTAATGTTCAATGTGCCGGTGCGGAACTCGGGTTGGTGACGAATTTTATATCTAATCGGCTGATTATCAACGAATTTTATAACAGGATTCATAGCTTGGACATCGACCAGTTCGATGGTGTTGACGTATTGTGCCTCGGGGTCGTAGCCTTGCGACACATAGACGATGTTCTGGTCGGTGTCTTTCTTAACCACAAACCACGGTCCGCCGCCTAATCCCAAGCCCTTGCGCTGACCGATGGTGTGGAACCAGAAACCTTTATGTTTGCCGAGTTTCTTGCCTGTCTCGAGTTCGATGATGTCGCCTTCCTTCTCGCCGACATATTCGCGGATGTAGTCGTTGTAGTTGATCTTTCCTAAGAAGCAAATGCCTTGAGAATCATGACGTTGTGCACTCGGAAGGCCATATTTCTCGGCTAATTTGCGCACCTCGCTCTTCGGCAGTGCCCCGACAGGGAACATCGCTTTCTTAAGCTGCGGATAAGTGATTCTTGCCAGGAAGTCGGTCTGATCCTTGAAAGTGTCGACGGCTGTGCCTAGCCACGCAACTCCATCATTATCAATCCATTGCTGAGCGTAGTGACCAGTGGCGATGCGGTCGAACTGATAGCCTGCCTTCTCCTCGAAAGCCCCGAATTTGATGAAGCGGTTGCACATCACGTCGGGGTTGGGGGTGAGGCCCTTGCGCACCGAGTCCATGGTGTAGGCCGCTACGCGGTCGTAGTATTCCTTCTGCAGGTCGACGATGTCGAACTTACAGCCGTATTTCTTGGCGATGAAGGTGGTTATCTCTATATCTTCCTCCGAAGGGCAGTCCATGAGGTCTTCCTTGCCTTCGAGGCCTATCTTGATGTAGAAAATATGAGGTTCGATGCCTTGTTCCTTAAGGAGAGGCACTATCACAGAGCTGTCGACGCCGCCGGAGACTAACGCTGCAATCTCCATTGTTTATTTACGCTTCTCGAATTTCGTTCTGGTGACCGGGATGGTGAAACCGTATTGGCCTTGTCCCGTGTCGATCTCGGCCGAGCCGTAGATGCCGCCGTTGCGTTTGCCTTTATAGGCAGCCCACATACGGTCGCCGTAGGAGAAATGCCACCATTCGCCAGGGAAGTTGATGAAACCTTCTTTTTTCATCAGCTTGACAAGTTTTTTGCGGTTTCTGCGCTGCTCCTTGGTGATATGGCTGCTGTAGGTGAATGTCGAGTCGTTATACTCGTGGAAACGCGTGCCGTAGTTGAAATCTTCGCCTTTGTCGTTGCACAGTGCCACGTCGACTGCGCCGCCTGTCTCGTGACCGCCCATGCTGCCTTTCGGGTCGTCGGTCTTGAACTTGGCGAGTTTCATGGCCTCGTGACGGCCAATCTCAGGGTTCTCGGCGGTGATTTGTGCTATCACGCTCTCGAAGCTCTCGCTCATCTTGATGCGCGAACGGAAAGTCTTGTAAATCTTGAGGTTTACGCCTTCTGGAAGCTTGTCGGCGATGCGATAAAGCTTAAACAGGACCTGTTTTCTTATGAGGTTAGGGTCTTCGAGTGTCTCTTCGTTGAAGATGATATGACGGTGCGGCAGGAAGTCGACGAGCGGGTCGAAGTTCTCGTGCACGTGCACCTTACCGACGTAACGGCGCGACATGATCTTACGCAGTCCGATGGCATAGGTGAAATGATGCCAATGGAAGCGGAAATGACGTCTTCTTCTCTTCGATTTGAAATACCAAATCAACCAAATGAGGATTATCAGAACAACCGCTCCGATGATGAAATTTGGGATGTTTGCGATGAGCGCCGCCTTGTGGGCTTCAAACCATTTTAAAACTTCTTCTAACATATCTTGAATCTTATTTTATTTCAACAAAAACCGGACAATGGTCGGAATGCTTTGCTTCCGGCAGTATCGCCGCGTCAACTAATTTATCTTTTAACGAATCTGTAACTATATGATAATCAATGCGCCAGCCTTTGTTATTCTCTCTTGCGTTGGCACGATAGCTCCACCATGAATAGTGGTTCGGCTCCTTGCAGAGATGACGGAAGCTGTCGATGTATCCATCGCTCAAGAAATCTGTGAACCATTGGCGCTCTTCCGGTAAAAAGCCTGAGTTGGTGGCGTTACGCACCGGGTCGTGGATGTCGATGGCCTCATGACAGATGTTGTAATCGCCCGAAAGCACCAGGTTTGGCCGTGTTTTCCGCAGATTGTTGACATATTTTCTGAAGAAATCGAGCCATTCCATCTTGAAATCCTGACGTTCCTCGCCCGTGGTACCTGAAGGATGATACACGCTTACGACTGAAAGGTCACCGAAGTCGGCACGCAAAAAGCGTCCTTCGTCGTCGTAGAGCGGGTTATTCATACCGAAAACCACGTTATCCGGCTCGCGTTTCGTGAGGATTCCCACGCCGCTGTAGCCTTTTTTCTTTGCCGAGAACCAATAGCTATGATATCCCATCGCCTCAATCTCCATCACAGGAATCTGATCGGGAGTGGCTTTCAGCTCCTGAAAGCACACGACATCCGGCGATACGGCATCAAGCCATTCAAGCAATCCCTTTGAAATTGCAGCTCGGATTCCATTGACATTGTAACTTACGATTCTCATGCTCATTTAATTCGTCATTTCGACTGGAGCGTAGCGAAATGGAGAAATCCTTTTTAGAAAAAGCTTTTGCGAAAAGAGGATTTCTCGACTGCCATCTCACTGCGTTCGATGTTCGCTCGAAATGACGTTTAATTTTTTGCAAAGATAATATTTTTTAATAAAATAATGTAAAACAATAAATGAATTTTTTATTTTTGCGATATGAGATTAAGATTAAAGACTCGAGCGAAGATTTTCTTTAAGTCGTTGAATAAGTGGCGATTAGCCCATTTATCCGACCGGCAGTTCATGATACTTTTGGCTGTCCCGACCGGTTTTTTGGCGGGCGTGGCGGCGGTTTTGATCAAATTTTTCGCCCATTCGATACGCGATTTGTTCTTTTATATAAGGACATTGGACAGCAACTTCAATCTCTTGTTCTTTATCCTGCCCGCAATAGGTATCTTATTGACTATCATTGTGATACGATATGTCATCCGACGGGAAGTGGGGCATGGGATACCCGGACTTTTATATGCGCTTTCGCGAAATAAGGGCATAGTGAAGCCCTACACCACCTTCTCTTCGATAATAACCAGCGCTTTGACGGTAGGTTTCGGCGGATCGGTGGGATTGGAAGGTCCTTCGGTGTCGACAGGTGGCGCCATCGGCTCGAACATCGGCCAGCTGCTGAAGCTAAACCAAAAACAGATCAACGTGCTGATAGGCATGGGAGGCGCCTCGGCATTGGCCGCCATCTTCCAGGCACCTATCACCGGCGTGGTGTTCGCCATGGAGGTCTTCATGATCGACATCTCCATGACCGCGCTCATCCCCATCATCATATCGGCGTTTTGCGCCATCCTCACCTCTTATTACTTCCTCGGAAGGGCTGTGGAATACGACATCACCATAGCCGAGTCGTTCATCCCGGCTAATACGCTGTACTACGTAGGTTTAGGTCTCGTGGTGGGACTGGTCTCGGCCTACTTCATGAAGGTCTACTTCACCGTAGGCAAGAGGTTCGGAAAGATCGAGAACCCCTGGCGGCGCTTCATCATCGCGGCCTTATGCCTCGGCGCCCTGATCTTCGCGTTCCCGTCGCTGTACGGTGAGGGCTATGAGACCATCAATGCGGCCCTCAACGGCAAGTGGGACATGATTCTGTTCAACACCGTGTTCGAGCCGTTCGCCGACAATATCTGGATAGTCATCCTCATCTTTGTGTGCATCATCCTTTGCAAGGCGTTTGCCACATCACTGACATTTGCTGCGGGCGGCGTGGGAGGAACATTCGCTCCCGCTCTGTTCCTCGGCGCCATGACGGGTATGGTTTACGCATTGGTTATCAATAATTTAGGTCTCGGCGACCTGAACGTGACGAAGTTCGCCCTCGTGGGTATGAGCGGACTCATCGCTGCCATGCTGCATGCCCCGCTGACAGGCATTTTCCTCATCGCGGAGATCACCAACGGCTACTCGCTGATGGTGCCTCTGATGATAGTGTCGGCACTGTCGCTGGCCGTCAACAGGCTGTTCTTCCGCGAGTCGATCTACACCCAGAGCATAGCTGAGAAAGGCGTGAGGGTGTCGTTCAACAAAGACGAAACCATACTTAACATGATGACTTCCAGCAACTTAATAGAGACTAACTTCAGCACCATACGTCCTGAGCAGACACTTGGCGACCTGGTGAAAGTCATAGCCTCGTCGTCGAGAAACATCTTCCCCGTGGTGGCCGAAGACGGCGAGTTCCGCGGGCATATCCTCTTCGACGACGTGCGGAAGTTCATGTTCGACACAAGTCTTTACGGCACCTCAGTGGAAAAGATTATGGTTTACCCCGACTACGTTATCAATTACGACGAGTCGATGGAGGAAATCGTAAAGAAATTCGAGGAATCACATAAGTATAATATTGTGATAGTCGACAATGGAAAGTATCTTGGCTACATTTCGCGAGCCAATGTGTTTACTGCTTATCAAGCGACTTTGAAGGAGATTTCCGCTGAGTAGGATGCAGAAACTTCTCTACCCAAATCATCCACATCAGGAAGATAACAACGTAAAACATTATCTTGAAGATAACGTCGTGCGCTAGGGCGAAGTCATGCGGGAATGGTCTTAAAAACAAGGCGATTCCGACGACTCTCACTACGTTTGTAAACTCAACGATTACCAAGCCCAGCGGGATGTACCATGCTTTATGTTTCCACGGTCCCGGGAAGATGAGCATGAGGAAGAGCCAGTGCATCCACTGCTTCAGACTGGTGCATTCGGGCGCCACCGTCACGTAGGAATAGGTGTCCTCATGGTTGAGGAAGCCTATCGTTTGTCCGTAGGTGAAGAAATCCATGCCGAAAATGTGCTCCAGCGTCCATGTGCTCTGGTCGAAAAGCAGAGCCGAAGCCCAGATGAAGAGCTTGTCGACCGCGCCTTTAATCGGCCAAAAATCGAGGCCTTCATTCCAAAAAAGATAAAGGAAGTGGAAGCTGAAAATCAAAACGAAGAACAGTCCCACGTCGAAGTACGACTGGTAGCGCTTATCCGCGTAAAGTTCTTTTAATCGCTGCTTGTCCATTAAAACCTGTATCCTGCGGTTAATGACACTGAGTTAGTTGACGATTTCGTGTCGGTGTAGCGGTATTTCACTGTGCCGTAGCGGTCGTGAATGTCATCGAGGTATGGCTCCTTGGTCTTCAGCACGTCGGTCAAGCCGATATTCGCGGTAAGCGAAAACATGATGCAGTCGAGGTAATAGTAAGTAATTCCTATAGTTCCGCAGATATTCAGCGGTTTATATTCGTCGCCGCTTTTGTAGTTAAGTGTCTTATGAAGAGGACCGCGCTCGACGTTTTTCTGTGCCCTCACGCAAAGGCTAGGTGTGACACCGGCTTGGATCGACAGACCTTCGGCCGGGAGGGCGATTTTCAGCAGCAATGCCGCGCTGAGGTTGGTCATCTTCATCTCACCAGTGTAGTCGTATTCCACTGAAAACTCATCGGTGATATCGGGCTGGTCGACCTTACCTTTAATAGTGTAGCCATATTTATTGTAGAGCAGGTGGAACTGCACACCCAAATCCTTAGTCAGTGGCATTTCGTAGTAACCGCCGATGGTAAATGACGGGGTCATAGCATCCAGTTTGGCGTCGTCGATAGGCAGATAACGCACCTGATAAGTGGTGTCACCGGTATTGTCGACTATGGTTTTTGTAAACACCTCGCTGTCGTCGTAATACAAGTTGCTGTTGATGCTCATATTACTGCCATTTATGCCGAGATAAATGCCGTATTTATAATCTTGGGCCATGGTTTTCACCGCAAAAAAGGCCAAAATTCCTATTAATAATGCCAGTTTTCTGTTCATAATGCGAAAAAATTTTTACAAAAATAGTAAAAAATCAATAAAAGTAGTATATTTGTAAGTTTTTTTAGTGAATTTTTTATGAATCTGAGAGTCACATGCGTGCAGAGCGACGTCATCGCGCGGGATCCTGAGGCCAACAGGCTTCATCTCGACGAGATGCTGAAAAACGTTGAAAACACTGATGTTATCGTGTTGCCTGAGACGTTTACGACGGGCTTTCCGGCCGACCCGAATCTCTTTGCCGAAGAGGTTGGAGGTGCGACGATGCAGTGGATGCAGGAGAAGGCCAAGCAAAAAAATTGCGCGGTATGTGGCACTATTGTTTTGAAAAATAAGGGTTTTTACAACAGTTTTATCTGGATGGAGCCCGATGGGAAATATTATTTGTACTATAAACGGCATCTGTTTACCATGGGCGGCGAGCTGGGCTTGAACCCAGGCGAGGAGCGCATCACCATCGAGTGGAGGGGTTGGCGGATAAGGCCTTTCGTGTGCTACGACTTGCGTTTCCCTGTGTGGGACAGAAACAGCGTGAAGGATGGGAAGTTTGAGTACGACGTGGCGATTTTTACCGCCGAGTGGCCGCAGAAGAAGTCGGAGGTGTGGAACACTCTCTTGAGGGCGCGAGCCATTGAGAATCAAGCGTTTGTGGTGGGAGTGAACAGGGTCGGCATCGACGATGAGAACATAAAATACAAAGGCGAGAGCATGGTTTTGAACGTGAAAGGCCGTGTGGTGGAGCAGGCTCAAGAAGGGGAAAGCATTTTCACAGCGGAGCTAAGCGAATTCGAGTTGGAAGCGTTCCGCGAGTATTTTAGAGTATCTCAAGATTGGGACTAAAAATGAATTGATAATTGACAGTTGATAATTAAAAGAGTTCAAAGGGTTCAAAAAGTTCAAAGATCTTGAACCTCTTGAACCACTTAAACCTCTTGAACTAAAAAAATAGAATTTTCAATTCTCAATTTTCAATTGTCAACTAAAAAAATAGAATATGGACATCATTATAGCAGGTGACGGTGAAGTTGGTATGCACTTGGCGGAGGCCTTGGAGCGCAGCGACCATAACATCACCATCGTGGACCCCCACGAGGAGCTTCTGAAGATGATGGAGTCGCACTCCGACCTTATGACGATTGCTGGTGACTCCACCTCTATCAAGGTTTTACAGAAAGCCAACGTGAAGAAGGCCGACATGGTCATTGCGGTGCTTCACGACGAGCATATCAACCTCTTGACGGGTATCTTGGCGAAGAAACTCGGTGCCAAGCGCGTGATAGTGCGCGTCAACACCATGGAGAACCTCAGTCCGGAGTCGTGGCGCATCTACCAGGACCTCGGCATCGACGGTATCATCTCGCCTGAAGACATTGCTGCTCAAGAGATTATCACCTTGCTGAAGCAGACGGCGGCGACCGAAGCCTACGACTTCGCGGGCGGCAAACTCGAGATGTATATGATGAAGCTCGAAGACAACGCCAGCGTGCTCAACAAAACGTTGGCCGAGCTCGCTGAGCGCTTCAAACACCTCGATTTTAAGCTGGTGGCGATACACCGCAGGCAGAACACCTTCATCCCGCACGATGGCGACGCCCTCAAGTCGGGCGACATGGTGTATGTGATCACCAAGCCGAGCGCTGTGCGAGAGCTGATGCAGATGGGCGGCAAGAAGAAATACGACATCCACAACGTGATGATCATCGGTGGCGGCCGCGTGGGACGAATCACTGCCAAGCGACTTGAAAACGACATGGACATCAAGATCATCGAGAAGGACAAGGAACGCTGCTACGAGCTGACGAATGCGTTATCTAACACATTGGTAGTCAACGCCGATGCCCGCGACGTGGATATGCTCGAGGAAGAAGGCATCAAGAGTGTCGACGCCTTCATCGCGGTGACCGAAAACACCGAGACCAACATCCTGACGTGCCTGCAGGCCAAGGCTTATGGCGTGAAGAAGACCATCGCCTTGGTTGAAAACATCGATTACATCGACATTTCGCAAAATATCGGTATTGATACCATTATCAATAAGAAGCTGATTGCGGCGAGCTACATAGTGCGCTACACTTTGGGCGATAATGTGTCGACTCTGAAGTGCCTCAGCGGCATCGATGCCGACATCATGGAGTTTGTGGTGCCGGATGGTTGTCTGGCTACAATGCGGCCTATCAACAGGCTTCACGTGCCGGAGGGAGCGATTATCGGAGGAATTATAAGAGGTGAAGTGAGCTACATCGCCAACGGCGACTTCCAAATCGAAGCCGAAGACCGTGTGGTCGTTCTTGCATTGCCGCAGGCGATTAAAGAAGTAGAGAAACTATTCAGATAATGAAGCGAATACCTGTATTTGTAACGGTAACGTTCAGATTATACGTAATTCTTATTGCTATATACACTGCATTCAGAATTGCGCTTTTATTACTAAATCTTGACCGCGTTGGCTCAACAACCACTTGGGAAGTCGTTCAAGCCTTTGTGATGGGTGTCCGCTTTGACATCGTTACAATCGGCTTTGTTATCGCAATTCCTACAATAATTCTAACCGTTTTTTCATTTTTCGGCAAGAAAAGCCGAACCTTCGAACTAATCTACACTTGGGTTCTAACTGTTTGTTTTACAATTACTTTCGGCATTTGTGCCGCAGATATTCCATATTTTGATCAATTCTTCGACAGGTTTAATATCACCGCTTTCGAGTGGATGGCGACCGGCGATAGCGCCTTTGTCTTCAAGATGGTTTGGGAGGAGCCGACCTACATTTTGATGATGCTTCCGGTGCTTGGCGCAGGCTTCGTTTTCTGGTTCTTTACAAATAGAATAATGAAGCGCTCAACAGGCTGGGAGTCAGTGGGTTATGTAAGATATGGCATTGCGACAGTGCTGCTTTGGGGACTTGTTTTCATCGGCATGCGAGGCCGCCTGAACGAGAAATCGCCTATCATGGTGGGCACCGCATATTTTGGCAACAACGCCATGCTCAACCAGCTCGGCTTGAACCCTAATTTCACTTTGGCGCGTAGTTGGCTCGATGCGAAAAACCCTGATAATCAGAAGGTTAGGTTTATGTCGGATGAGGCTGCCATTGCCTTGGTGCAGAAGAATTTAGAAATTGAAAATCCTAACGAAGAATTTCCTATTGCGAGAGAAATTGCAAGTGACTCAGTATCAAACAATTATAACGTTATTGTGGTGATTATGGAAGGCATGAGCTACAACAAGACCGCTCATGGCGGCAACACCCGAAATCTCACTCCTTTTCTCGATTCTTTGATGTGTAACTCGTTGAGTTTCAATAATTGTTATACAAGTGGCACTCACACCTACTGCGGCATCTACAGCACTTTTGTGTCGTATCCCGTCATCTTCAGGAATATGCCTTTGAAGCGCATCCCCGTGCTGCAGTACGACGGCATCGCTGCCACCTTGCAGAAAAACGGCTACCAGACCGCCTATTTCACCACTCACGACAAAGAGTTTGACAACGTGGCCGGCTTTTTGACCCAGAACGGCGTGGAGCGTATCGTTTCGCAGGCCGATTATCCCATCGCGGAAGTGAAGACAACCCTCGGCGTGCCAGACGATTTTATGTTCCGGTTCGCTATGCCTATTTTCGACGAGATGGCCAGTAATGACAGGCCTTTCTTCGCGGCGATGATGACTGCTTCCGACCATGGTCCCTTCTACGTCCCGGAGTATTTCAAGGCCAAAAACGACGACGTGCGGTACCAGATTACCGAGTATGCCGACTGGTCGCTGCGGAGGTTTATCGAGATGGCACAGGAAAAGCCTTGGTTTGACAACACTTTGTTTGTGTTTGTGGCCGATCATGGCGCGGCTTTGGACACCGACTATTCCATCCCGCTGAGTTATTTTCACTCGCCTCTGGTGTTTTACATGCCGAAGCATCTGCAAGCTGTTGAAAATGAGGCGATTGCGAGCCAGATGGACATCTTCCCTACGGTGATGGGTATCTTGAGTAAAGGATATGTGAACAACAGTTTCGGTATCGATTTGCGGAAGGAGAGCAGGAGGTATGCTTATTTCATGGGCGACGACAAATATGGCGTGCTCGACCACGAGTGGTTGCTCATCAACAAGCCGAGTGAGGAGCAGGTGGGTTTGTACCGATATGTGGAAAAAGACAAGAAAAATTACATTTCTGAGTATCCCGAGGTGGCCGAAGAGATGAAAAAATACGCCGAATCGGCTTGGCAAGTGAGTGATTATCAACAAGATAAGAAAAAAGTAAAATTTTTGTTGCACGAATAAAAATTATGTGTAATTTTGCGGTCGGAAATGCCCAATGGTGTAATTGGCAACACGACTGACTCTGGATCAGTAAAGTCTAGGTTCGAACCCTGGTTGGGCAACGCAAGTTGAAATTGAGATGTCGAAAGGCGTCTCAATTTTTTTTATTTTTTTTGTCGAAGCTATTTATATTTTTATTAACTTTGCGAATGACTATTTTCCCGCAAAGGAAAATCCCATATTGTTTTTATAAATGATTGAAATCCAATAACTTAGCTGATTTCGATGTCCCCGAGGTATACTCGGCCCTGAAACTGTGCCCTTTTTGATATATGAATATCATTGAAAAAAACGCTTTAGCATGGTATGTTTTGCGCGTGACTTATCAGCGCGAGATAGCGGCATCGAAGGCTTTGGAGGAACTTGGCATTGAGCATTATGTGCCGACGGTGAGGATGCGCATCCGTAACGAGAAAGGCGTGGCGACGGGTTGGAAAGTCGAGCCTTTGGTGCACAACTACATCTTCATTCACGACACGTTCGAAAATATCAAGAAGCTGAAGCAGAGCAAGCTCGACTATCTGCGTTTCATAATGGCGAAGGACGATGCGGGGATGATGAGCGTGCCGCAGTACGTGCCCGACAAGCAGATGAGCGATTTCATCATGGTGGTGCAGACCATGGGGTCGAAGCCGGTTGATCCGGATATTGACCTTCGTAAAGGTGACCGCGTGAGGATTCTGACCGGTCCGTTTGAGGGTGTTGAGGGCGTTTACGTTAGGATGCCAAACAGACACGAGAAACGCGTGGTGATTAAGATCGAAGGCGTAGCCGCTGTAGCAACGGTAGCGATTAACGCCTCGGATGTAGAGAAGATTTAGCTTATAATCTCATAAACTATGAATATAGCAGTAGCAGGAACAGGATATGTAGGATTAAGTATCGCTACATTATTAGCTCAGCATAATCACGTTACCGCAGTTGATGTGGTGCCGGAGAAAGTTGAATTGATCAACAACAAGAAATCTCCGATTCAGGATGAGTATATCGAGAAATATCTCGCCGAGAAAAAGCTCGATTTGACAGCCACTCTCGATGGCGAGAAGGCATATAAAGATGCCGAATTCGTTGTCATTGCAGCTCCGACCAACTACGACCCGGTGAAGAATTTCTTCGACACGACTCACGTTGAGGAGGTGATCGACTTGGTTTTGAAAGTTAATCCGGATGCCACGATGGTGATTAAGTCGACCATTCCGGTAGGATACACGAGAAGTCTGTATGTGAAATATGCAGCGAAGGGCGTGAAGAAGTTCAACCTGCTGTTCTCGCCGGAGTTTTTGCGCGAGAGCAAGGCGTTGTACGACAACCTCTATCCTTCGAGAATCATCGTCGGTTATCCTAAGGAAATCGATGGTTTCGATGAGGAAAACAAGGCTATCAAGAAGGTTGTGAGCGTGAATCTTGAGGAGAAAGCCAAGACTTTCGCCAAACTTTTGCAGGAAGGTGCTATCAAAACCGACATCCCGACGCTGTTTATGGGCATGAAGGAAGCCGAGGCAGTGAAGTTGTTTGCAAACACTTATCTCGCTTTGCGTGTGTCGTATTTCAATGAGCTTGATACATACGCAGAGGTAAAAGGACTTGATACTCAAGCTATTATCGATGGTATTTGTCTCGACCCACGTATCGGCTCTCATTATAACAACCCTTCGTTTGGTTATGGCGGTTATTGCTTGCCGAAGGATACGAAGCAACTTTTGGCCAACTATGCCGATGTGCCTCAGAACATGATGAGCGCTATTGTTGAGAGTAACCGTACCCGTAAGGATTTCATTGCCGATCAGGTGTTGAAGAAAGCCGGTTACTACGACTATTACGACAACGGCAGTTACAACGCCAAGGAAGAGAAAGAATGCACAATCGGAGTTTATCGTTTGACGATGAAATCGAATTCAGACAACTTCCGCCAGAGCTCAATCCAGGGTGTGATGAAGCGCGTGAAAGCCAAGGGCGCTAAGGTTATCATCTATGAGCCGACACTTGAAGATGGCTCAACATTCTTTGGCTCATTGGTGGTTAACGATTTGAAGAAATTCAAAGAGCAAAGCCAAGCTATCATAGCCAACCGTTATGATTCTTGCCTTGATGATGTGATTGGAAAAGTTTATACGAGAGATATTTTTAAACGCGACTAACATAAAAATAACATATTATGAATCTCAAAGGAACAAAAACAGAAAAGAATCTCATGGAGGCCTTCGCTGGCGAATCCATGGCAAGAAACAAGTATACTTATTTCGCCTCAAAAGCTAAAAAAGACGGCTATGTCCAGATTTCGAAGATTTTTGAAGAGACAGCTGCCAACGAGCAGGAGCATGCCAAGATTTGGTTTAAATATCTGCACGACGGTGAGGTGCCGGACACTGAGGCAAATTTGAAAGCCGCTGCCGAAGGTGAGAACTTCGAGTGGACCGATATGTATGCCCGTATGGCAAAAGAAGCCCGTGAGGAAGGCTTCACCGAGATCGCCCGTAAGTTTGAGATGGTGGCTGCCATCGAGAAGGAGCACGAAGAGCGTTATAAAAAGCTTTTGAACAACATTAAAGAAGGAATCGTCTTCTCACGCGATGGTGACAGAATTTGGAAATGCTCAAACTGCGGCCATATCGTGATTGGTAAGAAAGCTCCACAGATCTGCCCGGTTTGCAACCATCCGCAGGCGTATTTTGAGATTAATGCGGAGAATTATTAAAAAAGCGAAACGAATTATGAAAGGCATCGTCTTAGCAGGTGGCTCTGGCACAAGGCTTTATCCGATAACGAAAGGTGTTAGTAAGCAATTGCTGCCGATTTACGATAAGCCGATGGTGTATTATCCCATCAGTGCTTTGATGTTGGCGGGAATTAGGGAGATTTTGATAATCTCTACACCTTACGATTTGCCAGGTTTTAAAAGGCTTTTGGGTGACGGCAGCGACTATGGCGTGCATTTCGAGTATGCCGAGCAGCCGAGTCCTGATGGTTTGGCTCAGGCTTTCATTATTGGAGAAAAATTTATTGGCAACGACAGTGCTTGCTTGGTTTTAGGTGATAACATCTTTTACGGTGCAGGATTTACTTCATTGCTCAAAAATGCTGTTAAAGATGCTGAGCAAAACAAAAAAGCGACAGTTTTCGGATATTGGGTTTCAGATCCTGAACGATATGGCGTGGCAGAGTTTGACAAGCAAGGCAATTGCTTGAGTATTGAGGAAAAGCCAAAGAATCCGAAGAGCAATTATGCCGTAGTCGGATTGTATTTTTATCCGAATAAGGTTGTAAATATTGCAAAATCTATTAAGCCATCTGCACGCGGAGAACTTGAGATTACCACAGTTAACCAGCATTTCCTCGAGGATGGAGAACTAAAGGTTCAGGTATTCGGTCGTGGTTTTGCCTGGCTTGATACGGGGACTCATGATAGTTTGTCGGAAGCCTCAACTTTTGTTGAAGTTATCGAGAAACGCCAAGGTCTTAAAATAGCTTGTCTCGAAGGTATCGCCTACCGCAATGGTTGGATTACCGAGCAAAAAATGCGTGAGTTGGCCCAGCCGATGCTGAAGAACCAATATGGTCAATATCTTTTGAAGGTTATTGATGAGATGAAGAATGAAGTGAATTCGGAAACATTTGTAAAATAATATGATTATGAAAAACTTACTAACACTTTCAATTATGTGTCTATTCCTATTTAGTAGTTGCAAGGCGCAGACTAAGGTTGACAATTCAGTTTCTGGCGACCTAAACCTCAATAAATATCTTGGAACATGGTACGAGATTGCCCGTTTCGACCATAAGTTTGAGCGTGGCATTCAGTTCTGCAAAGCCCAGTATTCACTGCGTGAAGACGGCAAAGTGGCGGTTTTGAACACCGGCATTAAAAACGGCGAACCAAGCGAAGCCAGAGGCAAAGCAAAGTTGACTGATAACCCCAGAATCCTGAGAGTTTCGTTTTTTGGACCATTTTATGGTGATTATCGTATTATGCTATTAGACGAGGAATACCAATGGGTTCTGGTTGGTGGCAGTGATGATAGCTATTTGTGGATTTTGTCAAGGACGCCAAAGATTTCGAATGAGGTAAAGGATGTGATTTTAGCCGAGGCTACGAGAAGAGGATACGATGTGAGCAAGTTGATATGGGTGGAGCAGGAATAGTAAAAAAGTCGCTATTCAAATGATTTTAATAGTACAATTTATATTGCAAACTTATAACATAATCGTATGAATCAACTTGAAATAACAAACTGTATAGATCTTGACAATCTTATTCTTACGATACAAAACCAAACTGCACTTATTGAACAGGGCGATTTGGGACTTCAAATCAATATTTTAGAGTACTATCCTTATTTTGATAGCAGCAATCTACAAGAGTTAAGAAAAGATGCGCTCAATGAGTATTATATTATGCTTGTCAACGCATTCTATAGCGCTTGCAAATTAACTTACGAAACCTCTGCTCCTGTTATTCTTGAGACAGTTGATGCCTGTGTTATGCATCTGAATGGTGTTTTGGCTTCTCGTAGTTTCGACGTACAACAACTTCCAATGGCAAAAACGTTATATGATCTTTACAACTGTGCTTATACTAAACTCATCAAAGCCAAACTGAATAAGAATGCAACAAATCTCGAACAACTAAAAAAGAGGATATTTATGGGTTGGAGAATTATTCAAAGTGACCAAAGTGTTTTGGTATAATATGCGTATATCAGAAGTTATAACTGGCTTCAACCGTTGTTACCGATTCAAAACTGTTATGCAAACAATTGAACTTTATATACACGCTATCGACTTAGCCAAAGAGAGAAAAGATGTGTCTAATCAGGAGAAGATGCTCCTAAATAAGTTTAAAATATTATTGAGGAACGATGCCGTGCAAGCTATGGATAGGGAGTTGGATCAGATGGAAAAGGTTAGTAGAGAAGCACTACATCATGTTCGTGAGCTGGCTGAGAGTTGTTTTGAAGATGTGGTGTGCCATCTTGATGTTGATGAAAACGAAAGAGATAAGTTTTTAACAGATGGCAAGCAACGAGCTGATATAGCAGAGTCTTTTTTGACTGATTATCTAATAAAAATTGGATTAATGAATAATAACTAATAATATCACCCAACCGTAGCGTTTTTTATGATTTTCGACAACCTTTCTAACATATCTCTTTACAAAACCCTCTCACCTGATATCTATGCAGGCTTGGAATACCTGAAGCGGATGTCTCCTGATATCGTCGCAGGTACCTATCAAATTACTCCTCGGGTTAAAGCCATAGTCTCAGAGTATGAAACTAAGGTGAAGAATGGGGTTGGTTTTGAGGCGCATAGGAAGAACATCGACATACAGTATATTTTGAAAGGTGAGGAGCGGATTGCTTGTATGCCGATAGAAAAGTTGGCTGAGACGGAGCCTTATAGCGAAGAAAAGGATGCGGCTTTCTATGCTGCTGAGGGTGTTGTGGCACAAACAATGACAATTGGCGGTGGATATTTTGCAATCTTCTTTCCGCAAGACGGTCACATGCCGCAGTTGTGTGTCGATGAGCCTCAGATGGTTAAGAAAGTTGTGGTAAAAATGGCAGTTGAATAGTTAATAATTGATAGTTTGGAATATGTGTTTAAATAATCTTGCAACGTTGCAACTAACTATAGTGGGTATACTTGTGTCAGTGACAACACTGTTATTTGCTACCATAGTGAGCAAACGCGAGGAGTATAGGGCGATTCGTAAATCAACCGATTTTTATTTAAGAAATCGAGCTGTTGAAGTTAGGAATGACATTCACAAACTAAAACGTTATGGATTACAGTTAGTGTGGATTACAGTGGTGTCATTCGTGCTTTATATATTTTCTACAATTTCAAACAGTATAATTGATGAAGAATACTTATACATATCAACAAATGTTTCGATAATCCTTACACTGGGTCTTATAGTATGGATTGCTTGTATATCGATTAAGATTTTACGTTATTTCAATAGCATTGATGAATAAAGGTATGATTATAAAGCATTGATAAATAAAACAATATGATAAGAATAGAAAATTTATCAGATGAGACACAAAACAATTTGACCAAGGCATTACTTGAGAGTTCTCTTTTATTTGTTCATTCTAATGATGAGATGGTGGGTCTGCAGCGCAATGAGGTTTTCCTAAAAACAGTGTTTGCCATCATAGTCAGTGAAAACAAACCATGTGCAAGCGACCAAATAGCTTCTATTTTTTCAGAAAAGTTTCATAAAGATATAAATCCTGATGAAATTAGTAAAGCGTTAGGCCGATTGGAATTCATTCAATGGATACATAAAGAGGGATATGGTTTTGTTCCAAATGTCAAAATTGCCAAAATCATGAAGGATAATGTGGCCGACATAGAGCAAAGAAAACAGAATTTGGTACAAGATCTGATTGACAAACTGCAAATAAATTTGGAACAAACACTATCGAAAGAAGTGCGGAATAAGGTTGCTGAAAATATCAAATTGACACTTAACCTCTATGTCCGACTTCATGGAATGGAGCTCTTTATTGATGCGGATGATGGTGCCGATAGTGATAACGACGTTTCCGATGAGGAAATAATTAATCAGGTTAAAACCGAACTTCCAGATGATGTTGGTAATGTGTTGATAGAAGTTCTTTCTGATATGATAGCTCAACCAACGGCAGAACAGAAGTTAACCATCAGACTTCTTGTCAAAACACTTATTGGTGCCCAAATTATGCAGGTAGATCCACAGTTGAGCCAGTTACAGGTGGATAAAATAAAGGATAAAACATTCGTGCTAGATACGGATTTTCTGCTTAGCTGTATAGTTAAAAATTTAAAGGAAAGTGGTGAGTATAAAAAATTGCTCAGTAAACTGCGCAGAATTGGATGTAATCTAATCGTGCCAAACGAGGTCGTGACAGAGATAGTCAAGCATGTGCAGAATGCAGAAGGTAATTATGGATATTTTAAGAATACATATAACGCTACTGATCCCAAAGATATTGAAGATTACGCAACAAATGTCTTTGTGCGCGACTATTATTTGTCGAAAGATAAAAACAAACATTCTTTCAAAGAATATCTAGACAATAAATATTATGACAGGGAGGCTCCTCGCCCATTAATTGAGACTATAATAACGAAAGAGCTTCATCTTCCGTTGTGTGATGAGGATAAATTATCAATTACCGATGATCTTCAACATCAGAAAGAAGATCTTGAAAAAAAGATTCGTGAAACGACTCGTTTATCACCAAAGAGTAAAAGACGCGACGATGAGGAGATTGCAAGTATTGCCGAAACTGATGCGAAGCTTTTCCTATACGTGCTCTCTCAAAATCAACATACGATAGAGAATAATAATGGAGATTTGTTGTCGGGTATTAGTTATCTGATTACGTATACATCAAAAAGTATACGTTGTGCAAAGAGTATGGGCCTTGAATGCAGTTATGTTACACGTCCTGAAATACTAATAAACATATTATATGAAATTGGGTTGCTTGATGATTCAAAAGAGGAATTATTCAACATCTTTGACAATCCGTTTCTTACACATATTATAAACGAAAATTGGGAAACAATAAAAAAGCTGTCGAGTCTTGGAGTTAGTTTGCATAACAGGAGTTTTTCCAAACTCGATAGAGATCTTGGCGAAGCCATGAATAAATACCTGTCTCAGAAATCGGAATTCGACAATATACCTGAAACAGATAGAACAGAAGCAATCAAATTAAAAGCGGCAAATGATTATCTGGCATTTCTCAAAGAAGTGCAGAAAAAACACTATGATTTAATGCCCGAAGTACAAATAATGGCAGATAGTCTGACAAATAAGGATAAAGAATTGGCTGAAGAACGTCGACAAAAGGAGGAAGTACAATCCAAATATGTGAGAAAGGAGTATCGTCAACAGCATTATGATAAGATGATGGAACATGTTAAAAAAAGCGATAAAAAGAATGCAAATAGGTTTTCGAAGAAGAAACGTCACAGATAATCGATATAGATTAATGGTTGATAGCAAATAAGAATAAACGATTAAACATAAACAACAATGATTAACATTGGAATAATCGGTTGCGGCTTCGTGGGTGGAGCACTGAAGGATTGGTTGGAGCACAACAATCCGGAGTGCAAGTTGTTTATCAGCGACCCGCCGAAGGGATATAACGACGATTTGAGCAATATAGACATTGCTTTTCTGCAGATTCATGTCCCTACTGAAGACGACGGCACGCAGGATTTGACGCTGATGAAGCAGTTGATTAAGAATCTGCCGGATGTGCCGGTGTTCGTCCGCACCACTATTCTTCCTGGTTCCAGCGAGATGCTAACGCGTGAAACGGGTCATCAGGTGTGCTATATGCCGGAATTCCTTACTGAGCGTACATATATTGAGGATTTCAAGAAGCAGACGATGGTGTTTACAGGTGCGCACGAGCTGCTTACTAAGATTTTCGTTGGTAAGAAGTTTACGGTGATGACTCCGTTGGAGGCTGAGCTTACGAAATATATGCACAATGTGTTTGGTGCCTATAAAGTTACCTATTTCAACGCTTGCCGCGAATATTGCGAAAAGATGGGAGCCGACTGGCGCAAGGTGCATACCGGAGTGCTGCTTTCGGGCTATATTAGTGACACTCACACCTATGTGCCAGGTCCTGATGGTAAGTTCGGCTACGGCGGTAAGTGCTTCCCCAAGGATGTGAATGCTTTTGCAAAGATGACAGAAGGTACGCCTCTTGGAACGCTTTTGGAGCATCTGCATGAGCTGAATGTGCATTTCAGAGGGGAAGAGGAACATATATAATTTATAAAAGCTTATTATTGAATTGAAATATGAAAAAAATCATGCTCGTTTTTGGAACTCGACCGGAGGCGATAAAGATGTGTCCGCTGGTGAAGGAGTTTCAAAAGTATCCGAATGATTTTGCGACTGTGGTGTGCGTGACGGGGCAGCATCGCGAGATGCTCGATCAGGTGCTTCACATATTCGATGTGACGCCCGATTACGACCTCAACATCATGCAGCAGGGACAGGATCTTTACGATATTACAGCGAGAGTGTTGGTTGGACTTCGCGATGTGCTGAAAGAAGTGAAACCCGATGTGGTTTTAGTGCACGGCGACACCACAACGAGCATGGCGGCTGCAATGGCGGCGTTTTATCAACAGATTCCAGTGGGACATGTGGAGGCTGGCTTGAGAACGAATAATCTCTACAGCCCTTGGCCAGAGGAGATGAACCGCCAGGTGACGGGAAGGATAGCAGAGTATGACTTCGCGCCGACTCCATTGAGCAAAAAGAACCTTTTGGCGGAAAATATTGATGAGAAAAAGATAACAGTTACAGGCAACACCGTCATCGATGCGCTATACTGGGTTGTCGAAAAGATCAAGAACGATGCGACCCTTGAAAAACAGTTGAAAGACAATCTGCTGAAAGCGGGATACGACGTAACAGAGCGAAGGATTGTCCTTATCACTGGTCACCGCCGTGAGAACTTCGGCGAAGGCTTCATTAGCATGCTCACAGCGATTAAAGACCTCGCGATGAAGTATCCGGACGTTGATTTCGTTTACCCTATGCATTTGAATCCTAACGTTCGTCGGTACATTGCTGAGGTTAATAACCAATCAACAATAACCAATAACCTGTATTTCATTGAGCCGCTTGAATACCTGCAGTTTGTGTATCTGATGGAGAAATGCAGCATTGTTTTGACCGACTCGGGTGGCATTCAGGAGGAGGCTCCGAGCTTAGGTAAGCCAGTTTTGGTAATGCGAAACATCACAGAACGCCCCGAAGCTCTTGAAGCAGGAACAGTTAAGCTTGTTGGAACTGATCATGACAAGATTGTCTCTGAAGTTAGTAAGTTATTGGATGACAAGGCATATTACGACAAAATGAGCAGGGCAATAAACCCTTACGGTGACGGACAGGCTTGCAGTAGAATTGTTGAAACATTAAGAAAATGATTAACGTAATCGGACTTGGATATATAGGATTGCCGACGGCTTTGATGCTCGCTTCGCATGGTGTTGAGGTTATCGGTACTGATTATAATAAAGAATTGGTGGCGACGCTGAACTCGGGCAAGACTACCTTTAAGGAAAAGGGTCTCGACGAACTTTTCCATGCTGCTTTGGCAAAAGGCATCAAGTTCACCACGAAGTACCAACAGACCGACATGTACATCGTGAGCGTTCCAACGCCTTACGATAAGTTTAGCAAGAACGTCGATGCCAGCTATGTGGTGGCTGCTGTGAAGGATGTGTTGAAGGTTTGTCCGAAAGGCGCGACGATTGTTGTGGAATCGACTATCAGTCCTGGAACCATTGATAAGTATGTGAGGCCGATTATTGATAAAGATATTAACCTCGCTCATGCTCCAGAAAGAATTATTCCTGGGAACATGGTTCATGAATTGATTCACAACAACCGCACTATCGGTGCCGACAGCCGTGAGGTTGGCGAGAAGGTGAAGCAATACTATTCGACTTTTTGCCAAGAAGAGATTGTGGTGACCGACATCCGCACAGCCGAGATGACGAAAGTGGTTGAAAACACTTATCGTGCCGTTAATATTGCTTTTGCCAACGAGTTGAGCCGTATTTGTCGTCATGATAATATGGATGTATATGAGATTATCCGCATCTGCAATATGCATCCGCGTGTGAACATTCTTCAGCCAGGTCCAGGCGTTGGTGGTCATTGCATCTCGGTCGACCCTTGGTTCTTGGTTGGCGATTATCCGCAATTGGCCAAGGTTATTGACGAATCGATGAAGACTAACGACAGTCAGCCGGTGTTTGTCCTGGAGCGCATTTATGAGATAATGAAAGAGAATAACATCGTTGATAGTCAACGAATTGGCCTTTATGGCATTACTTATAAAGAAAACGTTGATGATGTGCGTGAGAGTCCGACGTTGCAGCTGCTCGATATACAGAAAAGGCATTTGGCTCAGCCGTTGAAGACGTTCGACCCCTTCTTCACTGACAAGGCTATCGTGCCGAACCAGGTTTTGGACTTCGATCAGTTTTTGAAAGAGGTCGACATGGTTGTAATCATGGTTAAGCACGACCACATCAAGCAGAATTTCGACAAACTGAAGGGCAAAGTGGTGTTGGATTGTCATAATGTGTGTAAGATGGAGGGGGTGTATCATATTTAGAACGATTTTGAAAAATAAACATAAAATGATTAACGTTGGAATTATCGGATGTGGTTTCGTGGGTGGAGCGCTGAAGGATTGGTTGGAGCACAACAATCCTGAGTGCAAGTTGTTTATAAGCGACCCGCCGAAGGGATATAATGACGATTTGAGCAATATTGATATTGCGTTTCTGCAGATTCATGTCCCTACTGAAGATGACGGCACGCAGGATTTGACACTGATGAAGCAGTTGATTAAGAATCTGCCAGATGTGCCGGTGTTCGTTCGCACCACGATTCTTCCTGGTTCCAGCGAGATGTTAACGCGCGAGACGGGGCATCAGGTGTGCTATATGCCGGAATTCCTTACTGAGCGTACATATATTGAGGATTTCAAGAAGCAGACAATGGTGTTCACGGGCTCGCATGAGCTGCTTACTAAGATTTTCGTTGGCAAGAAGTTCACAGTGATGTCTCCATTGGAGGCTGAACTTACGAAATATATGCACAATGTGTTTGGCGCCTATAAGGTTACTTATTTCAACGCTTGTCGCGAATATTGCGAAAAGATGGGAGCCGACTGGCGCAAGGTGCATACCGGTGTGCTGCTTTCGGGCTATATCAGCGACACTCATACCTACGTGCCTGGTCCGGATGGCAAGTTCGGCTATGGCGGCAAGTGCTTCCCAAAGGACGTCAATGCCTTTGCCAAGATGACCGAGGGAACGCCTCTCGGAACGCTTTTGGAGCATCTGCATGAATTGAATGTGCATTTTAGAGGGGAGGAGGAACATATATAAAAGGAGTACAATTATTATATGATAATCAACACGGAACTTCTTGACAATCTCACTGAACAGGCAAAAGCTTCACCTCGTTTGCGAATGAATCTTGACTTGCGTAATACATCTAACGATCAATCGCAAAGGATGCTGAATGCTTTGGAACCTGGAACGGTGATGCCGATTCACAGGCATCGCAATAGTTCTGAGACTGTGGTGGTTTTACGTGGAAAAGTAAAGTGGTTGTATTATAATGATAAGTGTGAGATAACTGATAGTATTTTGGTTGAAGCCGACGGAAATATACAAGGTCTGTGCGTTCCTGTCGGACAATGGCATTCTTTGGAATGTTTGGAATCCGGCTCTGTGATACTTGAGTGTAAAGACGGTGCTTGGGAGCCGATGAACGAAGAGGACATACTTAAACACGAGTAACAAAATAAAATATCTAATAATATGTCAATTTTTAAAGACAAAACCTTAATGATTACTGGAGGAACAGGCTCTTTCGGTAATGCTGTGCTGAAGCGTTTTTTACGCACTGATATCGGCGAAATTAGGATTTTCAGCCGTGATGAGAAAAAACAAGATGATATGCGTCATGAATATCAGGCAAAATATCCCGATGTGGCGCATAAAATCAAGTTTTACATTGGCGATGTGCGTAATTTGGAGAGTTGTCGTTCAGCAATGCCTGGTGTAGATTACATTTTCCATGCTGCAGCGTTGAAACAAGTGCCGTCATGCGAGTTTTTCCCGATGGAAGCTGTACGAACCAATGTTATTGGAACAGATAACGTGTTGACAGCTGCCATTGAGGCTAAAGTAAAATGTGTTATTTGTCTGTCGACAGATAAAGCAGCATATCCGGTAAATGCCATGGGTATAACAAAAGCAATCGAAGAAAAAGTTGCAGTAGCCAAATCTCGCCAAACAAACACAACTAAAATTTGCTGTACGCGTTATGGTAATGTAATGTGTTCAAGAGGTTCGGTTATTCCTCTTTGGATTGATCAGATTCGTGCAGGACAGCCAATAACTCTAACTGAGCCGACAATGACACGTTTTATTATGAGTCTTGACGAGGCTGTTGACCTGGTTCTTTTTGCCTTTGAACATGGTGAAAATGGCGATATTCTTGTTCAGAAAGCTCCGGCATGTACTATTCAAACTCAGGCTGAGGCCGTGTGCGAACTGTTTGGAGGGAAAAAGGAGAGTATTAAAGTTATAGGAATACGTCATGGCGAGAAGATGTATGAAACGCTTCTTACCAACGAAGAGTGTGCAAAAGCTATAGATATGGGTGAATTCTACAGGGTCCCGGCCGATAACAGAGGTCTTAATTATGACCAATATTTTGTTGAAGGCAATAAGAAAAGAGCGACTTTGTCAGAATTTGACAGCAATAACACGGAATTGCTCAGTTTAGAGGAAACAAAAGCAAAAATAGCTTCATTGGAATATATCCAAGAGGAGCTTAAGAAAAACACAAAATGAAGATTTTAGTAACAGGAGCTAAGGGTTTTGTTGGCAAAAATCTCTGTGCCCAGCTGAATAATATCAAGGACGGGAAAGCTAAAAACTACGGCGTATCCGTTGAGGAAGTCTTTGAGTATGATATAGATTCGAAGCCAGATGATTTGGATGCTTTTTGCCGTGAGTGCGACTTTGTGTTCAATTTGGCGGGTGTGAACCGTCCGCAGAATCAGGAAGAGTTTATGCAAGGCAACTTTGGTTTTGCTTCAACACTGCTTGATACTTTGAAGAAGCATGGCAATAAGTGTCCAGTGATGCTTTCTTCGTCGCAGCAGGCCTCTCTTACTGGTCGTTTTGGCAATTCGGAATACGGACGCAGTAAAAAAGCAGGTGAGGATCTGTTTTTGAATTACAGTAATGAAACTGGCGCAAAGGTGTTGGTTTATCGTTTCCCGAATCTATTTGGCAAATGGTGCCGACCGAATTATAACAGCGCGGTAGCCACATTCTGCAACGCTTTTGCTAATGATTTGCATTATACCGTTAATGATCCGTCGGTAGAACTGGAGTTGTTGTACATCGACGATTTGGTAGATGAAATGATAGCTTGCTTGAAAGGCGAGGAGCATCATTGTGAGTTTGAAGGTTTGGATGTGTTACCAAAGGCAGATGGCAGATATTGCTACGTTCCGACAACGCATAAAATCACTTTAGGTGGCATTGTCGATCTTTTGAAATCGTTTGCTGAGCAGCCGAAAACGTTGATGATTCCAGAGATTCCAGCAAACAGCTTCGCCAAGAAGTTATATTCCACATACTTGAGCTATCTCCCGAAGGAAAAAGTTGCTTTCCCATTGAAGATGAATGTAGATGATCGTGGCTCTTTTACTGAGTTGGTTCATACTTTGAACTGCGGTCAGGTTTCGATTAACATTTCTAAGCCAGGCATCACAAAAGGTCAGCATTGGCACAATACCAAATGGGAGTTCTTTATTGTTGTCAGTGGTCATGGCCTAATCCAAGAACGCAAACTCGGTTCCGACGAGATAATCGAGTTTGAAGTCACTGGTGACAACATCCAGTGTATTCACATGCTTCCAGGATACACGCACAACATCATAAACTTAAGTAATACAGAAAATCTTGTTACTGTTATGTATTGTAATGAGATTTTTGATCCAAATAAACCTGATACATATTTTGAAAAAGTATAATTATGGCAAAATTCAAAAATAACGGGAAGCTGAAGCTTCTCATCATCGTCGGCACTCGTCCGGAAATCATCCGCTTGGCGGCGGTGATTAACAAATGTCGTGAGTATTTCGATTGTCTTCTGGCTCATACCGGTCAGAATTACGACTATAACCTTAACGGCGTGTTCTTCAAGGATTTGAAGCTGAAAGACCCCGATGTGTATATGGATGCCGTGGGCGACGACCTTGGCGCAACGATGGGCAACATCATCGACAAGAGCTATAAGCTGATGGTCGAGGTGAAGCCGGATGCCGTTTTGGTGTTGGGCGATACAAATTCATGTTTGAGCGTGATTGGCGCAAAACGTCTGCATATCCCGATTTTCCACATGGAAGCTGGCAATCGCTGCAAGGACGAATGTCTGCCGGAGGAGACCAACCGCCGCATTGTGGATATCATTTCGGATGTGAATATGGCTTATTCGGAGCACGCGCGTCGTTATCTGGCCGACTGTGGTCTGCCGAAGGAGCGCACCTATGTGACAGGTTCGCCTATGGCTGAGGTTTTGCATCAGAATCTGAAAGAAATCGAGGCATCGGATATCCATAAGAGACTGAGTTTGGAAAAAGGAAAATATATCCTTTTGAGCGCTCATCGTGAGGAAAATATCGATACTGAGAAGAATTTTATGAGCCTTTTCAACGCTATCAACAAGATGGCTGAGAAATACGACATGCCGATACTTTACAGCTGCCATCCGCGTTCGCGTAAGCGCCTGGAAGCGAGTGGTTTTAAGCTTGATAAACGAGTCATTCAGCATGAACCGCTGGGCTTCCACGATTATAACTGCTTGCAGATGAATGCTTTCGCTGTGGTGAGCGATAGCGGTACTTTGCCAGAGGAAAGCTCGTTCTTCACTTCGGTCGGACATCCGTTCCCGGCAATCTGCATCAGGACATCGACAGAGAGACCTGAGGCATTGGATAAAGCATGTTTCTTCATTGCAGGTATCGACGAAAAATCGTTGCTTCAGGCAGTGGATACAGCCGTTGAGATGAACAAGGCCGGCGACCACGGCATTCCGGTGCCAGATTACGTGGATGAGAATGTTTCGACGAAGGTTGTGAAGATTATACAATCATATACAGGAATAGTTAATAAAATGGTTTGGAGGAAATATTAATTTTAAAATTGTGCGAATCATAATAATTAGAATATTCTTGCATAATACGTGACGAAATCCATTAGATCAGATAAAATACTGTAAAAAATTAAATTATGCCAAGTTTAAACATGAAAGGACCTTATCCTCTGAATGAGGATGAGATTAATAAACAAATAACTAAAATAAGCCCTGGAAATTATGCATATGGACATACGGAAGATAACACATTTTATGTTCAATATGTTGGTCGATCAGATAATGATTTGAATGACCGCATCAAACATGGAATAGGGGATTACGAACAATTCAAGTATTCGTATGCTAAATCAGCAAAAGAAGCGTATGAAAAGGAATGTCAAAACTATCATGATTTTGGTGAAAGCAAATTAGATAATAAAAATCATCCAGATAAACCTGATGACACAGATTATAAGTGTCCAGTATGTGGTTAGAAAATAGATTTACTATTTTGATACAAAGTTAATATATCAGCTTTTATTGCTATAAAACTCTCATATGCCGCAGTTGTGTGTCGATGAGCTTCAGGTGGTGAAGAAAGTGGTGGTGAAAGTGAAAATATAAAGACTATACGGAACTGAATAATTAATAGTTAACCTGAAATATATGCATTACAGAACAAGAACATATATTGCTGGTGAGTGGGATGGCGATTCGGATGCCATTGGTCAGATATATACATGGAATGCAGGTAACAAATGGAGTTTTCATTTTGTGGACGCTCATGATTTTCGTCAATGCTATGATTCTTCCATGCCTTGTACAATAAAGAATAGCCTTTCCGAGCGAATGAGCCGTTCGAAGACGTTTGTGCTTGTTGTGGGTAATAGTACTAAAACTGCTAGAAAGGGCTCTTGCTTTTATTATGATTGTGTTAATAAACGTCAGTCCTATATGGGGAATTATTATTGCACAGTTATGGGAAAGACATATAGCACCGAAAGTTTTATTGATTATGAGTGTAGACTCGCATATAATGCGTGGTTTAGGAATGAAATAAAGATAGTTGTTCTTTACAACGCTGCTTCCATTGATAAATCAAAATGTCCTGATATTTTGCGCAATGTGGGTACGCATAAGGAGATGAAATCATTCAATGCCTATTATGGAGACTATAGGTACGACTATCAAAAAGTACGTGCAGCAATAGAAGAGTGATTATGAAAAGGTTTCTCAATCATTTATTGGTTGCAGTAGGTGCATTTGCATCGTTGTTGACGATGATTTCATTTTTCTTCAGCATTCAGTGGAAAAATTATCCGTATTGTACATGGATTGTTATCATTATAATCATTGTATCATGCATTATTTATGCTTGTGCACAAGTGTCACGCAAGAAAAAGATAAATATTCGTATCACAGAGAACTTCCAGTTAACCGTTGAAGAAGGTAATCTTTTCGACCAAAAAGGTGTGATGGTGATACCTGTGAACGATTATTTCGATACACATGTGGGTGACGGAATCATTGACCCCAAGTCGGTTCATGGTCAGTTTATTAACAAACTGTTCAGCAATCGTCTTTATGAACTTGACCAAAAAATTGCTAACAGTTTAAAAAGCCAAGGACTTCAGGGCGAGAAGGTGGCATCTCGTATAAATGGTAAAGAAATGAAATACAATCTTGGTGATTGTGTTGATATTATGGATGGTGGTAATCGATATGTTTGGGTCGTTACTACGGAATTTGATTGTAACAACATTGCTTGCCTTAAGCGTGAAGATCTTTCTAAAGTTGTAAATGGGTTGTTTAATCACCTTGAATCTGTTGCGGGGAATGACGTGGTATATATGCCAGTAATAGGCGCAGGCAACGCGCGACTTAACCGTAGTGCTGAACGTATCTTGCACTATTTGATTGATTATTTCGACTTTTCTCTTTCTGATAAAAGATTATTAGGTGGTGTCCATATTGTAATACCATCAGTGAAGAATATAGATCTTAGTCGTATAGAAAACCTCTTTGAAAGACGGGAGAAGTAATTAACAATTTTTGATAACGGGTAACTTTTAACTCGTATGAGTATTTTATTGTGGTAGAAGAGATATAAGGAAACACTTTTGTCAGATATACATTTTTTCGGTTAATCCTAAGGGATTGAAACAAATATCCATAAAAACAATACATAAAACTATTAAAGAGATTTCCTACATATGACTCAATACACAACATACACCACAACCTACTTTAACAATAAAACTGAGATATAATTAAACTATGGTTTTGTTAGTCACCGGTGGAGCCGGATTCATTGGTTCCCATACATTGATAGAACTCTACAAAGCTGGTCATACGGCTGTGGTTGTTGACAATCTTAGCAATAGTAATCCAATCGCTCTACGGAGAGTAGCTGAGATAATTGGTATTCCAGAAATACCTATTTACAAGGTTGACATACGTGACAGAGAAGGATTGGCAATAGTCTTTGCAGAACATAAATTTGACGCATGCATTCACTTTGCTGGTTTGAAAGCCGTGGGTGAAAGCGTTGAGAAGCCCTGGGAGTATTATGATAACAATATTGGTGGGACACTTACCTTGGTTGACGTGATGCGTAAGCATAACTGTAAGAACATTATCTTCAGCTCATCTGCCACGGTATATGGTGAGCCTGCTGAAATTCCGATTACTGAAAATTGCCCCAAGGGTCAATGCACAAACCCATACGGCTGGACCAAAAGCATGTTGGAGCAGGTTCTGATGGACATCCAAAAATCCGACCCAGAATGGAATGTTGTGCTGCTTCGCTACTTCAACCCAGTTGGTGCGCATCCAAGTGGCCGTATTGGCGAGAACCCTAATGGCATTCCGAATAATTTAATGCCTTATATCACCCAGGTTGCTATAGGCAAACGAAAAGAGCTTGGCGTTTTTGGTAATGACTACGACACGCCTGATGGTACAGGTGTTCGTGACTATATTCATGTGGTTGATCTTGCCAATGCTCATGTCTGTGCTTTGCAAGCTATTGCTGGAAATTGTGGAATTGGGATTTATAACATAGGTACTGGTCACGGCTATAGTGTGCTGGATATGGTTAAAGCATTTATAAAAATAAATGGAGTTGATGTACCTTACAGCATTAAGCCTCGTCGTGCTGGTGACATAGCCACTTGTTACTGCAATCCTGCCAAAGCCAAAACAGAACTTGATTGGGAAGCAAAATATGGCATCGAGGAGATGGTGCGAGATAGTTGGAACTGGCAAAATAATAATCCTGACGGTTATAATGAATAATAAACAACTTAAAGATAATGAATAAAACAAAAGTTTTAATAACGGGAGGCAATGGAGGAATTGCCCAAGCTCTGAAAGAATTGCTTGAGGCTGATGGCTATATTGTAAAAGCGGCCACGAGAACGGAACTTGATGTGACTGATTGGGAAAGCATCGAGAATGTCATTAAGGAGTTTGTTCCTGATATTTTGGTGAATAATGCAGGTTACGTGGTGCCCAAGTCGGTGAAGGAAATAGACTTGGAAAATACTAAGAAGCATTTCGACATCAATGTGGGTGGTACTTTTTACTGTACAGGCATTGCCTTGAAATATAACCCTAATTTGCAGATAATAAACATTGGTTCGGCAGCATCGGTTGAAACCCATGCTACATGGAGCGAATATTGTGCATCTAAAGCTGCGGTGGTGATGGCCACTAAATGCTGGGCAGAGGATGGACTTTATGCTGCTGTTATTTCTCCGGGTAGAACCAGAACAAAGATGCGCAAAAGCCTGTTCCCAGACGAAGACCAAAGCACACTACTCGAGCCGATGGATTTTGCCAAGGTTGTGATGAAGGCCATCCGCAAGGAATATCCTTCGGGTACTCATGTCATAGTAAGGAAACAGAACGTCCAACAGTTGTTAAATGAATAAATGATAGAAATATGAATTGCTCTGATTATTTAGTTGATTTTTTAATCAAACATGGCGTGACCGATGTTTTTGGTTATGCTGGCGGTTATATTGTTCCTTTTATGGACGCTCTATATAAGAGAAAGGATGAAATTACAACTCATGTGTGCTACCATGAGCAAGGCTGTGCTTTAGCGGCTGATGGTTTTGCCAGAACCAGTGGCAAAATAGGTGTATATTTCACTACCTCTGGTCCAGGAGCTGTAAACGCCTTTGGAGGTTTGGCGGATGCTTGGTTTGATGGATATCCTATCATGGGTATATGTGGCAATGTGCCGACCAATGAAATGAAAGGTTTCTCGGGTATTCGTCAGAATGGCTTTCAGGAAATGGATATTGTTTCCATGACAAGAAACATTACCAAATATTCTGTCACAGCTAATAGTGGTGAAGGATTCTCTGAAATAGTGAACCGAGCATACAATATGGCTCTGCTTGGCAGAAAAGGTGGAGTTATTATCGACTTTCCGCTTGATATTCAGCAGGCAGAGATGGTTATTCCTAAGTATTAATCTGAAAAAACAAAGACAATGATATTCAAAACTATATTTAAAAAACCTGTTCTGCTCGTTGGTAATGGCGTACGTACAGCTGACGCTGTTGAGATGGTTCATGAATTTGTTAAGAAGACAAATATTCCACTGCTCACTACTATGAATGGCGTCGATCTTGCTCAAGATGATCTTCATATAGGTTTTATTGGCACTCACGGTAATCGTATTGCCAATATGATAATGCGAGAGTGTGACTTGATTGTGTCTGTAGGAGCTCGATTAAGCTTGCGACAGGTGGGAAGATACACTGCAAACTTTGCACCCCAAGCCCATTTGGTAAGAGCCGATATTGACGAATCGGAATTGAGTCGTAACATTAAGGTTGACGAGGATAAGTTCCATACCGATGCCCGTGACTTTATGCGCAAGATAATGAATGAGTCTGTTGGCGATTTCAGCGTATGGAGAAAACAATGCCTTGAAGCAAAGGCCGTGCTTGAAAATTATGACAAGCAGCCAGGAAATTATGCTGTCGAGGCTATAAGCGCTTTGCTGCCACCTAATGCCAATGTTTCAGTTGACGTGGGTATGCACCAGTGCTGGAGTGCGCAGTCACTTGTGTTGAAAGGCTACAAAGGCCGTATTCATATCAGTGGCGGTTATGGTACCATGGGTTGTGGCCTTCCATTTGCCATAGGTTCGGCTATCGCAGAGAAACACTCACCTGTATTCTGCATTACAGGTGATGGCGGCTTCCAAATGAATATTCAGGAATTGGAAACAGTGAAGCGAGAGAACCTCCCGGTGAAAATTTTTATTCTAAATAACCGTGTGCTTGGTAAGATTAGCGAAACCCAGCATTTCAACCATAGTGATCGTTTCGCATGTACAGCAGTTTCCGGAGGATATACTGTTCCAGATTTTGTTAAAATAGCTGAAGCATACGGATTAAAAGGGGTAAAGCTTGAATCGTATGAGCAATTGGCCGATTATAGAAAATGGGTTACCGACAACGATCCTTGTCTCTTTGACGTTGCCTTGCCTGAAGACAGCTTGCTGACTCCAAAAATTAAATGGGAAACTGGTAAAATATCACCAGCAATTCCAGAAGAGGTTGTTGAAAAGGTAAGGTCAATATTGAGCAAATAAACAGAGCGTATGGAAAAAGTGGGAGCTATCGTATTGGCTGGTGGGAAAGGTACAAGGTTTCATCAGCAAAAACAGTTCGTTCAACTGTGGGGTAAGGAGCTTTGGCGGCATGTTTATGACAAGGTGTGCCAGTTGATACCTAAAAAGCAGATTATTGTGGTTGGCGTTGATGTCCCTGGCGGAAAAACTCGCAGTGGTTCTGTTATGAACGGTCTTAATGGTTTGAAAGAATGTGAAAAAGTTATTTTGTTGGAAGCAGCTCGACCACTTGTTACTATTGAGCAAATACAAACACTTATTGATTGCGAGGATGATTCCATTACGTTTGTGGCTCCTTGTATTGATACAATAATAAAGAAGGACAAAACATATTTGAACCGAAATGAATGTTTAAGAATGCAAACCCCTCAAGCGTTTAATTACATCCTTTTGAAAAAGGCCTACGAAACGGGTAAGTACCTTGACATGACAGATGAGACAAGAGTGCTTTTTGAAGAATATGGAATTGAGCCAACTTTTGTTGAAGGCGGTGAGAACCTTTATAAGGTGACATATCCCAAGGATATAGCTTTTATTGAAAATTATTTTGAAAAACAATAACATATAGAGACTTTGAAGGGTAATAATTGTCTCAAATTCTACACGATA